>DATIFN010000048.1:0-11281 GCA_035455245.1 Nitrosopumilaceae archaeon | reverse complement strand
AAACGATTTTGATGTTGTGATGATGGAAAAGGGAGGATATTACGACATGGAGTTTATGAAAAAAGAGAATGAGGAAAACCTTGCAAAATTATGGAAGAACAAGGGAATCTTCATCTCAAAGAATTTTGCCATTAACATTGCACAAGGCGAGTGCATTGGTGGATCTACAATGATAAACTATGGAATTTGTTTTGAAATTCCCAAACCAGTGTTCTCATTTTGGAAATCCGCGTTTGGAATCCGTATTACCGAGGAGGAAATGGCTGATGCCTATCAAAGGATTGGAAAGGCAATCAATCGACGAAAGATAACTCCCGATTACGCTGGATTGTCGCATGAGATATTCAAACAGGGATGCGAGGGACTTGGTTATTCATGCGATTGGATGGATAAGGCATATGTTCCAGGAGAAGGAAAACAAAATGCACTTCTTGCATTCTTACAGAGGGCAAAGACTGAGAAAGTCAGGATATTTGCAAACTGCAAAGCATCCAAAATCATAATTAATGGAAAAAAAGCGGTTGGAGTCAAGGGAAAATTCTATGACCATTCAGAAAAAAGATCCAAAACACTCACAGTAAATTCCAAAATCGTAATTATTTCAGCCGGACCGGTAGGATCATCAGAACTTCTTCTTCAAAATAATATTGAAGGAAACAACAAGCAGGTGGGAAAGCATCTTAGTCTTCATCCATCATCCACGATTATTGCCAAATTTGACCAGAAAATTAATGGTGATGACGGACTATCCATGGCGTGTTATTGTGATCAATTTAGCGTAAGGAAAACTGGCAAACCAGGTTACATGATAGAATCCGTGTTTGTTCCGCCTTCACAGATGTCAATCACAATGCCAGGTTTTGGTGAGGAGAATAAAAAATATCTTGAGGACTATGATCACTATTCAATGGCAGGCATTCTGGTCCATGACGAACCAAATGGGAGTGTCGAGTTAAACTGGAGTAAAGATGCAGTTGTTAATTACGAACTTGGAAAAATCGACCAGATGAAGATGATAGACGGATTGAAAGAGGCTACAAGGATTTTCTTTAGGGTTGGAGCAAAAAGAGTAATATCAGGACACATGAAAAAAACTGTCCTTCATGGACTAGATGACCTTAGACTCATCGACAATCGTGGTGCTGGATTTGGGACAATTCTCCTAAACTCAGCTCATCCTCAGGGAGGCAACCGAATGGGAGAAGATCCAGAAAATTCTGTAGTAAATTCGTATTGTCAAAGCCATGAAATAGAAAACTTGTACGTGTCAGATGCTAGTGTCTTCCCGACCTCGTTAGGAGTAAATCCCCAAATGACAGTAATGGCTTTAGCTACCATAACTGCAGATAAGATTATTCGCGGTTGATTCTAACACCTTGAACTAGATTATAGGCCGTACTTCTTGGTAGATGAAGATCTTAAGATTCTGGCCAATTATTACCACAATCAAGACAACACGCTCTTGACCCATAATACCTTGACCTACAAATATTCTGTTAATCTAAACAAATAATTCATTTCATATTTTTTCTTGTAATTAGTTTTGATGATATTTCAAAATTACCTGCACATCTAATCCAATGTTATTTTAAGGAAGATTAACAGTCCTACAAGTTCTGCGGAATGAACCCCCAAAAGGTATGGTAGGAGTGCCATTGAATAAAGTTCCGTCATAGAAAAATACGCAACAACACCTAACACATTATGTAGAACCAAAAATCCTGCAAAAATTATCAATCCTAATGGGAGTTGGGCCTTTGTTTTTGAATAAATCTTGAAAAAGATTGATATCATAATTCCCAATACAATCATGTTTACACCCGAGACGATTGTACTTGCTGTCATTAATGGTTCCATATAGAAAAATTTCTCACTAGATTCAAATTTTCAATTTTGCAATTATTTCGTTGAACGCTTCGATATTAAATTCCAAAAAATTTGATAGCATGAAGATTGTACCGTATCGCTCTCCAAAACGTGTAATCATGTTATTTTTCTCAAGAACCCCTATGTGGTGTTGAATTGCTTTGTAATCAAGCCCTAGTTCTTTTGCAAGCTGATGAGTATTCAGAGGCCTTTCAGCTAGAGAAAGCAAAATTCTGATTCTGTTAGGGCCACCCTTTGTTCCTGTAAATAGATATGATAACAGTCTTTTTGTTGGAAGATCAACCCGCCCTTTTGCCGATTCTGGACCAGTTTTAACCTCCTTTATCATATTTTTAGACATGTAATTTGAGATTTGTTTTTTGAAGTCGGATGAGCAGTTTGTATCAACTAATTCCGATATCATTTTGGTTTTCATTGATTCCTTTGCTTTGATTTTGTATTAAACCAGTTTTCCAGATCATGTCCAAATCGTATCCACATTAGAGTAAATTTTCTTTTTTGATACTTGAATTAAAAAAAAAGGGTTACCGCCTGGAAGTGTTCTAATCTTCCAGGCGGTAAATTTTCTATACCCTAACGAATGGGCAGTTGACTATTGCCCCTGCAATTTGAGTCTGAAGTTTTCCATCAGATCCTGCAGAGGTAATATCTAACGTATCCGTTAGAAACTTTGCTTGAGATGCATCACCCCATGTTGTTGCTTGTATTCTCCAAAGCGGACTGTAATAGGTCCCACCCACATTGGTGGAAGCAATGCTTACCTGAAATCCTAACGGTCCGGTTCCCTTGATTCCATTTGTAAAGACGTACAAATCAGACGATGCTGCAGTCTTTAATGTTGAACCAGTCTTTGGTGCATAGATCACGCCCAATGCATCTGCTACATCCTTAACAGAAGCATCTGTTGCGATATAGTAGATTGTGGAACCATCAGGAGCAAATCCTCGGTGGCCAACAAATGTTACTTGCATCTTTTGTGTATTGATGTTCAATACCTGTCCTCCGCCGTATGGTGTGCTTTCATTGAGAGTCTGGCTACTTCTTACCTTAAGTGACCCACCATGCCATTGTACAAATGGACAGTTTACAACAAGGTTTGTTGGAGTGATAGCCAATCGGCCATTCTTAATCGCAGCAAGGATATCAGCCTCGGATTTGAGCACCTTAGGTGTCGTACCTGATTTCCATTCCACTACGTTAACTTTCCACAATGGGCTGTACTTTGCATCCCCTGGTTGTGAGTCTGCTACATTTGGCTGAAATCCAAGAGGCCCTGTCCCTGCAATTCCATTCTTAAACGCATAGATGTTGGCAAGGGACTGAGGTGGGCTGCGCTGCAAAGAAGGTGCATAGACTACTCTTGAACCTGTTAACTTTGTTAGATTGTCTGCAAGGTCCTTGTCTGAGGCTTCAGTCGAGATGTAAAACACTTCATAACCGTTGACAAAGCCTTTGGTTAAAGGCAGAGTGGCCGGAAGGTTTGTGTTTATCAGTCGCTGGGTCAAGCTGTTGTCTACCAATGCTGTTGCATGGTTTTGTGCCACTATTGAAAGTGACAGAACTAAAACCATTACAGTCATAGTTAGTTTGACTAGTTTTGTTTTTGTCATTGACAAAAGGTGGCCCGGATGCTTTATAGTCATATTTCCACTTCATATCCAAATTAATCCCACATTCAGCTTAAAATCAAAAAGTTAATTCTTTGAAGATCTTGCAAAAAAATTTGGATGCAATTTGGAACAAGTATTAAAAGTAAATTGTCCTAATGAGTTGCATGAAAAAAATTGAAACCGTAAATTTGTTGTTACAAAAAATGGTCAAACAAAAGAAAAAAAATAATAGCGACAGCCTATTGTGGTGGATGAAAAAAAGCAAAAATTGCATCTACGTCAAAGTTGTCAATAAAATGTGTGTAGCATGAGGAAATGGTAGATCAACACATGACTAGAAAATATCCAGACTTTAGATTTTTATGTACAAATTGTGGTTCTCTGGAAGTTTTTGTTTCAAGAATTGCAGATGTTTCATTACCACAAATCCATTGTCTTGATTGTGGAAAAGATTCTCCACATTTTGATAGAATTGGAATATCATTAAAACTAATTACAAGGAAAATTAAGAAATGAAGATGATAATTCTTTCAAAAATTGGGAACATGCTTGTACACCAAAATTATAACGATCATGAAAAGCTTGAATGTCCAGCATGTAACAATGAAATCGAATTGTACTGGGAAGAACGATATAAAGGAACGAGAGGAAAGTGTAAAAACTGCGGTACGAATTGGCCTGAATCATGATTAGATAGAATTTCAGGTACAAAGTGGGTCTAAAACAAGACCTTTATGGCATCCTGGTCCAATAGAGACCTTAGAATTTTTAAAGCCAAAATGGTGGTGAGCCGTTCCTGATTCAGATTCAACAATCTTATTTCATGTTCAAACTTTTTTTAGTTTAGAATCAAGTAAGGTCCTAGTACATTCAGTTTGACACCACACTTATTGAAAGCAGAATTCTAAACAATTAAGGAATAAAAGTTGTCATCATTTATCCGTATTCTGTGCAATTTATCTTGTTTTACAATAAATATTTGGTCGTGAGCTTTGAATAATTCCAAAATGTCTTCAGTAGTACCAGAAAGTATGTTTTTTGAATCTGCAACGCACTGTGTTATTCCTCTGGCCACTTTTTTGTCGTACCATTGACAGAAGGATGCAGCTTTTTTTAGAGATTTTTTGTATGCCATGTCCCCAGTTAAAAATGCCATTACCAAGAGCTGATTTTCATCAACCTGATTACCAATCTTTTCAAAGACCTTGTTTGCATATCTTGTAGGATCACCAAGAAACTGGCTATATGGTTCGACTGTTCCGTCAAACCAGCCCTGTTTTTTTAGAAATTGCATCCCAGTATGTGTATTAGTACCGCAGCATGCTCGAAACCAATTTTGTTTGGTTAACTGATCTACTGTCTTGAGCATACCAACTAAAGATTCCTCATCTGAATACAAAACAAGATTGTGTATGACATGCGCTCTTTCTCTTTGTGTTATCCATTTGTCGATTGCGTCATTTACTATTGAACCAAGAGTTAGACCATCTCTATTTGCAATCTCAGAAGTCTTGGAATGCAACTCTGGGTCAAAATCTCTGACAAACAGATCTGTCATGTATAGGATAAGGCCTTGTTTGTATTTATAGATATCTAGATATCTAAAAACAATGAATTTATATTTGAGATATCTAGATATCAGATTGTGAATGCGTGATTATGAGTGAACAAATACTCCTCAAGCCTCAAAGAGTCGATCCTTCAGCAAAACGATTGCTAGAATTTGTCTTTGTAGGCAGCAAAGGGGGCTTCAACCGAACCAAAATAATATCGATATTAAAAAAAGAATCACTAAATGCCAACCAATTAGCAAAGAGGATTGATCTAGACTATAAGACAATAAAGCATCATTTTGGGTTTTTAGAGAAAAATAATCTGATATCGCACATTGGAGACAAATATGGTGTCATATTCTTCCCATCAAATTTTTTGGAACACAATATGATGATCTTTGATGAGTTAGCCGTAAAATGGAATGATAAACAATGTTGAATGTCATGAAATACAAAAAGAATTTAAAAATAATTTTGGAAAAATTTTTCTAAAAGATTCAAAAGGAAGATGCGATTTAAAATGAAAAAGCCCATAGATGACAAAATAAAAATTTGTACAAAGTGTGGAAGCACGTCTTTACAAATAAATCAAGAAATTGGTACTTGCAAAGATTGTGGAAGCATGTTTTTTTATAATCTAATGACTGCTATATTTTTTAAAATTAATCAAAGGTTCAAAAATCAAGTGTTTAACAATAATTGGTGCCGCACATATGGAAATGAACATTTGGAATCTGACAAAGATTTGCTGGTAAAAAAGCGTGATATGAGTGCCAATGACATTCCGATCCTAGAATCTCAAAGAAGAGTTTTGGGAATGGAGGTGAAATAATGACAAAAGTAGCAGTGTTTGTGTTTGCTGATGTGGTAACACCGGAAGGCTTGGGACGAGTAGTGAATGCGTTAGAAGCTGTCAAACAGTTTAAAGAAGCAAGAGATGAAGTCAAGCTTTACTTTGACGGTACTGGAACAAAATGGGTTCACGAGTTATCCAAAAAGGATCATATAGCAAATGGCTTGTTTGAGACGGTAAAGGACAAATTGGAAGGAGCGTGTCTATTTTGTGCGACGGCCTTTGGAGCGAAAGATGCGGTTCAAGAATGCAAAGTGGATCTTATTGAAGAAAAAGACCAACATATAGACGTAAAAAAGCTTGTCTCAGGTGGCTTTATTATAATGAATTTCTAGAGCAAAAAATCATGAAACCATGCTTCAAGAAACCCCTTTTTTCTTTTTTAGAGATTTCTGAGAAATTGTTGGTCTGGTTCCTGTAAAGCCAATCTGCGTTTAAGAAGAATTTCAACCCAAATCTGAAGATTCAACACTGGTGGCAATATTAGAGCGGAAATCGTTTAAGGATAGTACAAGCCAATAATCATGTGAAACTCAGTCTAGTCTTTTTGGTAACTGGAACTTGTTTAACATTTGCAAGTTTTTCACTTGTTGCACTAGCTCAAAATATGTGGTGGAACATCCCAAGTGAAATTCCTATAATGCGCCCTATGGAAGGACTAGATTTTGTCTTGTATACCATGAGTCCGATTCTGCCTTTGATTGGATTTGGCGGAATTATCATTTTAGCTGTTGGAGCTATTATTTTCTTCATAGGTAGAAAAAAGAAAGCGGTTTGATTGGGTAATGTGTGTTGGTTTAGAGATTGCTAACAAATTGTTGATGCTGATTAGGTTAGACCTAGATAACAATTTAGAATAATTCAACACCCAATCTGAAGATTCAACATTAGTGGAAAAATTCCACCCAGAGTCTATTGTTTTTGCTTCGCGGTCCACTTTGACCAAGGAACAATCCCAATTTCAGGTCTGGGTTTCTCGTTCAGCAAGGACAAGTATTCAAGCAGATGACCATCAGGGTCGCGAAAGTAAATTGATGCAGCAGGAATCCATCCTATTACGTCTGGTTCAGTAGTTTTTTCTCCAAAAAAGGAAATGGTCCTAACTCCGTGTTGCGCTAAAATTTTTGGTGAACCTAAAAGGTCTTTGGTGGTCACCTCAAACGCTAGATGTAAATTCATTCCAACTGGAGCAGACCCTAAAGACCATAGACCAAGCATTGACCTTTTTTTGGAAGAATCATTATTGCCTATCCAAAGGAACGCAGCATTGCGTTCTTTGACCTCATAGGCAAGCGTGAGACCTACAACATTTTGATAGAAATTCAATGAATGTTTCAAATCGCTTACGGTTAGATGTGCTTCAAATAGTCCTTGGATGCGGACATGAGCTTTGGCCATAGATATTCAGTTTCCTCCAGGTTAATTATACCTCATCATGACATCACTTTCTGGTTCAATCAAAGGCCATGATGTTCGTGAGGAAGCAATAATTTGGTCTTTGTAATTTTAAGATCTAGATTTATCAAGCTTCAACCGTTAACAAGAAATAGATTTTTCATTTTTTCTCATAAAACCTAAGTAGACTTGGACTAATTCTAATTTGTTGGAAGAGTTTGCATACCTAAACAATGAATTTTCCTTTGAAATGTTTTCCAAACTAACAAAAGAAATTCAAGTAAATGCATTCATTTCTCCTTACAGTATTTCAAGTGCAATTTCGATGATGTTTGAAGGAGCAAGAGGTAAGACCCAAAAGGAAATAGGATCAGTGTTCCATTTCATAATGGATGACAGAATCAGAAGAAAAATGACACATGAATTCCTCCTGGAATTAAACAATTCAAACAAGAACTTCATACTGTATTCTGCAAATGCTCTTTGGATCCAAATTGATTTTCCAGTTTTAGGAGAATTTGGAGAAACAATAGAAAAAAATTATCTTGCAAAAATAGAGAATCTTGATTTTAGGAAAGATTCTGAAGGTTCACGTCAGAAAATAAACAGGTGGACCGAGGAAAAGACAAATGGCAAGATAAAGGAATTATTTTCTCGGGGCTCAATCCCTTCTAATACCCTGGCTGTAATTACAAATGCGGTATACTTTCTTGGAAAGTGGGCCAGACCGTTTGATAGCAAGCGAACAAGAAAAGAAGATTTCAGAATTTCCAAGCAAGAAATAGTAAGGATTCCCATGATGGAGGTTACGGCATTATTTGGATATACATCCACTGATGAACTGGAGATTCTGAAAATCCCTTATCAGGGAGGTGATTTGTCGATGTTTGTTTTGTTACCAAGAACTCTTGATCTGTTGTCCCTAGAAAAGAAACTATCGTTGACAACTTTCAATCAATGGAAAGATGGATTATGGCAAGAACAAATTCAGGTTTTCCTACCCAAGTTCAGCTTTGAATCAAAGTATGACCTTGTCGGCAACCTGGAAAAGATGGGAATCTCCTCTGCCTTTGATCCAAAAAATGCAAATTTTGAAGGAATTTCAGGAGGTAAAGATTTATTCCTAAACAATGTGATTCATCGAACCTTCATTGGAGTAGACGAGAAAGGGACAGAGGCTGCAGCTGCGACTGGAACCGTGATGATATCAGGTAGACATCCGAGATTGCCAAAAATATTCAGAGTAGACCATCCTTTCATTTTTCTTATTGTAAGTGACAAAACAGGTATGATCTTGTTTATGGGAAAGGTCGTAAACCCACTAATTTAATTTCGTTTTATTGTTTAGACAGAAAAAAACTGAGAAACACAATTGCAAAAATATTCTGGGTTAGTAAATAAAATTATAATTTAGACAAATTACATATCTTCCATGATTACAAGAATTTCATTTCGAAAATGGTTTTTGCCATAGACTCTATCTGACTTCGCAAAGCAATTTTTTCTCTCCATGATTTAGGAATGAGATCAAGACCATAGTATGCTCCGGCCAATTGTCCATATACGGCACCAGTTGTGTCAGCGTCGTCACCAAGATTCACTGCTTTTAAACATCCATCCATGAACGAATCACTGTTATGGAATGCCCAAAGAGCAGCCTCTAGTGATTTTACTACAAACCCTGAACCACAAATATCCGGCGGGTTACGTCTCTTGAATGACCCGCTTGCAATTTCCTCTATAGGTGCTGTTAATGGATGGTTTTTCCAATAGTCTGCAACTGGGCTGTAATAGGATGACAGAATCTTTTCCTTGCTGTCCCCCATTAAAGCTCCTACTATCAAAGCTCCAAGGTATCTGCACGCATCAATAGAATAAACACTGCCATGAGTTGTTCTTGAGCTCTTGCCAGACATCTCAATTGCTTTTGCTGGATGGTTTGCAAAGAAGAGTGGAACAGGAGCTAGTCGCATTATAGAGCCATTTCCAGAAAATTCTGGAGCCTTTGGTCCACAATATCTTTTTCCAGTCTTTTCAAATTCCGATAATGCCCGTTGTGTTGTCATGCCCACATCAAAACATCTGCCATTGCTGCTAAGATAGCCTTTATTGCGCCACATCAAATATCTTCTGAGCTGGTCGGCTGGATCAAAACTTTTCTTTTTTATCAGACTATCTGCAAGACACAATGCCATCGAAGTGTCATCAGTCCATTCGCCCGGTTTTAGATTAAAAGGACCACCTCCTACAATATCATTGATTGGTGCAAAGGATCCTCTAGGTTTGAATTCAAGTGTTGTTCCTAGTGCATCCCCTACTGCCAATCCAATAAGAGAACCCTGATAGCGCTTGATTAATTCTGACAAATCACAGCTATAATCTCTTGCTCTGCATAGTTGTAACAAATAGGATTGCAACCATGCTTACAACCATGATTAAACCAGCTATGGGAAATTCTGGAACTGCGGAAAATACTACAGCATCTCCTTTGGGACCAAACCAGTTGGATTCATCACCTGGCTTTCCGATTCCCAAGATTGTCACTTTGACATCTACAGGAGAATCAGAATGTAGTGGGTCTGTCCAGTGTTCATCTATTCCAGTATGGCTGTACTGTCCTTTAATGTCTAGCACAGCAACCTTGTTTTGTGTTACCTCAATATCATAATTAATGTCTGTAATAATGTCGTCAGTAGAGTTTCTAAAATAAGCATGCATGCCTAGCTGTTCAAAGGCCGTGGGTTCGGTTGTTTGGATCTCAATTATCACTGATTTATCCATTGTTGCCTGTTGTTCTGTGTAAATTTTTTGGTTTATGTCAAAGGGACTGAATTCAACTGTTACCGATCCAATCATCCAGGGGTGAATCATGCAATAATAATTTTGAGGATTTCCTGTTGTGAATCTGTGGGAAAAAGAATCACCTGGCGATATCAGGTCGCTTCCAAATATCCCATCTGGGCCATCCTTTATGGTACCGCTTGTGACTGTGTGAGACTCCGAGTCCATGTTAATCCATGTTACCAACGTATCAGGTTTTACGGTAATAGAGTGGGGGAAAAAGCACGTCTCTATTTTTTCACATCCTTGTTTGGAGGAGCCCTTTGAAATTAGAATTGTCTTGTCAAGTGTATTTGAAACAATGAAAGTGGCCACATAATCAGAGGGCTGGATTGTTCTTGTACTGACAGGATATGGGCTAACATTTACTAGCTTTATTTGTTGGCCGATAAATTTCTTGATTGCCGCATCTTCCTGTCCCGCAACACTAGTCAGTTTAAAGTCGCCTAGTTCCTGATCATTTTGTTTGATGTTAACCGTAACAACTGCCTGTCCCTGCCATGCACACTTTACATCGGAAGGACATCTGGAATCTTGGGTTACATTTAGAAACTTGATCTTTATGTTTTCAGAGCCAACAAGTGCTGTCTGGTTTATTTTCAGTTCAAACTCTTTGTCAAGTGTGGCTGAGACTGGATTTTCTTTGTCTACTGCCATTACAGACTGGATAAACCCTGGTGAGTATAGTGAAATTGACAGAGTCAGAATAACAATGGCTGGGTTTTTTGCTGCAAGAATATATTTTAAAATAGAACCGCCAGATTTCATGGAAATTATTGTTAACCGTGAAAGATATTGTTTGCTATTCTTTTCTTAACATGACCCTTGATTGGTTCTGAATCTAGTGGCCATGGTCAAATTATTAATCTAAAGGAATAATCAAGATTTAGATTTAGTCCACAGATTCATTTTATCATGGAAATTAAAATAGGATGTACTGGATGGAGTTATACCGGATGGGTAGGACCCTTTTATCCAAAAACATTAAACCCAAAAGACCATCTAAAGTTTTATTCCTCGATATTTGAGAACACTGAAGTAAATTCAACATTTTATCGAATCCCAAGCCAGTCCATGACTCTAAAATGGTATAAAGACACGCCTGACAATTTTATTTTTTCAGCCAAACTTCCCAAAATAAT
>DATIFN010000047.1:0-4376 GCA_035455245.1 Nitrosopumilaceae archaeon | reverse complement strand
TAGAGTCTGATCCAGTTGTAGAGTCTGATCCAGTTGTAGAGTCTGATCCAGTTGTAGAGTCTGATCCAGTTGTAGAGTCTGATCCAGTTGTAGAGTCTGATCCAGTTGTAGAGTCTGATCCAGTAGTAGAGTCTGTGGAGTTTGTTTCAGAAACAGGAGCAGGTGATTCTGTCGTTGAAGGATCTGTAGATTCTCCAGTTGTAGGATCAGGAGATTCTCCAGTTAAGGATTCAGTAGAGTTCGTTCCAGTTGTGGGAATATCAGATGATTCTGTAGTCGTTGAATCTGTAGAGTTTGTTTCAGAAACAAGATCAGGGGATTCTGTTGGTATTGTATCAGTAGAGTTTGTTCCAACCTTGGGAATTTCAGTAGAATTTGTTTGAACTATAGATGACCAAGAAGAATCAGTTGTTGTGCTAGTACGGTTTACTTGGGCATACACAACTGGTACTGACATTGGCAGGGCAACACCTAGTGTACCCATCAACAGCATTGCTGCACAAAGCAGACTAGTAAATTGCCTTAATCTTTCTTCAAATGAAACCAACTATTCCCACTTTTGGTACTATATGGATCAAGCAGATCTATAAAAAGCCGATCCCAAATTTGGGACTACCTCCTTCACTTTATTTGATTTTTGAAAAGAATTTTAGTACATCCAAACATTTTTTCTGTATAACATCATTGATTTTATTTTGAATGGTTTAAACTAGAGTTTGAAAAATATAGCACCATGAACATTTTAACAATAGCAGGTTCTGACCCATCATCAGGTGCAGGGATACAAGCTGACATCAAAACATTTTCGTCATTAGGTGTTTACGGACTTTGTGTAATAACTGCAGTAACTAGTCAAAACACAAAAAATTTTTCTAGCATAGAAAAAATTTCAACTGAAATGGTAAAAAGTCAATTAGAATCTGTCTTGTCAGATTTTAAAATTAATGCAATAAAAATTGGAATGGTTTATAGCTCTGATATCATAAAAACACTTTACTCTATTTTAAAAAAAATAAAAACTCCTATAGTTTTAGATCCAGTCTTTGAATCAACAACTGGTGGCACTCTACTACAAAAAGACGCATTTGATAATTTTAAAAAACTTTTAGTTCCACTTTGTCATGTTATTACGCCAAACATTTTAGAAGCTGAAAAACTTTCAGGAATTAAAATTAAAAACGATCAAGATGTAAGAAAGGCTGCAGAAAGGATCCATTCCTTTGGTGCAAAAAACATTGTAATCAAGGGAGGACATTTGAGCGGAGATGTAGCAAGAGATTTTGTTTTAGAAAATTCAAAATTTTATTCCCTGTCTGCAAAAAAAATCAAAATTACAAATCATGGGAGTGGTTGCACTTTTTCAGCTTCACTTGCTGTAGGCCTTGCCAAAGGATGTAATCTAAAGGATGCCGTAAAATTTGCAAAAGAGTTTACCATAAAATCCATAAAAAATTCCCAAAAGATTGGAAAAGGAATTTGGATAGTAAATGTAGATTCCAAAGATAAAATAGAAAGAGATCTCTCCGATTCAATTTCAGATTTTTCCAGGCTAAAATCAGCCTACAAGTTAATTCCCGAAGTTGGAACTAATTTTGTATTTTCCAAATCAAACCCCAAAACCATAAAGGATGTGATGGGTGTCTCAGGGAGGATTGTCAAAGCCTCCAAGTCTGTAATTATAGCCGGAAGCCTCGAATATGGCGGTTCTAGGCATGTCGCAACCGCAGTTTTAGAGGTTTCAGCCAAGTTTCCAAGTACAAGGTCTGCCATTAACATAAAATTTGATAAAAAATTAATCAATAAAGCTACAACCAAGGGACTGGCTGTAAAAAGCTACAAAAGGTCAGACGAGCCAACAAAGTCAAAGCTCAAGGAAGGAAAGACCATATCATGGGGAATAAAGGAAATTGTCAAAAACCAAACCAAAGCACCAGATCTAATATTTCATACAGGTGATTTAGGAAAGGAGCCTATGATCATATTGTTTGGAAATGATCCAAAGGACGTTTATGCCAAGATTGTAAAAATAACCTGATAATACACCCTTTGACATAAATAGCCATATTTCAATCAGAGATTTGATGAAGGCAGTTATTTTAGCAGGAGGACTAGGTACAAGATTACAACCATATACAACTTTTCTTCCAAAGGCAATGCTTCCACTAGGAGACAAGCCGTTACTTGAGCATCTAATAACATGGATTAAAAAAAACAAGATAACATCAATAGTAATTTGTGTTAGCTATCTACGAAAAACAATTGAGGATTATTTTGAGGATGGAAGCAAGTTTGGAGTAAAGATCCAGTATGCAGCTGCACAAAGACCACTTGCTACTGCAGGTCAGCTAAAGACAGCACAGGAATATGTCCATGAAACTTTTGTTTGTGTGTATGGTGATTCTGTCTTCGATTTTAATTTAAAAAATATGATCGAGTATCACCAAAAGAAAAAACCGGCAGTTACAATGGCCTTGTCAGAATACAAAACAAGACTAAAGTATGGATTTATTGAAACTGACAAATCAGACAAGGTAACAGAGTGGAAGGAAAAACCAGAGATAACTGGAAATATCAATATTGGATGTTATATCATGGAACCCGAAATCTTCAAAGTCATTCCAGAAAACAAGCCATTTGGGATGGATGATGTGATAAGAAAGGTCATGACAAAGAAAAAAGTGATGGGATATGTCATCAAAAATGATGGTTTTATGGATATTGGAGACAGGAATTCATACAAACAAGCTCATAAGCACTTTCTTGACAAGCTTGGTAAGATTTGAAATCACAAGAGATCAAGATACGCGAACTAGAAGAACGAGACCTCTCCAACGGGTTTTTAGAGTCACTTGATTCTCTAAGAAAGGCAAGTGACCTTACCCCAAAAAAGGCAAAAGAGATTTTCAAAAAAATAAAGTCTGACAAAAATTACATGATATGTGTTGCTGTTTTAGATTCCCAGGTAGTAGGTGCCGCAACAATATTTATCGAACAAAAATTCATAAACAAAGGCGGAAAGGTTGGTCACATTGAAGACGTTGCTGTAAGAAAAAATTATCAGGGAAAAGGAATTGGACAAAAAATAATCAAGGCACTGGTTTTGTTTGCAAAAAAAGAAGGATGTTACAAAACAATACTAGACTGTCAGGACGATTTGATTCCATTTTATGAAAAGGCAGGCTTTAAACGCCACTCTAATGCGATGCGATATGATTACTAGAAATATTGTTTTCTTGGCTTTGGTTTTAATCTAAACAAGAGCGCCCCAACTATCATTACTGGTATGGATACTGCCATGAAAACAGGCGGAGTAAGTGTTACTTCTGGAACCAAATATTGCGGGAGAATTTTTGGTATCATGTTGTTTGCAACATACATTCCAACTAACAAAATTGCTCCGCCAGAAATAATCATTGAACCATTGAATCTAGAGCCATATCTTCGTGACAGCAAAAATGATGTTCCTGCCATAACCATTGCTGGAGCAACGCTGATTGAGACAAACTGCAGCACCTCATTTCCGGTAGCATCCCCTGGTGGTGGGAATTCAAGATTTGGGTTTGAAATATAATTAAACATGCTTATAATTTCAAGGACAAACATCAAAAAAAGTCCAAGGCTTGCAGCTGCAATCCATCGCTCAATTGCCATGCAAGATGATTTTTTGGTTCAATAAATAAACCAAGTGTCTGGTGCTAGTCAGCCAAACAGCATGTCCAAGTTTTATGGGACAAAATTCTTGCTAAAAGATTTTTCCGCCGGATTTAACCAAAACTCCGCTACCAGATTTGACAAGTAGATGATAATGGATAAAATCAATATCAAGTGACAATCCACTTGGTATGGTAAGTTTAGAATTGTTTTGGACTATTACATTTGCTGGAGCAGTTGCACTTGATGTGAGGGTACAACTTGATGTTATCACCCAATCCCCTGAATTTGGTGGAAGGCAATTAGAGCCAGAGTTTATGATTTGATTTAATTCCTGACTGGTACTAGAAAGAAATTGAGGGGTTGCCCCATATACTGCAGTAATGATATGAGTTCCAGCTGCAAGGGTTGTTGTGGTGTATGTGGCAAATCCACCAGATAGTGTTCCAGTGCCAAGTGTAGTTACCCCATCAAAGAAGGTAACTCCACCAGTTGGTGTTCCACCGGATCCTGTCACTGTAGCTGTGAATGTAACAGCTTGACCCACAATTGATGGATTGTTATTTGATGAAATTATAGTCGTGGTGCTTGCAGGGGTTGCATTGTTCACAGTTTGTGATTGTGTTTGGCTTGTACTTCCACTAAAATTAACATCTCCTGAATAAATGGCAGATATACTGTGTGTTCCTCCCAAAAGTGCGGACGTTGTAAATGTTGCAATGTTT
>DATIFN010000046.1:0-66251 GCA_035455245.1 Nitrosopumilaceae archaeon | reverse complement strand
ATCCAAGTACAGTTGGAAAATTAGACAGGAAAAATGTAGATGCGATGAATGATCTAAAGCATAAAGAACATGTAAAGGCAATGAAAGTTGTAACCAAAATGTCAAATCCAAGGTTACAGTAATTAGATCAGAAAATAAAATTCAGAATTTTTAGATAAAATTATTTTTCATCATCTATTGTTCCACCTTGACCGTAAATGGCGGACATTGTAAAAGTACTGGTGATATGAGGTATGTTTCTTATCTTTGTGATTGTAGAATCTACATTTACTGGACTGTCTGCAGATATTTTTATAAATACATCATATCTTCCCATGATGCCATTTACCTCAATCACTTCAGGCAACGCCTTTATTTTTGAAATCACATCTTTTTCGTTACCTGGGACACATGTTGCTAAAATGTAAACAATCATGTTGAATTTTAGAAAAAATTCTTAATAAAGATGATGGCGTGTTCTTATTTTTGCATAGACAATCAAACTTATTAATGATAAAATCAATACAAAAAGTGCAACCGAACCAAACTCTGGAATTACTGAAGTACCAATTATCTTTAGTTCACTTGCACTAGTAGGAATGAAACAATCCAATATCCGGGAGTTGCTTGTTTCGGTTTCAGAACAATTAAGAGTTTTTCCATCTGCCTCGATAATGAGCGATTGTTTTGCATCAATTACTTCTTTTGGAATATCAAATTCTTGTGGAATAGTATCCATGGTTGATTGAGTTTCAAATGGTATTGTTATGCTGTTTTCTTCAAGTGAAACGCGAGCGTCTTTGTATTTTATCAAATCCAAGACATCGCCTCTTACTCGTATAAAACCACTTTCCACTGGAATGTTTTGTATTAAACCTGAAGTTAATGTGAACTGCAGTTTGGTAGATTGTTCTCCATATCTTATCTCGACTGTATATACACCAGGTTTAGAATTATCACCGATTACAAAATCATGGACAAATACATTGCTATGTATCTCTACTTGACCTACCGCATACACATTTTGAATAGGACTTCGAATAAGAATTGTCACGGGGTCTTCGTTGATCACATTTTTTACAGTTCCTGTTATGGTTACCTTGTCTCCTGGTTTGTAGGATGTATTATCAATAGATGCAGTAATTCCGTCTGAAGATGATTGTGCGATTGTATTTATAGGAAAATACGTTATCAAAAATACAAATACTATATAGATCTGCATTTTTCGTAATTCTTGCATCTCATTTGTTGAAATTACTGCGTATTTAAAAATTGTAGATTTATTATCACTGTTATGCCACCTTTGGCATGGATGAAAACCAAAAATTAGAAGAACTTGTCAGAAGAACCATCGAAGGTGCAATTCAAGCAATTCCAGCGCACCTTTATGAGGTAGAAGCAAGTAAAGAGGTCCTTAAAGTAACCGACAAAAATGAATTCGTGTATGGGCTAGTGATGGGAATGGGTCTCGGTATGGCTACCGCTGCAGTTGCTACATTTAGGCAAGATATTCCGACCTCTGAAGATCTTATGAGGATAAAGAACCTTCTCTACAAAATGGTTCCAATTATTAGAGAAAACATTTTCAAATAACTTAAAAATATGCATCTAGACCTTTTTTTGATTCAGACCGTTTTTCTAGGATTTTTGATTCAGATTGTTTTTCTAAGATTTTAGATAATTTTTCTCCCATGTTCTTTGCGGCAGTGACTTTTCGTTTTCCAATCCAGTAATATGTTTCATCTGAAGTATCTTTTGCGATTAAAACTATTAATCTTCCAAAAGACTTTCTTCCCGTACGGCCTTTCCTTTGAATATATCTAATTGAACTTGGCACATTATCAAAAAATACTACGAGATTGACTTCTGAAATATCTAATCCTTCTTCGCCTACTCGTGTTGCAATTAGAACCTTGTATTGACCGTCACGAAATTTTTGTACTGTTTCTATCTGTTTTTTTTGTTTTAGACCAGTTTCTCCTGCTTTTCCAATTAAAAATCCAGCGGGAATTCCCATCTCAACGAGTTTTTGGTATATTATTTCAACAGAATCTCTGTAACTTGTAAAGACTAGAGCTTTTCCAGAAATTGATTCTAAAATTTCTTTTAATTTTATAATCTTTGAATGTTCAATTCCTTTTGCTTGAGCTTCTTTTGCAAGCTTTACTGCCTTGGCAAAGTTAAGGTCGTTCTCAAAAAGGTCTTTTATTCCTACTCCCTTTTTTTCTTGTGTACGTTGGCAGAATCGTAAAAACGATGTTACTCCATGCGATTCAAAAACGTTTAGTGCATGTGTGATTCTAATTGCAGTAAAAAGTGGTTTTGCCGCTCTCCTATTTTGGCGTATCACAAATTCTCTAACACGTAAAAGTTGTGAGAGTGACTTGTTATCTGATAGGTTGAGCCCTAGTCTTTTTAGTTCTTGATATCTTGAATCCAAGGCTGATTTTAGATAGGACTGAATCTCTTTCATCTCAGGAGGTAGCTCCACTGTTATCCATTGTGTTTCTGTTTGCTGTACATACAGTTTTACATCTGGACTTTCTTCGGTTCTTTGTGCAATGCTTGAAATTCGTAGTGTTTCCAGTATTTCTGTTGCTTTGTCTTTCTCACTTGGCAATGTTGCAGTCATGCCTACTATTCTCACATCTGTATTTCTAAATCGTTCAGCTATACCTGAATAGGCATAATTTCCAATAGTGCGGTGAGCCTCATCTACTATCAACAAACTGAATTGATTTGGTGACACAATCTGTCTGTCAAGATCATTTTTTGTAGTTTCTGGAGTTGCGCAAATGACACTGTTTATCCAGAGTTTTTTTCTTTTGGCAACAAGATCTTCCCCTGTGATTAGAACAACGTCATCGATTTTTAGATTGTTTTTTAAAAATTCATAATGTTGGTGTGCTAAAACTCTGGTTGGAGCAACAAACAAAACTCCGCCCTCTTTTTTTGATAAAAATTCTGCGATTACTTGTAAAGCTACCGTTGTTTTTCCAAGGCCTGTTGGAAGAACTACAAGACAGTTCTCGCTTATTGCATGTTTTGCCAAATTAATTTGGTATTCTCTGTATTCGATCGAATCCTTTTTTATCAATTTATGTTCGATGTATGGAGAAACCACGTAACAATCTTAATTTAGACAAGTAAAAAGTTTCTTTCAATTCTTATATTGAGGCAAATATCAGTTGTGGTGTGAACATGTCGTTTGAACGTCCAACATGGGACGAATACTTTATGCTTCAAGCAGAGTTGGCCAAACTGCGTTCTAATTGCATCACAAGACAGGTAGGAGCTGTAATTGTTCGTGATCATAGGCAGATTGCAACTGGTTATAATGGCACTCCACCTGGCGTTAAAAATTGCTTTGAAGGTGGATGTAAAAGATGCCTTTTGAGAAAAGAAGGAAAAATCGCTTCAGGAGAAGGGCTTGATAGATGTATCTGTAACCATGCAGAGGCAAATGCAATAATGCACTGCGCAATTTTAGGGGTTGGCTCTGGTACTAAGGACACAACCTTGTACACCACTTTTGTGACCTGTCTAGAATGCAGTAAGATGGCCATTACAATAGGAATAAAGCGCATTGTTTGTCTTGGGTCGTATCCTGAAACAGATTTTGACTTGTTAAAAGAGGCAGGGCTTGAGGTAGTTATATTAGACAAAAAAATAATTCAACGTTGGATACGGGTTTTATTAGAAGATCCAAAAGCAAATTTAATTCCAAAATAAGGTGTAATTATGCAACAAAACATCTTGGGTGCAGTTGATGAAGTTACGACATCAATGCCTCCGGCATTACTTGTTTCTGCAACTTATGATAGCCAAAAAAAAGCAGCAGTTCTAAAGTTCTACGAACCTGTTTCACAAAAAATTCTATTATGGACTGATAATACTGGTCACAAACCATACTGTTACTCAAGGCTTGATCCTGAAGAACTAAAATTCTTATCAGAAAGAAAGGATGTCTTAAAGCTAGAAAAAACAGAAAAGCAAGACTTGCTAAAAGACCAATGCATCCATGTGACAAAAATAGTTGTTACAGATCCGCTTGCCATTGGAGGAACACAAACTGACAAGAGTATACGAAATATCATAGAAACTTGGGAATCTGATATTAAATATTATGAAAATTATCTCTATGATCGTTTACTCATAGTTGGCAAATACTATAAAATAGTAGATGGCAATCTCGAACCATTTAGTTATGATATTCCAGACGAGGTACAGCTTGCTCTAAAAGGTCTTTTGTGGGATAAAGTTACAAACAAAGGGATTATTGATTCAAAAGAATTTCAAAATCATATTTCTGAATGGGCACATCTCTTAAATCAACCAATACCCAAAATCAGACGAATAAGTTTTGATATTGAAGTAGAATCAGAAATAGGAAGGATACCAGACCCCAAAGTAGCAGAAAAGAAAATAACGGCCATGGGATTTGCAGGAAGCGATGGCCTAAAACAGGTTTTTGTTTTAAAGAAAAAAGACAAGCAATTAGGTACAAACAAGATTGCTTCAGACATTAAGGTCGCATTTTATGAAGAAGATCAGGAAAAACAAATGATAAAAGATGCTCTCAAACTATTGACAGATTATCCTTTTGTTATTACTTATAACGGTGATGAATTTGACATGCCATATGTATACAACAGAGCTGAAAGACTTGGCATTGAATCAAAAGACATTCCTCTTATCATGATGCGTGATTCTGCAACACTAAAACACGGAGTTCACCTTGATTTGTATAGAACTTTTTCAAACCGTTCTTTCCAAATCTATGCATTTAGTCACAGATACACTGATTTTTCTTTAAACAGCGTGTCTGAAGGGTTACTAAATGAATCTAAGATAGATTATGACGGGGAACTTGATGATCTGTCTTTGAGTGAACTTGCAAACTATTGCTTTAACGATGCAAAACTGACATACAATCTCACAAGCTTCAATAACGATTTGTTAATGGATTTGCTTGTTGTAATTACGCGCATTGGTAGGATGCCAATAGATGACATATCAAGAATGGGTGTATCACAATGGATCCGAAGCCTGTTTTATTATGAACACAGAAAACACAACGCATTGATTCCACGTAGAGAAGAACTTGATCAAAAGTCAACTGCAGTATTAACAGACGCCATAATTAAAGACAAAAAATATCGTGGCGGTTTAGTTGTAGAACCAAAAGAGGGAATTCACTTTAATGTATCAGTAATGGATTTTGCAAGTCTGTATCCAAGTATCATTAAAGTAAGAAACCTTTCCTATGAAACCGTCAGATGTCCACACGAAGAATGTAAGAAAAACACCATTCCTGAGACAAGTCACTGGGTGTGTACACGTAAAAACGGCCTTACTGCACTATTAATTGGGTCCTTAAGAGACTTGAGAGTTAACTATTACAAAAACCTCTCAAAGAATCAGGCATTAAGCGAAAACCAAAGACAACTTTACACCGTAGTTAGCCAAGCACTCAAAGTTATTCTCAATGCAAGCTATGGTGTAATGGGTGCTGAAATCTTTCCATTATATTGTTTACCTGTGGCAGAAGCAACCACTGCTGTTGGTAGATATACAATTTTAGAAACAATAGAAAAATGTAATTCTGTCGGAATCGAAGTTTTGTATGGAGACACTGATTCAATATTTCTAAAAGGTCCTACAAAAGAGCAAATTCAACTCGTAATTGATTGGGCAAAAAAAGAATTTGGTGTTGATTTGGATCTTGATAAAGAGTATCGATATGTTGTACTTAGTACAAGAAAGAAAAATTATCTTGGAGTTCAAAAAGATGGTAAGGTAGACGTCAAAGGACTGACTGGAAAAAAATCACACACTCCACCATTTATTAAAAATCTCTTTTATGAAATCCTTGAAATCCTGTCAAAAGTACAGACTGTAGAAGATTTTATGGAATCAAAAGAAAAAATTGGTAGTATGATTTCACAATATGCAAAAAAACTAAAAGCCAAAGAGATTCCACTTTCAGATCTTTCTTTTAATGTAATGATAAGTAAAGCTCCATCAGAATATGTTAAAACCGTACCACAACACATACGGGCAGCCAAATTATTAGAATCCATAAGAGAGATAAAAAAAGGCGACATTATTTCTTATGTTAAAATAATAAACAAACCTGGCGTTAAACCAGTTGAAATGGCAAAACCTGATGAAATTGATTCAGCAAAATACATGGAATTTATGGAAAGTACGTTTGATCAAATTTTATCCTCAATGGATCTTGATTTTAGTGCTTTAATTGGTGTGCCAAAACAGACAGGATTGGACCAGTTCTTTTGGAACTAAGTGAAAAATTATACACTTTCAAGCGAAATTAGGTTAGGCTAATATTCATATGATTTATAACAGGATCTTGTAATTTTTATAAATATGAGAATAGATTCATGTAGGACATGCGGGATAAATATGAAAGAATTTCAAACATGCCCTGTATGTAGGATCGTATCAAGATTTGTATGCCCACAGTGTGGCAGAACTAGCGATGAGCAGATTCATCCGCAATGCAGCTTGGTAAACAAATCAGTTGTGGCTAACTAGATTTTTTTATTGATTTTTAGGATAAATATCTATATGAGGGCAGCAGGTTCCCAAGAAAAATGAGTTTTCTTGATCTATACATGGATCAGAATCCACTGATTACTAATCCAAACCAAACTGCAGATGTTGCTGCATTTATTTTCGGTGTCCCTTTTGATTCAACGCATTCATTTAGACCAGGAACTAGGTTTGGTCCAGACGCTGTTCGATTGGCATTTAACAACATTGAGATATTTTCAAATAAATTTAACATAGATCTAGAAGATGTTAATATTGAAGATCTGGGAAATACGCGACATACTGTTGTAGCATCAGAAATGATCGACATGGTTGGCAAGATAGCAAGCGAACTTATCAAAAGAGAAAAGCAGTTATTCATACTTGGGGGTGAACACTCGCTAACTTTTGGAACATATATGAGCTTTCCAAAGGATACTGGATACATTGTTTTTGATGCACATTATGACTTGCGTGATGAATATGCTGACACCAAGTTAAGTCATGCTGCATATTTGAGAAGAATTATAGAAAAACGTGGACCTGAAAACATAATCCATGTTGGGGCCCGCTCATATACAAAGGAAGAACTTGGGTTCAAGTTAGAAAATAAAATCAGGGTAATTACTGATAAAGATATACGTGATGGTAATGGCCCAAAATTAGTAAAAGACGCAATCTCTGCGTTCGATAAACTGTATGTCAGTATAGATTTGGACGTATTAGACCCAGCCTTTGCCCCTGGTGTAGGGAACCCTGAAGCTCTTGGACTAACAACAAGAGAATTATTTGACATGGTATATGTGATGGTAGAAAAACCGATTCGATGTATGGATGTAGTGGAACTATGTCCGCCATATGATAATGGTGCCACTGCATCGGTTGCCGCAAAACTAATTGCCGAAGTAATCGCAATGACCCTTGCCAACAAATTCACATAAATTAAGAAAAACAATCGAAAGCGGTAGTTTTTTAGAGGGTTTTAGCGGGAGTGCGTTTTTCGGCGTCTACCAACACCAAGATTTCATAATTTGGCAAATATTATAAACCATAAATCAAGTGTAATCTGGTGGAAGTAGCAGTCATTTCAGTAGTCGTCACATGTGTGTTTTTTATGATGTTCTTGCCTTTGTACGTAAATGCTGATGAAGGAAACAAAATGTACCTAGTTTTAGAGAAGAAAGAACAGACTCCATTGAAAATCAATTCCGTATTTTGTATCATTAACAATGATGAAAAATATACAAGTATTACAAGAAGTTCATTGGATGAGTGGAGTAAAAAGATAAAGGAAAACACTTCAATTGCTTGGAATTATGTTTTACTGGTGAATCAGAATTATCTATCAAAATGTGACGTAACTATCCAGTTTAGTGAAAAACCTAGTTTGATAGAAAATTATGATTATTTTGGAATGACAACAGATGTCGAAACCAAACCAATGATAAAAATATTCACAACGGAATTTTCCACAAATAAATCAAAAAGCAGTGATGAATCTATTTCTAGGATTTTAAAACATGAAATTGGTCACTCATTACATTTAGGTCATAGTAGCAATGGTTCGATAATGTCTTTGAATCATAGTGATAAAAATGTAACCAACGGGGATGCACAAAATTTTGCATTAACATATAAGAATGATATCATGATAAAACCAGAAAAAGTGGCTATATACGATTTGAATAGTCTGGACAAAAATATTGGATTATTTAAGATTAAAAAAAATGATATTTTAACAACAAGGTTAGTTCTGAGTAAAACCATACCTTTGGAAAAAGCCAGTTTAGAATTCGGTAATGTAAAAATATCATTTGACAAAGGAACCGCGATTAAAGTGAATGATGTAAATCATGAAATTGACAACATCAACACTGCGGTAGAATTAAGAAACAGTGTTAATGTACTTAGGATTAATTTTACCTTGTTAAAAACAATGTCATCATCTGATATTGATATTAACCTTGATGACGTTACTGGCTCATCAAAAAATTACAAAATAGTAAATGCTATACAGATTATATGATAAGTAATTTGACTGGCATGCATCGATAATCTATTATGTCTTCATAACTGATGGACAAAATGATTGTAATGATTCTTGGACTCTAAGAAATGGCTTTAAACATGAAATACCATAAACGAACATATCATCAGAAATAAAGAATCTCATCGAAAAAGGAAGGATTCTAGTTGAGGATAGGAAATACGATGAAGCAATAGAGTGTTTCAATAAATCACTGGAACTTGTACCAAAAGATTTGGATTTATCGTAAATCCTAGACCATTATCTGTGGTCGTTTCGAAAGATTTCTATTCATATTTAATTTCATCAACGGTTTGCCTTTGGTTAGTTCTTTTATTTCCTTAATTAGATCATCAATTGTTAATTCCTTTACATTTCCCGATTTTCTGTCCCGGATGCTAAATTTTTCTGCGCTCACTTCTTTTTCTCCTATTACTAGGACATATGGAATCCACTCTGTTTCTGCATCGCGAATGCTCTTTCCCACACTTTCATTTCTATCGTCTAAATCTACCCTGATATCGAAACTGGTAATTTTTTCTGCAAGTTGTTTACAATAATCGAGAAATTCTGGTTTTACTGGGATAACACGAACTTGGCTAGGTGCAAGCCAGAGTGGAAATTGTGGTTTTCTACCTTCCTTTATGTCCTTTGCAGCAGTTTCAAGTAGCACATAGATTACTCTCTCAACTGCTCCACTAGGTGAGTTGTGTAATATGATGGGATTTTGTGGTTTGTTGTTCTCATCTATATATTCGATGTTGTATCTCTTTCCATTTTCTACATCGATTTGATCCGTAGATAATGCTGATGCTTTTCCAAGATTATCCACAAAATTGAACTCCCACTTTAGAACAAAATAAAAAAATCTTTCTTTCCACATTTCAACAAGTACTGGTTTTCCATTCTTTTTGACAATATCCTCAATAAACAATTTATTTTCATTGTAAAATTCTTCCGTGAATCTTATTGCCATTTCAAAATCTGACTCGTGAATTCCTAGTCCGTTAATTACTTCTCTTGAAAGATCAAATCGCTTACGAAATTCCTCTTTTGCCTGTTCCATATCCTTGCACATTGCATGACAATCTGGCATAGTAAATGCACGTAGTCTTCTTAGACCTACAAGCTCTCCAGATTGTTCTTTCCTAAAGCTATATCTTGTTAATTCGTAGAGCTTTAACGGTAGGTTCTTGTAAGAAAGCTGGAAGTCTTTTGCCATCAAAAATTGTCCAAAACAGGCTGCAAATCTTAAAAAGAGTTGTTTTCCCTCAGAATCAATATTGTATTGTCTTGCTGGAAATCTGTGGAAATAACTTTCCATACTTGGATGATGCGAGTCATACATTATTGGAGTCTCTACCTCAAGACCTCCATACTCCATGATTTTTTCGGAAACATATCTCTCAATTAATGATTTGATAAGACGCCCGTTGGGATAGAATCGCATGTTTCCAGAGTCAGATGCAGGTTCATAGTCGGCAATTGCCATCTTTTTCATCAATTTCACATGGGGTGGAGGTTCATCAACTGACCTTTTTTTTGCAGCCTCATATTTTGCCAAAACTTCAAGATTTTGGTTTTTTGCAAAATCAAAATCTTTTACATCATGCATCTTTCCATCCGTTGTCATGATATGCCAGAATGATTCAATCTTTGATTCGGCTTTTACCGCATTTGATGTGGCTTCATCTTTTTCCCCAATTGAAATGGTTTTAGAGTTTTCCGCTAACGGGTGGCCTTTAACTTGAACTTTATATGATTTTGTCCACCCAAATGGAGCTCTTGATATCTCAAGATCAATTGCAAGGGATTCCATTTCCTTTAAAACAGAAAGCGCAGTGCTTGGAGATGCAAGTTTCGAGCTAAGATGGGCATAAGGATACAAAAGCAGCTTGTTGCACCCTACTTTTTTCATTGAATCGGAAATTTCTGACATTGCTTTTTTTGCTATGCTAGAATTGTCGCCTTCCTCAACAGCTATGAATGCGACAACGACTTCATCAAGTTTTTTTGTATGGGGTTCAATATCCTCCGCAGATTTTATCTCTTTTTTTATTGGAGTAAATTCTATGCTGTCGCAGTGAAGCTGAAGAATTCGCATATTTTGTTTGTGTTAAAGTTGTCGAATTAAATGTTATGGATAATTTTTATTCGAAAAATTTGATGTGTAATAAAATTAGCAAGTATTATTTACTCCATATTCAGATTACCCGTACGTGGACCATCACAATTTTAAAGGAAAACCAATTCCGCACCTCAAAATGACACCTGATATGGGAATTAATGATCTTGTAGAAATTTTTGCAAGTACGGGTTATAATGCAAGACAGCTTGGTGAGGCTGCTAAACTCTTCTGTAAAATGATCGAAGATGATGCGACAATCTGCCTTACAGTTTCTGGCGCAATGACTCCTGTTGGATTTGGTGGTCTGTTTAAAACTCTAATTGAGCGGGGTTTTGTGGATTGGATTATTGCTACTGGTGCGAATGTATATCATGAGGACCACTTTGCGTGGAACCTGCCAGTAAAACAGGGCCATTTTGATGTTGATGACATGATACTTTATGAAAAAGATATTGTCAGAATTCGAGATGTATTTATCAAAGGTTCCGACACACTGATTGCCCAAGATAGAATAACTGAGCAAATGGCAAAATCTGGTTTTAACACTCCGTTTACTACCGCAGAATTTTCCAACGTAATGGGCAGATATACCAAGGAAAAATCAAAGTATCCTTCAAAAAGCTTTGTTGTTTCTGCATACGATTATGATGTGCCCATTTACATTTCAACACTAAAAGATTCCTCCTTGGCACTAGATTTGGTACGTCACAGACTAAAAAATAAGATATTTAATTTAGATTTTGTGCGCGAAATAATAGAACAAGCTTCCATTGTTTATCATGCAAAAAAAACTGGCATAGTAGAACTTGGTGGAGGAGTTCCCAAAAACACAGCACAACAAACTGGCCCAATCTTAGATCAGATACTTGACTTTGGTCATGGGGGCCAAAACTACATTGTACAGATAACCGATGCTAGACCTGACACTGGTGGATTATCTGGTGCAACTTTGCAAGAAGGCAAAAGTTGGGGTAAAATAAAGGATTCACATGAAGATGTTGTTACTGTCTATGCTGATGCCACGATTGCATTTCCAATCATGTGTCTTTATGCACTAAGCAATGAGAAACCACGAAAACCAAAACACCTTTACAAAAAACTAGGTCAATACTACAAAAATCTAGAAGATATCTATTTTAAGAAAAAACACTAAAACCTGTCAAACCTGGCTCTTTCTACTTCTCTATCTTGTTTAGTTGCTTTTTTCCATTCCTTGTAATGTTCTTTACATAGGACGGTCTTTTTTGAACTGTTTGAAAGGCTAAGACCAGTTCCCTCAACTTTTGAGCTGGTTAGTGAACGAACTCCATCCTCACTACATCCAGTGACATTGCATTTTGCACCTTTTGCTATGATGCCCATAGTAGAAGTTAAACTCAATATTATATATACTTGCAAAATCCCATTTTCTTTCCATTATCGCAATTAGGATTAATTCTCAATCTTGATAATTATATCAACAGGTAAAAACTAGGCGTTATTTTATATCATTCATGGGTGGATTTGAAAAAAACTGTCCTGTATGCAATAAAAAATTTTCAAGTTTGCTTGATTACACCATGCATATAGGAAAAGACCACAAAAGCATTCCTCCAGAAAAGATATTTGAACTTGGTAAAGAGAAAAAAGAGCATCTCAGAGAATAATATGTTTGAAAATTCATATCTATTATTAGATACAAAAAATCAAAATTACCTTTAAATGTGAACGCCAGCTGTCAAAACAAATCATGTCTACTATGTCATTAAGAAAAGATCATGACCTTATTGAAAAGGTACTAAAGTCTATGTGGGCAACAATCTCACTTTTAAACACAGGCAAAACCATTCCTGATATTATTTTAATGCCAGTGATTGATTTTACAAAAAACTTTACAGACGTCTGTCATCACAGCAAAGAAGAAAACTCACTTTTTCCTGAACTTGAAAAAAAAGGAATGTCACGGACTATGGGACCTATTGCGGTTATGCTGATGGAACATGATATAACACGAAAAATCGCAAAAAGAATGGAAGAATCAGCACAGGTTTATCTTAATACCGGAAATTCATCCCAATTAATTACAGACATGACTGAATACATCAACCATGTTATGCAACATCTTTGGAAAGAAAATAATAGATTATTTATGATGGCTGATGTGGCCCTACAAGATAAAAAAGATCAAGTAAATCAAAGCCTTCACGATGTGGAACAATCGAAGCTTAAGGAGATTGGAAAAAACAGAGAAGATTATGAAAAACTGGCATATGAACTTGATAAAAAAATCTCTGACATACCATAGAGTCAGAACACGTTATTAATGATATAAATTATTGAGAATTGGTTGTTATTAGGTGCTAAACAATTTTAGAGAAAGCATGAAGCCTACACTAGAAAAGGTAGGTATAATATTTGCGGCCACTGGACTGTCTGCAAATTTCTGGACAGGAGTTGGTTTGGCGTTTGCTTTTGCATCGGCAATAGCATATGCTTGGCATTTTGAATATTCATTTGTGATTGGTGGAATCCTGCTTTTGGTTTCGGGATTTTTTGACATTGTTGACGGCCAAGTAGCACGTGTCACAAAAAAAACCTCTAAAAAGGGTGCTTTTTTGGATTCTGTGTTTGATAAGATTGCCGAAGTTGCAATATTTCTTGGGATATTGATTGGTGGATATGCTGAGGGCTATGTTGTATTTTTAGCAATTACACTCTCTCTTCTTGTAAGTTATACTCGTGCAAGAGCTGAATCACTTGGAGTAAAGTTACAGGGCATAGGGATTGGAGAAAGGGCAGAAAGACTTCTTGTTATAGCAATAATTGGAATTACAGGATTTCTAAATTATGCGATGATAATTGTAGCAATAATTGCTGGAATTACTCTAATTCAGAGGATAGTTGCGACTTCAAGTAGAATTAAAGATGATTATCGTAATCTACCATGATTTCGTCTAGAATCTGCAGATCTTATCTTTAGGATACCAAAGT
This sequence comes from Nitrosopumilaceae archaeon, assembly GCA_035455245.1. GTDB lineage: Archaea > Thermoproteota > Nitrososphaeria > Nitrososphaerales > Nitrosopumilaceae > UBA8516. The sequence continues at coordinate 52,593 of DATIFN010000046.1, read as the reverse complement.
GAATTGCACAGGAAATGCAATACCATTTTAGAACTGTAGGGGCAGCAATGTATGCTCCTTGCGCTCTAAGCTCTTTTGCTAGAGTATGTTCAACCAGGTTTAATCGTGAAGTAACTTTTTTTGCCTTGTCTCTTGGAACAGTAGCACCACAATTTGTGCATTGAATACGACCAGCTGACCCTTTGCCGCCTTTTTGTCGTCCACGACTAGCGCGCTTTAATGGCATATGCCTATCTTGAATCTGCCTCTTTATATCTTGTATTAGGACGCATAAGGAGGACTTTGACACCACCCAAAAAGATTTTGTATGATAAAATCTCTGATTTTTGAGCATTAAATCGTATCATTTCAAAGAGAATCAATCTAGCAAAGATGAATTTGATTAAAAATCACTTGAAAACAACAGTACCAATGGATGGATTCTAAATTTTATTGCTTTTATTTTGGAAATAATTGCAAAATAGTTTTGAACAAATACTTTGTTTTGACTAATTTAGGTAAAATATTTTTTAATTGAATTACATACAAATAGACTGGGTAACACTTTGAATCCATTGCAAGCAAATAATTTGATAAAAGAGACTAGTCCATATCTACTACAACACGCATATAATCCAGTTGAATGGTATTCTTGGGGCAATGAAGCGCTAAAAAAAGCAAAAGATGAGAATAAACCCATTTTCTTGAGTATCGGTTACAGTGCATGCCATTGGTGTCATGTCATGGCTCATGAATCATTTGAAAATGAAGATATTGCACAAATTATGAATGAGAATTTTGTCAACATCAAAGTGGATAGAGAAGAACGGCCAGATATTGATGACATATATCAAAAAGTATGTCAATTAGTTACTGGCGGTGGTGGATGGCCACTAAGTGTCTTTCTTACTCCTGATCAAAAACCATTCTATGTTGGAACATATTTTCCAATCCTTGATGGTTATGGGAGGCCAGGGTTTGGCAGTCTACTGCGTCAACTTGCACAATCATACAAAGAAAAACCTGCTGATGTTGAGGCAGCAGCAAACAATTTCATGAATATTTTGCAAAAAACGGAATCAATTACCACAATTTTAAAGATTGATAAATCTGTTTTAGATGAGGCAGCTATCAATTTACTTCAAATTGGAGACACAATAAATGGCGGTTTTGGAAATGCTCCAAAGTTCCCAAATGCCGCTAACTTGTCATTTATGTTAAGATATTCAAAACTTTCAGGTATTTCAAAATTTCAAGAATTTGTTTTTAAAACACTTACAAAAATGGCGAATGGTGGGTTATATGATCAGATTGGAGGGGGTTTCCATAGATACTCGACTGATTCAAGATGGCTTGTGCCACATTTTGAAAAAATGCTTTATGATAACGCATTACTACCTGTAGTATATATCGAAGCATATCAAATTACAAAGGATCCAGAATATCTTAAGGTTGTAACACAAACCCTTGATTACACATTGCGTGAGATGACCTCCCACGAAGGTGGATTCTATTCTTCACAAGATGCAGACTCTGAAGGAGAAGAAGGAAAATACTATGTTTGGAAAAAAAGTGAAATCCAAAAAATTCTGGGAAAGGATGCAGATCTGTTTTGTCTTTATTATGACGTTACTGATGGGGGAAATTTTGAAGGACATAATATATTAAACAATCACATTAGAACATCCACAGTCGCATTTCAATGTGGAAAATCAGAAGATGATGTAAAAAATATCATAAAGGAATCATCAGAAAAACTTTTTGCAGAACGATCAAAGAGGATTGAACCAGGGAAAGATGAAAAAATTCTTACTAGCTGGAATGCTTTAATGATATCTGCATTTGCAAAAGGATACAGAATAAGTGGAACCGAAAAATTTCTTCAAGCCTCTAGAAATTGTATAAAATTTATCGAAGAAAAATTAACAATAAACAGTGAACTTTTACGAACATATAAGGACGGTCAGGGGAAATTAAAGGCATATCTTGATGATTATGCATATTTTGTGAATGCTCTCTTAGATGTTTTTGAAGTAGAACCTCTGGAAAAATACATCCATCTTGCCATACAACACGCAAATTATTTAATAGATCACTTTTGGGACGTAAAAGAAAATAATTTCTTTTTTACTGCAGATGATCATGAGAAACTGATCATTCGGACAAAAAACATTCATGATCTTTCATTGCCTTCAGGTAACTCTGTTGCAGCACTTGCATTTTTGAAATTATATCATCTTACACAAGACAAGAGGTTTCTTGATATCTCTACCAAAATCATGGAGTCTCTATCTCAAGTGGCTGCAGAAAACCCATTTGGTTTTGGGCAGCTTCTTAACACGATATTTCTTTTCATCCAGAAACCAGTAGAAATCACAATGTTGAACACGAACGATACAGAAATTTATGATGGTCTAACTAAGAGATTTGTTCCAGAGTCAATACTTGTGACCGTTTCAAAAGAGGAAAATCTCAAGGATTTGCAAAAATATCCATATTTTTCTGGAAAAGAATTCAACAAAAACAAAACAACGGTATATGTCTGTAAAGACTTGGCATGTTCTTTGCCCATGTATTCGATGCATGAAATAGAAAAATTACTTTAAGAAATCTTTTTTATGTTGATTTCTAGTTTTTCTCCAACCTTGGGAGTTCCCATTCTCTCATATCTTCGCCTTGGCATGGTTATTGTAATAGCGGTTTGGGCATAACTTTTGACCGCAATGGTTGGCTGTCCTTGCATGATTGCTTCAATTAACGGTAACACTTGTTCTTTTAGTTCAGGATCTAATTTTTTGTTTATTGCATCAAAAATTAGTTGTTTTTGTGATATTGGCTCAAGTTGTACGTCTTCTACAAGAGAAATTTGTACTGTCTGACCATTGTCAATTAATTGTTGTATTTTATACTGAACTATTTCCGACATTATTTTTAAATAAAATGCTCAGAATTTATCTCTAGCGTATTATGATTTAGCGGCAAGTATCGCTTTTTTTATGTCTGCAGCTCGATTTTTCACTATATCATTAAACTCTTGCGTGTCTTCTAGACTAGGATTTTGTCGTTGATTTTTGTATGTTTGTAAAAATCCAGAATATACGCAGCCAATGATGATGCCAAAGGTTGTGGCAGGTACGTCCTCTGTTACCTCTGAATACATCTGTGCAATCTGCTTGTACGAGGATGCCTCGCTTATGTAATAATTAATGAGGTTCTCAATAAAATCAATAATTGAGGGATGCAATGCCAATAATAGGCGATTAAAACTTATTCCTTATAATAGTTGATTTTTGAGAATTTGCTAACATAATGTTGACCTTGTTTCTTTTTAGCAAAATCGTAGGCTTGGTGCTATGCCAATAGAAATAATTCGAATCAACAAGTCATGTCCTCAATGCAAAAATTCAACCATCTTTAGCACTGGAAAAGACTATTTCTGCGGAAAATGTCTTGTTTCAGTTCCAAAACTTGCTTAAAACTATTAACTGGTAGACCTTGCATGTAACTTATGCAGTGGAAACTAGAACGGGAAGAAAGTTACTTTAAGATATATGATGAAAATAAAAACATAGCTGGTTACTTTGATCCTGAATATGGAGAAATATTTCCAGAACATAAAGTAAATGAAATAATAGAAGAAATGCATAAAAAAAATGAGAAAATCACAGGTGGATATCTCATGGTGCCAATGATAAAATTTGGAGTGTTTGGTGATCAGGAAATCGGTCTAGATTATTTGCAAAAACGTATTGATGATGTAAAAGAACGTATCACAAAATGGAAAGATTTCATCTTAAGTCAAAAAAATTCTGACCATAAAATTCAAGTCTCTCATACTGATTCAGACATGTTAAGTATTACTTTTCCAATACATTTTGATTCACCTGTTTCGTTAGAGAAAAAAATTTTGATTTCAAAACTTGAAATTACTTTAAATTCTTTACGCCAAATGGGATTGTTGTAAAGATTTTGTTCGTTTTGCAAGGACAACATAGGATATAACCGATAACAACATGATTACTCCAGAACCTAAGGGAAATTCCGGAACGGCTGTGTATTCTTCTGATTCTATCATAAGAGAATAGTTTGTAGCTTTTTGTGATTGTGCTTTATCATTTACTGATACGAGGAAAGGTGTGATCCCCCCTGCTTTGAGATATTCTGGCTCTGTATACGATCTACCGGTAGCAACAACCTTTCCTTCCTTATCATAAAGAGTTGCAATTACGATTATGCTATTTGCAGTTCTTTGATCATGGTTTGTAATTGTGCCGCTTATGATAAAATTATCAAGCATATCACGCTTGGCATTTGATGATAATATTTCAAGTGATTCTGTTTTAAATTCAGCCGGTTTGTATTCAGTATTAAGGGAGTATCGATAGATTTGCGGAATGATGTTGTCTGTAGATATCAAATCAAAAGGGCTTTTTTTTCCAGGCATTATGGTGTCAAGAATTGAATCAGTGGTCATCCTCCCAAGAATCTTATCATGTATGTCATAGAATGTAGCAGTAACCACTATTTGGTTTAACGCCACTGGAGTATTGTTTGCAATTTCACCAACTATGTGCAAGGTTCCATCCTCATTGACATATTGTTGGTCATTTATTATAGAAACTTGGGCCGACGCACTAGAAAATACAAAGGATAATGAAACTATGATTATAACCAGAAGCTTCATCTTACAATTTAATTATACAATTCCTAATTAAATAACTTATGTGGTGTACCCATTTTTTGCAGAATTAAATGAAGCTAATGCACTTGTTTCGTATTCAAATGATTGTTGTAAAAGCTCATCTGATCTTATTTTTGTTGCATTATCTCCTGTTTCAATCCATTCTTTTAATAGTTTATCACTTTCAATCTGGGTTTGTGTTGAACGTTTGAAAAGTTCGACAGAGGAAGTAAAGGCTTGAGGTGGTGATAATCCATCATATCTTTTCAGTATTTTTTCTAGCTCTAAAAGGTGGTTATCAGAAATTTGTATCATTTGTTGTTTTGTCAATCCTCCTTCTTGCCAGATGGTTAAGTTTGATTCATACTCAGAGATTTGTTTTTTAAGATCTGACTGAATTTGTTCAAGATTAGTACCAAATCTTTGTCCAGAAATTTTGGCTTGATCCACATAGTAACTGACGCCAATCACAAGTCCAATTATTACAGCTCCTGCTATTATTACAAAATACAATCCTTTCTTGCTTGGTCGAGCAGGTTTCTTCTTCATATTGAGATTTTAAGTGTCATGGATAAATCTAATCAGTATTTCTAGTCGATATAAGTTCCGTTAACATCAGCTTTTAACTCTATTATCATAACGCTACCGCTGATAAATGACTCATTTCTAACGGTACGAACACGCCCGACTTCAAGATGATATGGCCAAATGTCTACTACTACTGTTCCGACCTTGACATTTTCCGGCGCGTCTGTTAATTTGATATCTTCCTTCTTAATCCCATGCTCCACTAATTTTTTTATACAATGATTAAGCAAAGGTTCAGGTAGTCCGTGATTTATTGCCCAGACAGTACCAGTGTATTCTATGTTTGCCAATTCCAGTTTGATTTCATTTCTTCTATAATTATCCTTCGGCAATATTTTGGTAAACAATAGAAAAACCCACCGGTAATTGCATAATGTTGTTGACTATCCATCAGGATTTACTATTCTGAGTGTCATCGTGCTTATTACTCTAGATATGGTTCTGATTCCATGTGATACTGCTTTATCAAAATCCTCCTGAGTTTTAGCTTGGATTTCTGCTATAAGATCATAAGATCCAAAAGTGACATAAGCTTTTTTGACCTCTGGGATTCGTTTAAGCTCCTCCAAGATGTATTCTTCCGTGCCCAAGTCACAATTAATCAAAACATATCCAAGATGCATGTGTTCATTTTACACATTTGTTACTTAACTTTGTCTGTAATGATAAAAGCCAATGAAGGGATTTGGACCCTCGACCTTCTGATTACAAGTCAGATGCTCTAGCCAGGCTGAGCTACATTGGCATAAGATAAAGGGAAAATTTGGATGGTTTAAAATGTTATCAATAAACCAAAGCTTAAATTAATTATATCCAAACAACTCAACATGCCTTCCTTCCAAGTTAGCGTGATAATAGAAAATAAACCACAGATCAATGACCCAGAAGGAGAGACTATATTGCATGATCTGATTCTTAAAGGGAACAATTCATCTGTAAAGAAAATTCGTTCTGCCAAGATGTTAAAATTCGAAGTTGATGCAAAAAACAAGAAAATAGCTGAAAAAACGGTAATGGACCTATGTAATGAATTTAGAATATACAATCCGTTAGTAAGCCGTGTATCTGTGGAAACCTTTGAAGTCTAACTGCTTTTTACTATTTTGCGTTTTAAAGCCGTAAAATCTTCTAGTGCACCATCTATGAGGAGCTTGCTCCTAAGATGTCTTGCTAGGTCTGTTTCGGTTATGATTCCAACAAGTTTGCTATTCTCTAAGACGAGCAGTCTACGTATGTTATTATTTATCATCTTCTGAATGGCGTCTTCTATTGGTGTCATAGGTTCAACCCATCGGAATTTTAGAGACATTATCTCAGAAAGTTGTACGTCTGCACTTTTTCTATCTGTAGTTAATACCTTACGAGAGAGATCTCTTTCTGTGACCAGCCCGATTGGATTTCCATCTTTTATCACTACTAATGAACTGACTTGTTTTTCTGACATTAAGAGTGCCACATCCTTGGCCGTTTTATCATGATCGATAGTAATGACATTACGAATCATGATGTCACGAACGTGTGTCATATCTATTATCAAAATGAAATTGAATAAAAATGATTTCATTCGATTCAATTTAATAATGCTAACAAGATAAGAAAATTGTGAAAGTAGGCATTGTAGTTTTCCCAGGAAGTAACTGCGATCGAGATATGCAACATGTCCTTACTGATGTTTTTAAATTAAATACAGAACTTTTATGGCATGAAGATGAACTTTCAAAGAATATTGATGCCATTGTTCTTCCTGGTGGATTTTCATATGGTGATCGACTTAGAGCAGGGGTCATAGCGGCACACAGTCCGGTTATTGCTGGCATAAAAAAAATGGCAGAAAAAGGAATGCCAATACTTGGTGTCTGCAACGGATTTCAAATCCTTGTTGAAGCAGGTCTTTTACCTGGCGCGCTTTTAAAAAATATGTCCCTCAATTTCATGTGCAAATGGACTGAACTCATAGTAAAAAACAATAAAACACCATTTACTAACAAATTCAAGCTAAACCAAAAAATTCCGATACCAATTGCTAATGGTGAAGGAAGATACTATGCTGATAAAGAAACTCTAAACTCACTCAAGAAAAACAATCAAATAGTTTTTACTTATTGTGAAGAAATAAACGGCTCATCTAATAACATAGCAGGTATATGCAACAAAAAAGGAAATGTAGTAGGGATGATGCCTCATCCTGAACGAGCTGCAGAATCAATTATAAATCCAAAGAATTCCAAACCCGCTTCAATGATTTTCGAATCTCTTTTAACTACCATGGGTATTGCATAATGAGCCTAACTACACAAGAACACTCTTTTCTTGAAAAAAAAATTGGTCGAAAACCAAATCCGCTTGAATTACAAATAATAGCAGCCGAGTGGTCAGAACATTGTTCATACAAATCATCAAAAAAACTTTTGAAAATTCTACCAAAAGAGGGAAACCGTGTTATTTCCGGACTAGGATATGATTCTGGGGTACTCGATGTTGGGGATGATTATGTTGTTACAGTTCACATAGAAAGCCATAATCATCCTTCTGCAGTAGAGCCATATGGTGGAGCTGCAACAGGCGTTGGTGGCGTTATACGAGACATCTTGTCAGCTGGTACACGACCAATTGCCATACTTGATGGATTGCGTTTTGGAAATATAGAAAAAGATAATCACGCAAAATGGCTCTTCAAAAATGCGGTACGCGGAATTGCTGATTATGGTAACTGTCTTGGAATTCCTACTGTGGGTGGAGAAATAGAATTTGATAATTGCTTTAAAAATTATGCATTAGTTGATGTTGCAGCAATCGGATTTGGTAAAAAAAATAAACTTATCAAAAACAGAGCAGACAAAGATGATTTTGTAGTTTTAATTGGTGGCTCTACTGGACGAGACGGAATGGGTGGCTCGCAGTTTGCATCAGACACACTAGAATCAAAAAACCGTTCCGCAGTTCAAATCCCTGATCCATTTATTGAAAAACTAGTCATCGAAGCAATTCTTGAAGCCAGGGACAAAGGTTGCATAAAAGCAATGAAAGATTTGGGAGGCGGTGGGCTCTCATGTGCAATATCGGAAACTGCCGATTCCCTCTCTGTTGGAATTGAACTTGATGTGGCGCGGGTGCACAAAAGAGAAGACGGGATGTCTCCAACAGAGATAATGATTTCTGAATCTCAGGAACGAATGCTTGTAATAACTGATAGGTATAACCTCCAATTACTAAAAGAAATCTGTGAAAAATTCCACGTCCCATATTCTGTCATAGGCAGAGTTAAAGAAGACAGGATAATGCAAGTAAAAGTTGAAACCAACACAATTGCGACCCTTCCAAGCTCAGTTGTAGCGAATGCCCCTTTGCTTGACCGGCCTGCATCAAAACCAAAATACCTCAAAAAACTACAAGATATAAAAAAACCAAACACCCCAGGCGATCTTACAAAAATCCTTCTTAGAATGCTTGCAAATCCAAACATAGCAAGTAGAATCTGGGTTTATGGTCAATATGATCACGAAGTAGGAATAAGAACAGTAGTAAAACCAGGCCAAGACGCCGCTTTGTTACGACTTGACAACGGAAAATTTTTGGCGATGAAAATTGACGGTAATTCAAAACACTGTTTTATTGATCCAAGACAAGGAGCAATAGGGTGTTTTGAGGAGGCGTGTAGAAATGTTGTCTGTGCAGGTGCAACCCCAATAGGAATGGTTGATCATTTGCAATTTGGAAATCCGGAAGATCCCGAAATTTTTTGGACATTCAAAGAATCACTTGAAGGAATTACTGACTATGCAAAATACGTTCAAGTTCCATGTGTTGGGGGTAAAGTTAGTTTCTATAATGAGACAGATAATGGCTCAATTAAACCCACCCCGTTAATTGGAGTTCTTGGGCTGAATGAGAAAAAGCCACTTTCACAAAAAATTTCACAAAACGACCTAATGATTGTTATTGGTGAAACAAAGGACGAACTTGGTGGTTCTGAATATTATGAATATATTCATAATTTGATTGGCGGTTCATGTCCAAAAGTTGACCTTAAAAATTCAAAAGACTCCATGGATCTAGTATTGAATTTGATTGATCGAAATCTGGTGGATTGTGTACACGATTGTTCCAAAGGTGGTATTGCAATAGCCGTATCTGAATTATGTATTAAGAACCAAATTGGATGCACGGTATCATTAGAAGAAATTCCAGGGCAAAGACTAAAAACTGATGAACTTTTATTTTCGGAATCTCATTCTAGATATATTCTTGCCGTGACCCAGAAAAACTCCAAAAAAATAACCGATCTCTTAGAACAAAAAAAAGTTGAATATGGAATAATTGGAAAATTTTCAGGAGACAATATTGTATTTAAAAATAAAACAAAAAAGATAATCGATCTAAGGATTGATAAAGCACAAGAAAAATGGTTAAACTCATTGGAGTCTTTGATAACACATGGTTAAGGAAAATTGTGGTGTGGTTGGAATTTTTAGCCTTGATGGTGCAAATGTAGTCCCAATGGTTATTGATTCATTACGAGCCCTTCAACATAGAGGGCAAGAAGCTTGGGGGATTGCTATTCCAAGGAAAGAACCATACAAGCAAATTGGACTAGTTTCTTCCGGAGCAACAGAATTTGATAAAGTTACAAGAGAATATGCATCTCCTGCAGCAATAGGACATGTAAGATATTCTACAATGGGAAAAAGTAACTTGGAAAATGCTCAACCGCTAAAAGTTAAAGATTTGTGTATTGCACATAACGGAACTATTGCAAATGTTGAAGAATTATCCGGAATGGTTGGAGGATGTACATTTACGCCTCAAAATGTAAGTGACACGCTTGTTGCTGCAAAGAGACTCGTTTCACTTATGGCAACAAATGGAAATCTTGGTAGTGCACTCTCAATTCTAAAAAATGAAATGGTTGGCTCATTTTGTTTTACCTTTGTTTCCGATGACAACGCAGTTTATGCTGCACGTGACCCTAAAGGTTTTAGACCTATGGTCCTTGGTTTTAGAAAAGATATCAATACCTACATAGTAGCATCCGAATCCTCTGCAATTGCTGCTGTTGGTGCAGAATTGGTAAGAGATGTAAAACCGGGTGAACTCCTTAAACTCAGCAATTCAGGTCTTGAATCAGAGATGTTTTCTGAAGAAAAAAAACATGCCCATTGTTCGTTTGAATTTACCTATTTTGCGCATCCATCAAGTATTATGGAAGGATCAAATATTTACCTTGCACGAAAAAGGATTGGTCAGTATCTGGCAAAAAAGTTTCCAATCAAAGATGCCGATATTGTAATTCCAGTTCCTGATTCTGCCAGACCTGCTGCACTTGGCTATGCACAAGAGATGGGTGTCCCATTTGAAGAAGGTTTACTTAAAGATAGATATAGCAGGAAAGGACCACTTAGGAGTTTCATTGAGCCACATCAAAGTGATAGAGTGGAAATCAATAGGTGGATAATTCCAATTACTTCTGTTATTGCCGGTAAGCATGTTGTTGTAGTTGATGATAGTTTGGTCAGGGGAACTAGTTCAAAAGCAATAATCAAAGCTCTTCGCAGAGCTGGGGCAAGAAAAATAAGTATGGTAATAACATATCCTCCAATTCGCTTTCCATGTTATGCTGGAATTGACTTTCCATCACAAGATGAACTCGTAACATTCATTGATGATAGTAAGGAATATGATGAAAAAGAAATAACTGAAAAAGTACGACAAATTATTGGTGCCGATTTCCTTGGTTATAATGATGAAAAAAATTTGGCAGAAGCTGTAGGAATAGATGTAGATTCAATGTGTTTTACTTGTTCTACAGGAAATTACGCTACTCTTGGCATAAAGCCTGTTTTTAAAACTAGAGCTGAAATAAAAGGAGAATAAAAAATGGAAATTGCTTACGTATTAGTAAAAAGCAAAATCGGACATGAAATGGAGGTGATGAATGACATTCTCAAAATTGACGGCGTAAAAGAAGTGATGGGAACATATGGTGTTTATGATATTTTTACTAAAGTGCAGGTCAAATCAAGAAAAGAAATAGAAGATGTTATCACAAAAAAAATCAGAAAAATAAACAATGTGATTTCAACAACTACTCTCTCTGTAATCCCTGAGCAGGGTGGAAAATAGATTTTATTAATTAGAAACAACTAAATGAAACATTGAAAACTGTTTTTATTGCAGCAGGAGCGGCTTGTGCGATTATAATAATCGCAATAATTTTCTATGGCACCCACATTGTGTATCCTGTCAAATATGATATTTTACTTGATCCTTTCAAAGACCCACAGGATCTGTTTACAACTGCAAGGGTTACATTACAAAATACTGGAAATTCTCCCCTTACAAATGTGATGATAGATTATGATGGATATACTGACAAGATCCCAATCCTTAAGCCAGGTCAAAAACTGATACTTTCGCCGCCAAATGGGAATAAACTCGAATGGGTAACTGTGACTACTAACGAAGGCATCCACATCACTAAACCATATAGGCTGCCAACAAAAATGCCCGGTATGATGGGATCTTAATTCTGTATCAGTTTAAATCATACGTAGCATAATGAGGCAATGTTTGAAATTTCTACGGTCAGGGAAAGTAAAAGATATCTACGAAATGGATGATGGAAACCTGCTTTTTCATTTTAGTGATAGGGTTTCAGCATTTGATGTAAAATTCCAAACTCCTATCCCCAGAAAAGGTGAGGTTCTTTGTAAATTTGCTGAATTCTGGTTTAAGGAACTTCCAAACCCAAACCATTACATCAGAACAGATGCAAAGGATAAGATCGTGGTAAAAAAAATGGATATGATTCCAATTGAATGTGTTGTTAGAGGATATTTTTATGGTAGTTTGATTCAAAGATGGAAAAAAGGCGAGGTCGAATTACCAAAAAAAACTGATACCACACTTGCCTCCAAGCTTCCAGAACCTATTTTTGATCCTACAACAAAATCTGAGACACATGATTTGCCCACCAATAAAAAAGAAGTCGTTGGAAGTAATCTTCTAACTTCTGCAGAATATGACTGGTTAGAGGAATCCTCAATTGGAATATATAAAAAAATGTACAAAGTCGCTGAAAACGCAGGATTCATACTTGCCGACCTAAAATTAGAATTTGGAAAACTTGGGGGTAAGATATTGCTTGGGGATTCAATTGGTCCTGATGAATACAGAATGTGGCCTAAAACAACCTATCAAATAGGAAAAATTCAAGAAAGCTTTGACAAGCAACTTCTTCGTGATTGGTTATCTGAACGCGGATATCAAAAACAATTTGAAGACGCCAGAAAAAAGCGCATAGAACCAGTAGCCCCTTCCTTGCCACCAGAATTATGCCAACAGTTGTCTTCAAGATACATTTCTTCATACGAAAAAATTTCTGGTCATTCACTTTAACTCGAATTTAATGTGCTGAAAAACTTGTTTCACTGCGATCTATGAACCTTGATGAGCCCAGAAAACCCGATATTTTTCAAAATTGCCTTTTTTTTAAAAAATACAGGGTTTTTTGTAATGCTACTGAAAATATGACTTTAATACGAATAAAATGATTTTAAAATATTGTTCATCGTTGTAAAAGGGTAAATGGTTGTAGTATTCTGATTCTTTTAGTAGCATAAAAAAAATAATGCTAATAGACAAAAAATTGCAACACCTTGTTCTTTTAGATCATATCTAAACTTGAAAAAGGAATGTCAACTCTCCTCCAAAAAGAACTTGAAGTAAACAGAATGCTCATAACTAACATTGACCAAGCAAAAGCACTTGACGACGTAGCAAGAATTAAGATCCTTCAATGCTTGTATCATAATGAACTTTCGGCAGAACAAATAGCTGATGAATTGCATAAAACAGGCTACAAAAAAGCTACTACCACAATTAGACATCACCTTGAAGTGTTAAAAAATGCCGGGCTAATAGAGATTGTAAAAATGAAGGAATCTCGTGGCGCAGTTATAAAATATTATGGTACTCCAGTAAAAATCCTTGGGTATAAAATTCCACCAAATTTTGATTCTGATTATTTTAATACAATAAGTGATGCTTCTATAAAATTAGAAAAAATAATTAAAAACATTGCGCTAAAAAATCTATCGAAAATAAAAAAGAAAAATTCTGAAAATCACATTGATTCATTTTACGATCAATATATCCTGATGGAAATTATAAATCGTGCAATAACAAACATTTTTGAAAATAATAATTCAAGTTACTTCATGATTCCATTAAAAAATTCAAACTCTATTTCTAGGAAGGATTAGATTACATCAATAGTAAAGATACCTTTGGTATCTGCATTTTGCAATGCCTGTATCATTTTTCTTGGTATGGAATCTGATGCCTTATCACAATTGGTTGCCAAGGTGCGGGGACAGACGAATGAGCTTTTTCGAATGACAATATCATGTGGGTGCGCCAGAATCAATCCGTCATGACCTCTTCCGTTAACCTTGAAAGTAAAATCATTGACTTTGATTGTAAATACGACTTTTGTTTTTGAGCTACGCAAAAGTTGTTTCATTTTTTCTGGTATGTCATTACAACCGCAATTTGCACTGACTCCAATAATACAATCACCATTTAATGTAAGATCAGACTCTGTTGTTATCTCAATTGTTTTTTGATGAAGCGATCGAATATTTTCATGACCATGAAATGGGATCTCAAAATGCATACCAAAAGTATCACTAGACTTAAATTAAACCTTCAAAGGATGAAAATTGAATTGTTACCCGCAGCTGCAGGATATGATAGAGCTATCACAGTATTTTCTCCTGATGGAAGATTATATCAGGTAGAGTATGCTATTGAAACGGTTAGACGTGGTACTCTTGCAATTGGGATCAAAAGTAAGGATGGAATAATTCTTGCAGTAGAAGAAAAACCACGCAAATTACAAAATGCTGATGTGACACAAAAAATTTTCCAAGTAGATGATCATATTGGAGTTGCTGCTGCCGGATACATCCCGGATGCCCGAAGCCAAGTTGATAATGCTAGGTTCTTCTCACAAAGCAACAGAATGATCTATGATGAACCAATAGAGGTAGAATCAGTTGCCAAACATCTTGCTGACCAATGCCAACAATTTACTCAATATGCAGGAGTTAGACCTTTCGGTGTTGCTTTAATTATTGCAGGTATTGATAAAAGTGGTAGCACCATATATCTCACTGATCCAAGTGGGACATACATTTCATACGATGCAGTTGCAATTGGTTCCGGAGCTGACCAGGTAACAGAGCACCTAGAAAAATATTACAAAAAAGACATGTCGTTAGAAGATGCTGCAGCACTAGCAATAGAATCAATATATCTTGTAAGTGAAGACAAAGAAGGAATAAAACACGTTAAAATGTCGCAAATTCTTAACGATGCCAAACTTCTAACTAAAGTTCAAGAAAAAGATATTGAAAAATACGCAACAAAAGCAAAAGAGCATTCTGCTAAAAGACAAAGCTAATCTCTACTGTTTTATAACGCAGAAAAATACATTAATTGTTGAAACTTTCAATTGCAATCCCTGATTCTGCATTAACGGATGAATCAACACAGCTTGATAAATCCAGAAAGATATCTTTGATTGCACGAACTTGTGCAATATTTCAAGTACAAACGATCTATCTTTATCATGAAAGTTCTGGCACGGAACAAGACAAGTCCCTATTACGTACAATTTTACGCTATCTTGAAACACCACAATATCTACGTCGAGCGCTGTTTCCAAAAATTTCTGAATTAAAATATGCTGGAGTTCTTAGTCCATTAAAGATTCCACATCATACTTACACTTCAGATTCAAGTAAAATAAAAATCGGTGATATCAGAGAAGGCCTAGTGTTCTTTGCTAAAGGTGGAAAATATGTCGATGTTGGACTAGATAAACCAATTCAATATTTTGGGGATGAAAAAGAAGGAAAACGAATAACAGTCCAATTCAAAACTGGATTTCCAAAACTTTCGATAAAACAGATTACACGCAATGAGGTTCAACAGTATTGGGGATATGATATTAAAGAGAGCGCAAATCTACGCACACTTCTTTCAAGTTGGAATTCATACATTATTTTGACCTCAAAAAAAGGAAAAATTATTCATAAAACTCAAAAATTTTTCGAGGAGATCTCTAAATCCTCTGTCCTTGTTGTTTTTGGTTCTCCAGAAAGAGGGATTCATGAAATTTTAGGAAACGCGATACACAATATCCAAAAATCACAGACTCTTAATTTCTTTCCAGAACAAGCTACTGAAACTGTGCGACTTGAAGAAGCAATGCTTGGCACGCTATCAATCTTAAATGTCCTGACACGCAATTAAATTTAATAGGTTTAAACTGAATTGTCCAAAATTACTAAAAAAAATTTCTTACTTTTTGCAATGATTGCAGGTATTGTCGGAGTAATAATTGGCGGAATTTTATTTGTAATTGGTGTAATGAATTTCTTATATTGACAAGATCAAAAATTACATTAAAAATCGATCAAGTTACTATTTCTAATAGTAGACTTATAATGGGGTTTACGACATCTAGCGTTTATCCATGGGTCACCGAAAGCATAGTCAACCGAGGAGAGGAAGTCTTGCATATCTTCCAAGAGGACGAGCCAAAAGCATGGAAGCAAGAATCAGAACTTGGCCAAATCAAGATGATGATCAACCAAAACTACTTGCACATGCAGGATTCAAAGCTGGTTGCATCCGTATTGCAAGTATAGATGATAGAGACAAGACCCCTAATTTTGGGAAACAACTTGTCAGTTTGGGCACAGTAGTGGTAACCCCTCCAATTTCCATTATAGGAATACGTGGGTATACAAAAGATAGATATGGATTAGATTCAATTTTCGACGTTTATGCAAAAGACTTACCAAAAGAATTACCGCGTCTATTTACGGCAAAGTCAGATGAAAAAAGTCTAGCAAGGGCAGAAAAATCAATTGGAAGAATTTCTGATCTTTTTGCCATTGCGGCCGTACTTCCAAAACATGCTGGTCGGGAACAAAAAAAACCATACGTTTTTGAAGTTGCAGTAAAAGGTGGCGATATTGCAAAACAATTTGCATTTGTTAAAGATCTCTTAGGTAAAGAAGTCAAAGTTGATCAAGTCTTTCAAAAAGGAGCCGATGTTGATGTTGCCGCTATAACAAAAGGAAAAGGAATTGAAGGACCGATTACAAGATGGGGGGTTAAAAAGAAACAGCATAAATCAAGAAAAAGCGTAAGAGCTCTTGGTACTCTTGGTCCAATCAGTCCTGCAACAATCATGTACACAGTTCCAAGAGCAGGGCAACGTGGATTCCATCAGAGAACACAATATAATAACAGAATTATGATAATGAGCAATACTCAAAACAATGAATTCAAAATAAACCCATCTGGAGGTTTCAAACATTTTGGATTGGTGGAAGGAGATTTTATTGTAATACGGGGCTCCATCCCAGGGACTTATAGACGACTTGTTAAATTACGATCTCCCGTCAGACAAAGAGTTTCAAAAATAACACAACCCAACGTTTTGGAAATAATGGTATGAAAACACAAGTTTTTTCAATAAATGGCTCTAAGGCAGACGAAATCGAATTACCAATTGTGTTTTCTACTCCACTTAGAACTGATCTTTTACACAAAGCTTATGTGAATTTAGAATCACATGCCTTTCAGATTCAAGGAAGATACCCAAATGCTGGAATGAATGTTGTAGCTGAATCAAACAGTCCTCCTACCGGTCATCATCAAGCAAGAGTTGCAAGATTGCGTGGAGGAGGAGGTGGAAGACAAGGACAAGGAGGTGGAGTTTCAATGGTAAGAGGAGGAAGACAAGCCCATCCACCTACCACAGAAAGAGTTGTGTATAAAATACTAAATAAAAAAGAAAACAAACTTGCTCTTTGTTCTGCAATAGCTGCAACTGCATCTGCAGACCTTGTAAAATTACGAGGACATAAAGTAGATAAATTAAACTCATTTCCAATAGTCGTATCTGACGAAATTGAATCAATATCAAAAGCAAAGGATCTCAAAAAATTCTTTGATGCATTAAATCTGACACAGGATATAGACCGATTACGATCGAGACTAAAACGACGTTCAGGCAAACCACTTCTACGGGGAAGAAAAACTAAAGTTGGTAAGAGCATACTAGTGGTAGTGAAAGATTCTAAAAATCTTTCAAAAGCATGCGGCGCCTTTCCGGGGGTAGATATAAAATCAGTAAATAGTCTAAGTGTTTTGGACTTGGTTCCTGGTTCACAACCAATTCGATTGACAGTGTTTTCAAAAAACGCAATAGAAGAAATTGCTAAAATAAAATCTTCACACTTGGAGCTATTAGTGACGACAAGATGAATTCAGAAGAAGCTATTCAAATTGTTCTAAAGCCGTATATCACAGAAAAGACTTTTGCACTAGTTGAAAAAGAAAGTAGAATATGCTTTATTGTAAAGGATACAGCGACAAAACCAAAAATCCTAGAAGCTGTCAAAATATTGTATAATGAGAAACCGATGACGGTAAACACATGCAGGTCAGTTTATGGTAAAAAGGCCTTTGTTAAATTCGAATCTGTGGAAAAGGCTAGAGATCTTGCAACAAAGATAGGAATGCTATAATATGGTATACCTAGAATCTTTTCGCATAATGGTGAGTTTGAATGGTTAAAGAATTCAAATATCGTGGACTTTCAACAATTGATCTTCAGAATCAGTCATTAGAAAATCTATTCCATCTTCTCCCTGCCAGGGCAAGAAGATCGCTCACTAGAGGGATCACTGACCAAAAACGAAAACTGCTTGAGGAGACGAAACTTGCCAAGGCGGGCAAACTTACAACCCCTATTAAAACACACTTGCGAGATTTGATAATATTACCATACATGATTGGCGTTACCGTAAACGTATTTTCTGGAAAGGAATTTCATCCAGTAACTGTGAAACCTGAAATGGTAGGCCATTACCTCGGAGAATATGTGATGACAAACAAAAGAGTAGTTCATGGAGCCCCAGGTGTAGGAGCATCAAGGTCTAGCTTGTATGTGCCACTAAAGTGATTATTATGGCTGGATTCAAATACGCTTTTCAAAATTATGATAAAACAAAACATGTCCGTTCATCACTTAGAGAAAAGACCATCTCGCACAAGCATGCCCGTGAAATTGCTGTTGCAATTAAAGGATTGCCAATCGAAAAAGCAAGAAGCTATTTGGAAGATGTTGTTAGACTAAAACGTGCTGTTGCATTTAGGCGATATCATAATGAAGTAGGACACAAATCCGATACTGGAATGATGTCTGGACGTTATCCACAAAAGGCAGCGGGAGAATTTATTAGATTACTTGATAATTTAGAATCAAACGCAGAATACCGTGGAATGGATTTAGATAGACTTCGAATTATTAATGCCACTGTCCACAAGGGAAGAAAAATTGAAAGGTTTACGCCTCGTGCAATGGGAAGAGCAACCCCAAAAATTGACATACTGACACATGTAGAGCTAGTAGCTCAGGAGATTTGAAATGTCATCTGTAAAAAATGTAATTAATGATAGCTATAAACTCATGCTGCTCAAAGATTATCTAAGAGTAGTTATCAAAGAATCTGGATTCTCTGATGTAGACATACAAAAGACCCCGACAGGAACGCGTGTTGCACTTCATGTAACTAGGCCTGGAATCGTAATAGGGAGAAAGGGTTCTGGAATACGTGATTTGACTAAAGCGTTGGAAAAAGATTTTGATCTTAAAAATCCGCAAATTTCGGTAGTGGAAATCGAAAAACCGGAACTTGATCCAAGCGTTATGTGTAATAGGATGTCACAACATCTTGCAAGAGGTACTGCCTTTAGACGTGCTGTAATGTGGACAATGCAAACAATAATGAATGCTGGTGCGATGGGGGTTCAAATCACGATTTCGGGTAAACTCCGTGGAGAACGCTCCGCTTTTGAAAAGCATAGCAAAGGAATCCTACCACGTGCGGGGCATCATGCTGAGGTCATAGTGTCAGAAGATATTGTTCATGTGGATACTAAAATGGGACTTATTGGAGTTAGAATTAGAATAGCAAGAAAAGAAAATTATATTCCAGAATTCGAATTCAAGAGTACAAAGGAGACACGTCCTCCTAAGAAAAAAGTCGAAGTCGAAGAAGAAAAAGAAATCGTTATGATAGAAGAAATCCCAGAAGATCCTACAAAACCACGAACAGAAAGTGAATTAATTGAAAAAGAGGAAGAACACATCAAGGCTGTGGAAACATATGAAGAGATTGAAGAGGAATTAAAGTAATGACACGATTGAAAATGAAAACAGTAAGAGAATTCAATGAAACTGATCTTAAAGATAGACTCGGACAACTGCGCACAGAACTTGGTAAACTTCGCGTGGAATCATCGAAAGGGACACTAAGAAAGGAAAATGGAAAGGTGCGAGCAATAAGAAGAGATATTGCAAGAATACTGACAAGATTGGGAGAAATGAAAAAACAATGATTACTTCTGAAAATATAATGGTGCATGAATTAATTGGGCTTGATACTAAGATTGTACAGTCTTCACAAGTACGATCCGTTGGAATCAGAGGAAAGGTAGTTGATGAAACCAAATCAATGTTTATTTTGCATACTGAAAACGGAATCAAAAAATTCCCAAAGCAAAACACATTATGGACATTTTCTTTTGGCAGTGTTGAAATTACGCTTGATGGAAATAATCTGACAAAAAGACCATTTGAAAGAATAGGTGGAAAGACATGACAAGAAACATCGGAATTTCAGTTCAAACGCCAAAAAGTGAATGTACTGATCACTTCTGTCCATTCCATGGAAGACTATCAGTTAGAGGTAAATTAATTGAAGGAAAAGTAGTAAGCTCTAAAGCACCAAAAATGATTGTAGTTCAACAAGAAGCTCCAAAATTTATAACTAAATTCAAAAGATATGCACGCAGTCAAAGCAAGATTCATGCCTACAAACCATCTTGTATTGATGTAAAGGAGGGCGATATTGTTCTGACCGCTGAATGTCGGCCAATTTCTAAGAGTGTTTCATTTGTAGTAGTGGAGGTTGTGTCATAATGGCAGCAACAAAGAGTCGTGCAGTTTCTGCAAAGGGAGTACAAGAATTTAGGCCGTATGTTACAAGAGTATTGCCACTTGGTGCACAAGTAGTGTGTGCTGACAATACAGGTGCAAAAATACTAGAAATAATTATGGTACAAAAGACTAAGACTAGAGTCGCAAGATATCCCTCTGCAGCTGTCGGTGATTTTGTTAATGTTGTTGTTAAAAAAGGACCAGGAGAGCTTAGAAAACAGATCTACGGCGCAGTTATTGTTAGACAAAAATATCCAATAAAGCGACTTAATGGAGTTAGAGTTACTTTTGAAGATAACGCAGCTGTTCTTGTTACTCCAGAAGGAGAAATCAAAGGAACCGAAATTAAAGGTCCAGTGGCAGCAGAGGCTTCAGAAAAGTGGCCAAGAATAGCAAATCTTGCATCAATGGTGGTATAAAATGAAACCAACAATAGTTAGAAACAGACAGATATTTCAAGCAGCACATCACACCAGAAACAAACAACTTGGTTCTGCTCTTTCAAAGGAATTACGAGAAAAATATGGACGACGTAGTGCGCGTGTTATCGAGGGCGACACTGTTCGAATAATGCGTGGAGAATTCAAAGGAATTGACGGCAAAGTCACTCAGGTATCAACAAAAAAAAATAGCATAGCTGTAGAAGGAATTAAACGTGAAAAATTGAAAGGCGGAAATGTTGACATCTATATTCATACATCAAATGTCATGATAACTGGAATGAATCTTGATGATAAATGGCGTCAAAATCGATTGGAAAAACAAAAAACCAAAACGGCTAAGGAAAAACCAGTGGAGAAATTAAAGGAAAAACTGGAAGAAAAGACTGTTAAAACAAAGGAAACCGGAAAAGAAAAAGCCACAAAAACGGAAAAGAATACGAAAGAAACGAAAAAAGAAAAATCAGAACCGCAAGGAAAAGGAACAAAACAAACAAAAGCAGCAAAGCCTGCAAAAAAGGAGAATAAATAATGGTTAGCATAGCAGGCAGCAAGAAATTGAAAAGGCAAATGTCACCAATCTTCTGGGGCATTACAAGAAAGGATGATAGATTCGTTGTAACCGTCAGACCAGGAGGACATTCAAAACATTTGGCTATTCCAAGTGCCGTGTTTATTCGTGACATTTTAAAATTAGCTACTACCCTAAGAGAAGCAAAATCTGCTATTTACGGAGGCAAAATAAAAATAGACGGCGTTGTACGAAAATCACTCCATCATGGAATTGGTCTTATGGATGTAGTCGAACTTGACGGTATACCTGAAATATACAGATTGGTTCCAAAAGATTCAATGGTTCTTCAACCAATCACGATAAATTCTACAGAAAAGTCAAAGAAACTAGTCAAAGTAACAAGCAAGGCAACAATAAAGGGTTCAAAAACCCAACTTGGGTTTCATGATGGACGTTCTCTTGTGTCTGATACAAAATTGAACGTAGGCGATACCTGTGTAATGCAGATACCAGAACAAAAAATTCTTGATGTTATTAAACTAGAAAAAGGTACTCAGGTCATAGTAACAAGTGGAATAAATGCAGGACGTGTGGGAAAAATCGAGGAAATGAAAGAAGGTACATTCGTTCTCCCAAAACGTGCAGCAGTAAATATTGGCGAAAGACAAATCGAGATTCCAACAGATCTGATAATGGCAGTTGGTAAAGACAAACCATTAATTCAAATAGAGTGATAACATGTCTCAAAAACTTGAAAATCAAATGAAGAAAATTTCAGTAGCTAAAGTAGTACTGAACATGGGCGTCGGAAAATCTGGCGAACCAATTGAACAAGCAAAACGTGCTTTGGAACAAATTTCTGGTCAAAAACCAAACCCACGTAACGCTAAAGCTACACAAAGAGATTGGGGAGTTCACAAAGGTGAACCAATAGGTGTGGCGGTAACAATTAGAAGACAGTCAGCAATTGAACTTATTAAAAGACTTTTTACTGCAAAAGGAAACCAGATGAATGGTTCTTCATTTGATGATTTTGGGAATCTATCATTTGGAATAAAAGAGCACATCGACATTCCTGGAGTGAAATATGATCCACAAATTGGAATTTTAGGATTAAATGTTTCAATTTCATTAGCAAGACCAGGTTTTAACATTCGGTTTAGAAGTAAACATAAAGCAAGTGTAGGGAATCATCATAGAATTACAAGCGAGGAAGCAAAGGAATTTCTAAGGAAAGAATTTGGAATAGAGGTAGTGTAAAATGGTAAAAAATCGTGATTACAAGGTAACTGGAAGAACTGTACACAAATTTGGTAAGGGTTCACGTTGGTGCAAACGATGTGGAGATTATAACGCAGTTATTCAAAAATACGATCTTGATTTATGCAGACGTTGCTTTAGGGAAGTTGCTGTATCATTAGGATTTAGGAAGTTTAGGTGAGAAAATGCCTTCAAATAATATAATTTCAAACTTGTTTGTAACACTATTCAATACAGAATCTAGGAGAAAAGGAGAGTGCGTTGTTTTACCCTCATCCAAACTTGCGATGGAAGTACTAAAAACTCTTCAACATCACAATTACATAGGAGAATTTGAGCATGTTGACGATAAAAAAGGAGGTAAATTCAAAATTCAACTTTTAGCAAAAATAACCAAATGCGGAGCTATCACACCAAGATTCAAAGTAAAAAAAGATGAATATGTTGACTGGGAACAACAGTATTTACCGTCATATTCAAGAGGAATGCTGATTGTGACTACAAATCAAGGAGTGATGTCTCACCATGAGGCAACAAAGAAAAGTTTGGGAGGATTATTGTTAGGATATGTCTACTGAACAAATTGAGATTCATGTAGCAGCATTGCCGGTTCCTGATAAAGTAAAAGTTACTCTGAGAAAAAGAATGCTTTATGTAGAAGGCCCACTTGGAAAAACAAGAAAAGATTTCAAAAAAATACCAGTAGATCTGAGCATTGTTGACAAAAACGTTGTGCTAAAATCACTTGGAACTAGAAAACATGATTATGCCATATTCAACACTGCTCAATCGATTATTAAATCACTTATTGATGGTGTTCAAAAAGGCTATACATTTAAAATGAAAATTGTCTATGCTCATTTTCCAATCACGATTAAGGTAAAAGATGGTAATATCTTAGTAGAAAATTTCCAGGGTGAACGGGCTGCAAGAATCTCAAAAATTCGGGGTGATACCAAAGTCGTTACAAAAGGAGATGATGTCATTTTAACTGGTCCTGTACTAACCGATGTTTCTCAAACTGCTGCAAGCCTACAACAAAATACCAAAGTCAAAAATAAAGATCATAGAGTGTTTCTCGATGGGATTTATCTTTTCGAAAAAACACCCGGTATTGAAAAATAACTGTAGCAAAAGATTAAATCAGAATGTACTAGGAACAAAGTCTGTTGCCGCCCTAGCTCAGCGTGGTAGAGCAGCTGACTGTTAATCAGCTGGTCGTCAGTTCAAGTCTGACGGGCGGCGCCATTAATATTTCTAAATTCGAATTTAGAAACACATAATTTTGTTTATGAATCATCAAATTGATAATATCTTCAAGTTAAGTAATATGTGTTACAAAATTCGATATTTGAAACATTATACATGATCACATTTCTGTTCATTCTATTAGACTAACTAGATCTAATACTGATCGCATCACTAGGACTTATGCAGGAGGTTCGCATTGGCCAGAATACGACGTGCCAATAGATATTGCGTCGATTGTGGGGGAAGATTAGTGTATTACCCCCGCCTTTCTAACCCAAAATCTCCAAATGAACATAGAGTTCTGGTTTATGCATGTCCCGACTGCACTAAAGATTTTGATAAACCGAAGATGTTTTCAATTCGCCGAAATATCGTTGAAGAACCAATTGAAACTGTGGAAATAGAAATAGTTCAAGCAAGGGAAAAGATTCCTTCGTAAAAGCTAAACCCCTCTTAATTTTCCTCATTTTACGCATAATGTCATTTTTTCAAAAAATCGCTTTTTAGAGGGGGGTTTAACACTTGTGCGTGTATATGATATCCAAGGGCAAAAACACCCCCATTACCCAGCTAAAGGTGTCAAAAGAATTCTTGTTACGAATAAAAGCTAAACCCTGTAAAAAAGAAAAAATAGAATCCTATTGGAATTTTACACCTAGGTGTAATCCACTTGGATTTCCGTTTGCAAGGACAGTTTCACCACAGGTACTAGAATCTGTGGGCACTATTTCGAATGCGCCTGGACCTGCTCCTAACTCACCAGTTAATGCAACTGCGGGAACATTAATTGTCATAATATCGCCCTGAATGCTTATTCCTGCTTCAACGTAGTCTGAAAGACTAACGATGCAAGCATCAACAGCTGGATTTTGAGATAAGGTGCTACCTGCAACTACATTATGCACATGCCAATGATCTGGATTCTGATGTGAATCTCTAACTGGATTATGTGTACTTACAGCAAATACAGTATCTGGCCCATCTGCATAAAACCATCCGTACCCTGCAAGTACTCCAACTCCTGCATTTCGTGGAATTGCATCCGATGCATCAATTGTCAGTTGAATTGTTTTTTGACCCTTTACAGTAACATTTCCTAAATCTACATTTAACCAAGAATATGAAGCTGCAACGCTTGTAATCATTGAGACAGCAAAAACAGCCGTCAATGAAAGGACCAAGATTGTTTTTGAAATCATTAAAAAATACATAATGTATAATATTAATAAACTCTGCCTGCCATTTTTGGGAAAAAACCTAAAAATTTTAAATTTTACAATACATTTTTAAAATTTTACTAAAATTTTATACATGACGAATTTATCACTTACATTAAAAAATTATACTCGACTGATTTTTTCATGATCACATGCCTCTGCATTATTGTCCGGATTTGTTGTTTCAATAGAGATTAAATTAATTTTTTAATTGGTTGTTTAAAATCGAAGGCTCTAAAAATTTTTCATCAGTGTTAGAACCAAAAAGTTTGATATTTTTATTCTCCGTATCCACTTTCACCGTTTCAGTGCTAACTGATTTTGTTGTTCTTAGGTCGGGCAAATGTTTTACTTTCAATATGGAATCGGCTTGGATCGCAGTTATGGCAGAAAGTATGGACAGTACAAAAACAGCAGTAAACGAAATGCCCATGACTGTTTTTGGATTCATTAAATTATGGGCGCATTCAAAATATTTAAGACCCTTCTACCAAAATTGGAAATAAGGAAAGCACAGGTGTCTTTTGCAGTGCGACAAATCTAATTTTAATGAACATTGAATGTTCTGAAAACTAGCATGGTTACAGCAAAATTGACCCATTGGTTTGTTACTAATTATCAATGGAGGCAGTTTATCATGTTATGTATGTTGCAAATGATTACAACCCATTTCATTAATGATTTTTCATTATTATGATATTTTTATTGAGGTTGGTCCATTTTACAATAATTACCTTACGACTTTTTGAGTAGCTCTTTTTACCGCACCGTATAGTGATATGCAGAATCCAATCGCGCTAATAAATAAGGTTCCATACTGGGCATATCTTAATTGATCACACATTTGAAGCAAATTCAAATCAATATTTCTTTGATCTATTATGGATTCACAAGCCTGTAAGTAGTTCCTCAACAACGAATATTCTACCATGCCAATGACTACAATAATCATGCCACTGACGAGGATCAAACCCCGCATTCATCATAAAATGACTAAATCTTGAATATGAGAAGGAGTATGTCATAATGAAACACCTACCGAGAAAACAAATTCATTTTGAATCTCACAAGGTGTGGTCTATCAAAAAAACTATCTGAAGGCATATCTAAAAAGTAATCTTCTAATCAGAAACAATCACTCTGTAACTATGTTTTTTTGGTTGTTTTCTGCACCTTCTCTAATTCAAAACTTTTTTTGTTAAGGAACAGACCAACGAAACAAATGTGAGTACATTCATCGAAATAATTGAGAAAAGGTCTGCTGGGTCTATATTGTGGAAATAACAGTTGGTTTAAAAAACTGTTAGACCCATGCAGATTACCATTAGTATTATTCTACTAAATATTACATTTAGTTTGTCTTATTTCAAACATACAGAACTTTGTCGTTTTTGAAAATGTAATCTACGGGTTTACTTCAATAGGTTAAAAAATATTCTATGATTCACATTAAATACCGTAAATACGTAACTAATCGTGGACAATTTTGATTTAACTCTAAAAATAATGCAAAAACCAACTGATACACAATTAAAAAAATTACAAGAATACTTTAATGAAATGCCAATAGAAGAAATTTTAACTGGACTTCACTTCGCAAAAAACCGATGGACCGCCAAAGATGCAGGGGTTCTCAAAGTAGGACGTAAAAGTATTATCAACAAAGAGGTTCATGCTGTGACATCAGAACAAGCCCGATGGAGATTAAAAAACTGGAAAATGATGATTGCAAGTTATAGAAAACGTGGATACAGCTACCCCACGATATCACGAATTAAAAAGGTCCTTCAAGAAATTAGTAACAAATAGCTTAGATTGTTGCTTCTGTACTCTTTGGCGTTGGAAGATTTGTAGGCAAATCTGGAATGGTCGTACGTACGTGGCCTTCTAGTATGGATTGTGCCTCTTCTAGTATTGCGGTAGTGTCTGCACTACCAGTCTCTATTGCAATATTCTCATGACCATTAACAGATGCACCTGCCATAATGTCTCCAAGAATTGCTGACAAATCTTGCATGGATGAGTTTGCTTCTGGCATGAGGTTACCTAAACCTGCCCCTAATCCCTTAATTATAGACATGCATGGACTCAATGTAACTACTACATCACCTAATTCTGAAATTGTATTTAATCTAATTTGGATCTGTTCCATTGCTAGCTTTGCGCTTGTAACCATCTTGTTCATTTTTCTAATCTCATGTAATTCCGTGGCATAGGCATTAGAATATTGTTTATTTTGAATTCGTACGGCCTCAACAACTTTTTTGAAAATAAAATCATCTTTTTCTTTTAATTTTTTTGAAATAGAATCAAGTTTTACTATTTGTAATTGAAGCCTTTTTTGGGCTTCATCAATTTTGGGCTTTAGTGGTGTATCTGGCCTTACTTTATCAATTACTTTTTGGGATATGCTTTCTTTGTGTTGATTCCACTTGTTAACAAAAGTCATGATTTTGCATCTAGTTCGGATTGACGAATTGAATTATAACCTAATATGTGCCTCATTGTTATGTAACCACAGTTACATTAGTGTGTAGTAACACTGACCAGCTGTTAAGAGTTTACGTATAATATTTCTAAATTCGAATTTAGAAATATTACTCATCAGCTTGGTCAACCAAAGGTAAAGGTATAGATTTCAAAACCCTGCTTTGCTACAATTGTTAAGGTATGTTGATCAGCCTCCTTGCTTGAAACAAGGTTATACAAATTGTTGTTTGAGATGTGCACCGATCCATTTTTCACATCCATCCCTTCATCTTCCGTTGCTATGGGTTTTCCATCAAGTAAGATCTGCAACTCAGATTCATTTGCAGCGACAATGTTTACTGATTGTGCCAAATAAGGTAATACAATTTTCCCATTTTCTGATACAAGTTTCATCCTGTCATCAAAGTTTTGCCATTGACCCTCAAGATAGAAATTGTTAAGAGACAGTTTTTCAGGCAAAGCGTATGTTACGACATTATCTGGTTTAAAGCCCTCGGGATTTCCAAGATAGTTTCTACTCAATGCAAAACTATATCCAAAGTAAAGTTCTGGGGTTTGTTCTGCCGTAAACTGATGTTCTTCTAAATCTACTAAAGGTTGAGATGATACAATTTTCAAACCAAGTAGTTGACTTCTTTCTTGCAAAAGATCTTGAATTATTTTTTCAGTTTCCATATACCCTCCTTCACCGATGTGATCATACCGGATGTATCCTTCTGAATCCGTGATATATTTTCTTGGCCAATATCTATTGTCAAATGCTTTCCACGTTTTCATTTCATTGTCTTGTACTACTGGATATGTTATGTTGTATTGTTTTACTGCAGTCTGTACATTATGGAAATCTTTTTCAAATTCAAATTCAGGAGAGTGAACTCCAATAATCAATAATCCTTTATCCGCATATTTTGAATTCCAGGCTGTGATATAAGGCAATGTTCTGATGCAGTTTATGCAGCTATATGTCCAAAAATCGTAAAGAATGACTTTGTCTTTCATAGCAGCCTTGAGTTCCTCCGGCGTTGTATTGATGTATCCAGATATTCCTATCAATTCTGGAGCTTTTTTGAACTTACTTTTATCGATATTTGATATTTTTGATGTCTCTTTACCTTGCGTCTGAACGTTCTTATCAAATTGATTTTGCATTTGTGGTTCTAAGGAAGAAAAATATGCGCTTGCCCCACCGATGGCAACAAGCAGTATTATTCCCATAACAAGTGCTGATTTTAATTCATTTTTCATTTTCATTCTTGTAACAATAAATTATTCAAAAATGGAAAGCTTGCAATTGTTGCTAGTTGGTTTGTATACACCAGAACTCCCAATATTATGATTAATGAGCCCATTATTATTGAATAATATTTTAGATGTTTACTTAGTCCTCTTATTATTCTTGTAAATCTTGAAAAGAACACTCCCATTAAGATAAATGGAATTCCAAGTCCAAGTGAATAAGTGAGCAATAAAGTAAATGCTTGCCCAGGTGATGTTGCAGCCAAAGTAAGTATACTTCCTAATATTGGACCAATGCACGGAGTCCATCCTGCAGCAAAGGCCAATCCAAAAAGAAATGATATTGGATAACTAGATTTTGTTCGATTTGGAAAAGTTTTTTTTTCAAAATTTAATACCCGAATTTTGGTTGACAACAGCATGAAAGCGCCAAACCCAATTATGATTGCACCTCCTATCTGATTAAATCCTGAGATTAGGGTTGTTGTTGAGCTAGCCAGGACACTGTTTAGAATTACCCCAAAAATTGAAAAGACCACAGAAAACCCCAGCACAAAAAAGACAGTATTTAGCACTATGTTTAGTCTGTTTGAAACAAGGTTCACAATCCCATTATTTCTCTGTAGTTCTGTTATTGTAGTACCAGAAAGATAGGCCAGAAAAGCAGGTATCATAGGCAATATACAAGGGGCTAAAAAAGAACCCAAACCCGCTATCGCAGCTATTGCAATTGATATTTCTGGCATTAAATTGAATACCACCTTTTTTTATTAATACATTGTTCCAAATCTAATCCAAATCAAAGATCAATTTTTATTCCTGAATTGTTGATAAAATTTCATGAATAAAAGAATGATATTAGTTGGATTAATCTTTGGTGCAATAATTGCAATTGCAATGTACCTGAATTATGCTGCTCGTCTTAGTCATCTCTAAAAAATTCTAAATTTTTTACCTGCTTGTTCTAGTACATCAAGTGATTTTTCAATCTGATTTTTAGATAACCATGCCGTGATAGAAATTCTCATTCTTGCCATGTTGATTTTAACTGTAGGATATCTAATCGGTTGTACAAAAATTCCATTTTTGAAAAGATATTTTCCAAATTCTAATGCAAATTTTTCGTTGCCTATGATTATTGGGATGATCTGACTCGGCGAATTAACTTCATATCCTAAAGATCTGAGACCTGAATGCATGTGGCGAATATTTTGCCAAAGCTTTTTTCTCTGTTTTTCTCTATTTGAATTAAACCGTTTTAGTGCAAGGTCGACCAAAATATTTGGAAGAGCTGAAGTATAGATAAAGGATTTTGAGTTGTTTATCAGAAAGTCAACTACCTCATTTGTTGAGGAAACATATCCACCAAATGCCCCAAGTCCTTTACTCAAACTACTTGTATAAAGATCAATTTTTTTTTCAACCCCGAAAAGTTTACCAGTACCCTTTCCATCCTCTCCTACGACAAAATCTCCATGTGCATCATCCAAAATAAGTATGGCGTCATTTTTTAATGCAATTTGTGAAATTTCCTTTAAATTTGCAAAATCACCATCCATACTAAAAACTCCTTCCGTTACAATGAAATTACGATTTTGTTTTTGTTTAACCTTTCTCTCAAGATCTATTAGATCATTGTGTTTATAGACTGTAATTTTTGCTCCTGATAACCTACATGCTTCAATTATACTAGCGTGGTTTAATTCGTCGCTAAAAATCACATCACCCTTTCGAGCAATTGTAGAAATTGCACCCAAATTAGCCATATATCCTGTTGGAAAAATTAAAGCAGATTTTTGTGATTTATGGTGCGCGAGTTTTTCTTCCAAAATTTTAAACGAAGAATCATTCCCTGCTACCAGTCTCGAGCTTGATTGTAATTGTTTATTAGTCATGGAATTTGTAACTAGCCCAAGATAATCATTTGAGCAAAGATTGATCAATTTTTTATCCTTGAACGTGATGTATGGTCCTTTTGTACAACTATATTGTAACATTCGATGAAGATTCCGGTCTTTGGTTTTTTTCAGACTGGAATTTACAAAATCAAGTTTATGCTTCAAGTCCTATCTGGGAAATCATCTGTAAATCATCCTTTGGAGAGTTGCCACCTATTGTCAAATAACCTCCAGTAATAATTCCATTTGCGCCTCCAAGAAGGACCTTTTCCTGGTCATTAGCAAGATAAATTTCACGACCACCCGCTATCTTCAGTATGGTTCTTGGCATCAAAAATCTAAACACAGCAATTGTTCGAAGTATTTCACCGAGTGACAATTTGGCCTGAGATTCAAGTGGTGTTCCTTTTTGTGGTACTAGTATATTGATTGGACATTCCTCTGGACTTAATTCTGAAAGATCAAAACCCATTTCTAGTCGCTGCATTCGTGATTCTCCCATCCCTATAATTCCACCACAACAGAGCTCAAGACCATTCTTTTTCACAATTTTGGCTGTGTCAATTCTATCTTGATATGTGTGGGTAGTACAAATATTTGGAAAGAAACTTCTTGAGGCTTCTAAATTGTGATTATATCTTTTCACTCCAAGATTTTGAAGGCGAATTGCCATTTTTTCTGTTATGAATCCGAGGGAACAATTCACTTCTATGTTAACTTTGTCGTTTACCTCCTGTATTATCTCACAGATCTGTTCAAAATCAGATTCTGATGGACCACGCCAAGCACATACTAGACAGAAACTTTTAACGCCATTCTCTTTTGCATTTTTTGCATTATCTATGATGATGTTCTTTGGTAAAAGTTTGTAGGTGTCAATTCCTGATTTGTAAAAGCCTGATTGGGAACAAAATGAGCAATCTTCTGGGCAGGTTCCCTTTTTTGCGTTAACCAGTGTTTCAACATCAACGAAATCGCCATTAAATTTTCTTGTTATTGAATTAGCCGCCTGCGATAATTGATCCAGTGAATTTTCTGAAACATCAATAAGAATTCTTGCTTCGCTTTGAGATATTTTTTGACCGGCAAAAACCTTCTCTTTACACTTCATAATAAACTCAAGTTCTGAAGTCATATTGAGGCATTTCATTTGTTGGCTAATTAAGATTTCTTAACGGTAAACCAATTATTTCTTCCCGGTTTACAATTGTCATTTTATCATCGAGATATTGAATACTTTATTTTATCACTGTGTGACAGATGTGTCCTCTCTCAGGATTGTATCGCATGCCGCATTTATCACATGTTGCGAACCTCGATGATTCTCCAATACAATTGTGAATTTCATTAATTTGTAATATTTTTTTGCAGTTCGGACATTTACGGATCTGAGGCATATCTTTTTCATCACTTGGTGATATAAAACAAATATTGTTTTCTTTGATCGTACCGAAAATGATTCATACGCCATACTTAATTATCACTAAAATGCCAGATTTCACATGGCGTCTATAAAACGATCAAAAAGATCCAAGAGTTCAAAGCGAAGAAACACACCAGCTCCAACTCGCAAACAAATGATCACAATCCGTGCTATTCTTAACAGAGCAAAAAGAGAACGTGACATGTCAAGAAGAGAAGTAAGGCGTCTGAAGAATTCATTAGTTGTAAGAAACAGAATGATTAGAGAGCTTGGTGTAAAACTGAGAAAGGCACGAAGGAGATAGTCATATTGCCTTCGTAATTTTTTTTATCGTATCAATTGTACCGTCAAGTAAGAAATCTAACTCATTTTTTGAAATTGCAAGTGGTGGAACTAACATCACGATGTTTCCAAGAGTCCGTAAGTATATTTTATGTTTTTTTGCCTCATCAAAAATTTTTTTATAAACTAATTTTTCTGGTTTTATGGAAATCTTTTTCTTTTTGTTACTGACAAGTTCGATTCCCATGAGCATTCCTCTATGTCTTACATCGCCGACACGATTTAATTCATTAATCTCTGAAATTCGAGATTCAAACTGCTTGGATCTCTTTTGAACTTCAGAAATTAATTTGTTTTTCTCGTACAATTCAAGATTGGTTATTGCTGTTGCACAAGCGATAGGATTTCCAGTAAATGTGTGACCATGGAGGAAATGTTTCATTTCGTCGTATCTCCCAAGAAATGATTCATAAATTCCCTTACTAGTAAGAGTGGCTGCTAAAGGTAAATAACCGCCTGTAAGCATTTTCCCATAGGATACGATATCTGGTCTACTGTTCTGTGTCTGGTATTCGATTAATGATCCCAATCTTCCAAATCCGGTGGCAATTTCATCTAGCACAAATAATATATTGTATTTTTTGCATAATTTGCTGATTTTGCTCTGAAAACCTGTTGGATAAATCACAACTCCTCCTGCAACTTGAGCTCCACTTTCCATAAAAAATGCAGCGATGTCGTTATTTTTTGAAAATATGTTTTCTATTTTTTCAATACAAAATTTCTGGTATTCTTCAAAAGTAAACCCTGCTGGCATCCTATATTTTTCAGGAGTTGGTGCTCTAATAACTGGAAAAAGTATTTTCTTAAATCTTGAAAAAAATAATGGAACGTAACCAAGAGACATTGCCCCAGTTGTATCACCATGATATCCATTTTTTAATGAAACAATTTTGCTTTTATTTTTTATTCCCATATTTTGCCAATATTGTAATGCCATCTTTACTGCAATTTCCATTGCCGTAGACCCATCATCAGAATAAAATACCTTGTCCATTCCTGGCGATATTTTGACAATTTTTTCAGAAAGTAACTCTGCTTGATCATTAGTAAGATTAAACAAAGATGAGTGTTGTAGTTTTTTTGTTTGTTTTATCATTGCATTTACAAGTTCTTTTTTAGAATGCCCCCAAACATTACACCACATGCTTGCAACCCCATCAAGCAATTTGTTACCTTTTACATCAATCAGCCACATTCCCTCTCCTTTTGTGATAACGTCAAAATTTTTCCATTCTCTCATCTGAGTATATGGGTGCCAAACGTATTTTTTGGAATTCATTTAATGCAATTCTGGTTTTGGTATTAATAATGATACGGTGAATTATTAAGGAATGTCTTGGGAGATATGTGGAAAATGAAAGCATTTTTCATAACGGGTACTGATACTGGAGTGGGAAAAACTGCGATCACAGCTGGTCTTGCGGGTTCGATGAAAAAACTTGGGGTAAATGTAGGAGTCATGAAACCCATCGCAACAGGGATTCCACAAAAAATTGGGTTCAAATCAGCAGATGTTTCTATCATAACAGGTGCTTCTTCAGTAAAAGATTCTGAAGATTTGATAAATCCTGTATTTTTGCCAATCCCCACCTCGCCTTATGACGCATCAAAACTGTTGTCGGTACCAATTGACATGCCACTAATTCTTGAAAGATATACAAAATTACTTTCCATACATGACGTATTGCTTGTAGAAGGTATAGGGGGGATAATGACACCAATTACAAAAAACCTCTTTGTAGCAGATATGATAAAGACAATGAATATTGAAGCAATTATTGTAACAAGGTCAACTCTAGGAACTTTGAATCATACTATGCTTACCTGTCAAATATGCAAGGACTATGGTATTAAAGTAAAAGGAATTATCATAAACAATTTTGATGAAAAAGGCTCCATTGCAGAAAAAAATTCCCCTGTCACACTCCACGAAATCTGTGGATTATGTATACTGGGTGTAGTTCCATTCATAAGGGATTTTTCAGAAATTGAAACAATGATTGAAATGGTGGGCAAAAAAATTGACATAAAGTCACTTATATCTTGAAAATTTTTAGTTTTGATTGTTTTTTATTTGTGAGGAAGCCGATAATATCGTTAATTATGTTTGAAAATGGTAAATCTCCATTAATATTGACAGCGTAGGCTCGTGTTCCTATGTCCATATTTTTTTCTAAAACAAACCATATGTTTTCTTTAACTGGTTGAATTTTATTAATTTCGATTAATCTATTTTTTATGGTAGAAATATCGCTTGTTTTTGGAAATGAAATGATGAGAGCATCTTTTGGAGTAAGATTTAGAATCTTATTATCTGGGATCAAAATATCTAAATAGACATTATTAAAAGTAATTTTTCGTTGGCTTGGAATCAGCGCAGTGGTTAAAAGGTAATGAGTCAAGGCTTCTGCAAAAGTTATTAGATTTTCTGATTTACTTCCATCTAGTTTTTCAAGGGAACCTTTACATTCCTCACAAATGGTTTCAATGACCTCGGAGCTTTTTCCTTGTGCTATATCTGAAACAATATACGTGCTGTGTTTATCAATTGATTTGTAAAGAATTTCCTTTATCTCCAACCCTAAAAGATATGTCAGAGCTTGTATTTCTTCTTTGCAAACTTGGACAAGCCAATTTTCTTCATTTCTTCAGATTCTTTAATCACAGAATAACGTTGTTTTTCTTTATGTTGTTTCAGTTTTTTTTGTAGGTCCGGAAACTCGTTAGCTAGTATCTTTAATGCGTACAAACCTGCATTAGTCGCCTTGTTTACTCCTACGGTTACTACTGGAGATCCTGTTGGCATCTCGGAAATAGACAGCAGTGAGTCTAAACCTCCAAAGGCCGAAAATTTGAAACGATCGGAATTTCCAGATTTATCGTTGTAAACCATTATCGGCACTCCAATTACTGGAATTACTGTGTGTGAAGCAATCATTCCTGGAAGATGCGCGGATCCACCCGCACCAGCTATTATCACCTTGAATCCACTTTTTTCTGCATGGTTTGCATAGTCCAAAAGCCTTGTTGGGGTCCTATGTGCTGATATTATTTGATCCTCATGCTTCGCTTTAAAATCATCAAGAATCTCCGAAGCGCCATTCATTATTTTGCTATCTGAGCTTGACCCCATTATGATTCCAATCAGGGGTTTTTTTGAATAATTCATAAGATCAAGCAGAAATGAATTTTATTAAACTTTTAACCTCTTCAGCTTTTTTGATAAGCAAATCGATATTGTTTGTATTATCAACATCGACTACGTTAAAATGTCCCATCTTTCGTTGTGGTTTTGCCTCTTCTTTTTGGTACATCTTTAGAAATATTCCATTATTTTGATCAATCGTTATAGGTTTGTATTTGCCTTGAAACCCTTTTGGACCTAAAATATTGCACATCACAGTATTATGTAATAGATCAGTCCTGCCAAGATCTAAACCAAGAATTGCCTTCAGATGCTGCTCAAACTGAGACGTAGCACTAGATTGCAATGTATGATGTCCAGAATTATGAACCCTTGGAGATATCTCATTTATGAGAATTTCCTCCTTTTTTGTTAGAAACATTTCTATGCCAAATACTCCTGCACCATGTAATACCACCATTGTTTTTTTTGCAATTTTTTCAGCTTCCTCAGAAATCCTTTTACTAACTCTGGCTGGTGCAATTGTCATTTTTAATATGTTTTCTTCATGAATGTTTTCAACTACTGGATATGTTGCAATCTCTCCTTTTGTATTTCTAGCAGCAATTACCGATATTTCCTTTTGAAAATCAACAACTCTCTCAAGCATAGCCTTTCTACCACCAAATTGTTCATAGGCAAGTGTTATTTGTTCTGGCTTTTCAATCCTGAAATTTCCTCTTCCATCGTAGGCATCTCTTCTAGCTTTTAGCATCACTGGATATCCAAAAGACTTGATTTTTTCCTTGATATCTTCAAGGGAATCAATTTCTAGAAAATCGGTTACAGGTAAACCATTCTCACGTAGGAATTTCTTCTGTACGTACTTGTCTTGAATAATTCTCAGAGTCGCAGGAGTGGGATTTATTACCACCTCCTGGTTTATTGATTCCAAAACCTCGCTATCTCCAGATTCTATTTCGTAGGTTATAATATCTGATTGTAATGATAACTCTACAATGGCATTTTTATTTTTAAAATCAGCAACTATTTGTCTTGCACCAACTTTTGAGGCAGGACAGTTTTTCGTTGGATCAAGGACAATAATATCAGAAATGTACTCATTCATTTTTTCTGCTGCCTCTGTAAGCATCATTCCTAATTGTCCTCCACCTATTATTCCAAGAACTTTTGCCAATATGGAATGTAACTTTTTATGTCTTAAAATTGTTAGCTGTAAATTAGATCTCACTTATTTTTAACCATTAAAAATTTGGATTTAAAAAATAATT
This sequence comes from Nitrosopumilaceae archaeon, assembly GCA_035455245.1. GTDB lineage: Archaea > Thermoproteota > Nitrososphaeria > Nitrososphaerales > Nitrosopumilaceae > UBA8516. Next base: position 15,770 of record DATIFN010000046.1, on the reverse strand, counting down.
TCAAAAATGGAAACATCTAGCTGATAACTTGTGTATAAAAAAATCCAAAAATGGAAATAGTTACTTGATAATTGTTACTACCCTTTAAATAGACTTTTGTGATGTTTTTTGATGTATGATAGAATCATCAATTAAAGTAAGGACTGGAGTTCCAGGTTTGGATTCAATAATGTCTGGAGGATTTAGAGAAGGAAAAACAATTGTTTTATCAGGTCCGCCAGGAAGTGGAAAGACAACATTTGGAATGCAATATCTCTATGCGGGCGCAAAAGATTTCGATGAACCAGTAGTGTATGTCACTTTAGCCGAAAGTCCACGTGAAATAAAAAATGATTTTAAAATGTATGGATGGGACATTCAAAAACTCATTGATGATGGAAAGATGTTAATAATTGATGCCAGGCCATTTAAGATGGAAGAAGGTTTTGTTGAATTAGATGATTCTCTTTATCGTGGAGAAACACTTCCGTTTATGCACTTGACACAACTTATTATTAGCAGCATTAAGAGATTAGCAGCAAAACGTCTTGTTGTAGACTCGCTTACGGTGCTGGCGATGCAATATGCAAATAAGTTCTACGTTAGACAGGGCCTCCAGGGAATGATCCAGGCTTTGGAAGAAAGGCACTGTACCTCAATATTAATATCAGAAAGCACTACAGCAGAGAAAATCCCCCCTGAATGGTATGTTGCCTCTGGGATTATTTTATTACATCATTTACAAAAGGAAAATGCTATGGAAAGAACACTCCAGGTTCTTAAAATGAGAGGAGTCCGTCACAGTGAACAAATTTACCCTGTAAAGCTTAGTGATATTGGATTACAATTGGTACATCCAAGGCTAACGCCCTAGTTTAGAGATAAATTCCCTTAGATTTGGGCCAAACGGAATTGAACAATAGCCTCATTGATTGAACCATCGCAGTTGAGTCGGTCCACATTGCCATGGCATTTTGTGTTGATTGATTTGCATTTTTCATAAAGAAAATTAATTCATCATCTCGGATTATGAAACAAATCTCATCTGTAATGTCAGATGGCATCAATTTAATATCTGTCCTATTGGCTTCCTCAAATATGTAAAGTGTTTTTTCAGAACAGGATGTAAGGATTTTGACTTCAGATTCCACTTCATTTAAGGGAGCTAAGAAATCTGAGTGATAAAATCTCAGGAAATCTTTTTCAGAACCTAAGATTAGAATTTCTTCTGATGGTTTGGTGATCATTTCATGTATCTTGCTATTAATTTGGTTTATTCCCTGTAGCATCTGGAATTTGTCTTCTTTTTCTTCAGCAGGACCCGTCTTAAAGTCTGGAATCCCATTCCATAGTTCTACTATATTTTTTTCTTGCTTTTCCAACGATTTCACTCTTTCTTTTTCTGCATTTACTAGAACCCATACTGCTCTGTCAAGTGGTAATGCTGAAAACCTGATTGGGTGTTCGAATGTTGCAGAAACTATGCCCTTGTTTTGCAAAGTAGTAAGCAAATGATACGTTTCAGTTCTTGGGATTTTTAATGCTCTACATGCTTCCGGCGCAGTCTTTGAACCATATTTTCCTAAAAATATGTAGACCTTTGATTGATTTGCTGTAAGCCCGAATTTTGACAATTCATCTTTAAGTTTCTCTAGGGACATTTTGTAATCATACATGCCAGAATCTGGAGTTGAATCAAATGCTGTCATTTCTATTTGTTCGTGGTTCATTTTATTTCCTGTGTACTTGCTAGATTTGTTGGTGGGATATATTGTGCGAGAGTTAGCTAATTTTGATCGTTCTGATCGTTTAAGTGATCGTGTGTCATCATTTTCTTCAATAGATTCATCTATATTATGAATATTATTCAATTCTTCTGAGGAAATTTTATTAGTTTTAGAATTTTCCATCTCACTCGACTCCTAGATCAAAGATCGGCTTATGAGAGAATTTCACTCTTTTTTGGTTTGATTTTTCTGACTTTACTCCAGGTGACAAGCCATAACATAATGGACTGGCCCACATGTTGTGTTTGTTGATATTCCTTGAAGTAACACTGGGGGCTGCTCTCTTGAAGTTTCGTGTGTTCTCAATATTTGATTTTGTTTCTTTTAGGACTTTGAAATGACGTAGAGGGTCACTTTTTAATCTAAATTCTTCAAAAAGTCTAATTAAATTCCTTCCAATCGTGGTGAATTTATTCTCCTGGTTCTTTAGGTGCCCTTCACTTGCTTGATCATCTAGTGCGTCGATTTGTTGGATGGTCTCATTAATTTCTGAAGACCAAACAGTTTCACTGGATCTCATCTTGAAACCAAATGGGTGTGATAACTCTCCTTCATCATTTTCTAGATCTGTAAGACGCGATAAAAGTGACGAATGTAAATTATTAACGGAGTAAAAGTGAACCAATTTTTCATTATGCATTAACTTTCAACCCTCTCGATATGTCTTGATTTGTCGGCCAAATCATTGTCATCAACGTTTGTATGCGGTAGTTGTTTTAGTTTTGCTGTTGCGCTCTTCAAGAATGAAACCCTTCTATTTTTGTAAATTCTATCCGCTCTTGCCATGCTTATTAAAGCAGGAGTGCCATATCTTAGGATATTTGTTATCTCCTCTAATGAAAATTGATCTAGTCTCTTTGTTTCTGATTTGAAGTTTGGTTTTATTATTACAATGTCAAGTGATGGGGTAAGTACTGCTCTTGATCCTGGAGGGAGGTTCAAAAGTTCCGGATACAAATCGACAGAAAAACCAAGAAAATTTGTGATGACTTTTAATGAATTGTATACATCGTCTATAACGTTAACTTTTTCCTTATCTAATTCATAAACCTGAACCGCTTCGTCAATCAGGGTCTCCATTGTCTTTATGACTTCTACTAGATCATCGTCTATGTCTGTATCATTAGATGACATATTGGTGAAAAAGGTGTTTTTAATATAAAGAAGTTGCGTATGTAAAAAAATAAAATTACAGCCTTTTCATTGACCACTATTGAGTTTTTGAGAATTTCTTTACTAAAGTGGACTTATATTGAAAATTATATCTCCGATGAAAAGTTGAACCAGAAATCCGGCTGATATGTAAAGTATGTACGGAATTCCTGGTGTGACCCATGTATTTGGTTCATTACAAAATTCGGTGTTTTCAGCATGATGTAAAGAAAAATCAAACATTTTGTGATTTCCATTTAGATTTTCAATTGAAAAACTATATTTTGGATTTTTAGCGCGATATCCTAAAAATAAGGCAGTTATTTTTTTTAACCTAGTTTCTTTAAATCCATCAAAAATATCCTCATGTCTTAACATTGCAACGATATTTCGAATTAAATTGAAAAAAATTGGTGTTATGGAGATTATTGCAGCATTTGTTAAGGTTGTTAAAGGAGTCACGATTGTTCCTGAAAAACTAAGTTGTGGTGCAAGTGCCGATAAAACGATCAAACCTAATGCATCTGCACCTCCAAAAATTCCAATTCTCCAGATCAGAAGGGCAACCGGTGCAATAATTAATGACATACCAATGGTTACTAAGGAACTAGTTATGTTGGGTTCAAAAAAAACCAATACGACTGCTACAGCTCCAAAAATAATCCACAAAACATCGTTGATTTCTCGTTTCCACACATCTATGGTGGTTGCTATTGATAACATCACCAAGGCAAACAAAATTCTAATACTACTAATGTCAAACGTAAATTCAAACATGAAAGTATCTGCTCCTTATTTTCTTTCAGGTATAATCTATCTATTAATACAAGTAAAACCATATTTATCCTCAAGCTAAGAAATATCATGCCATTTTGTCCTGATTGCGGCTATAAAGTCTCGCCAGATGATAGATTCTGTTACAACTGTGGAAAATTGATTTTTAATGATTTCACCACCATGATTGTGAAAGGAAAAGTGAAAATCGATCCGGGGCATGTCGTTAAGATGAATGTCATGTCACAGTCTAATGTCGAGGCGTCGTCAGGTTTGCCATTCTCAGAAAAACTTCCAGATAAAAATATGACTAACTCTAAAACCGAATCTGAAATTTTGGGTTTGCCTTATTCTTGGACAGTGAACAATATTGAATTGACACTTCTTGGTCTTGCTAAGGTGGAAGGTTATGAGCGTACTAATCCTTTAGACAACAAAAAGCAGTATGAAGTAATAATAAAATTCAAGAATCTTTTAAAGACGAGCAATAAAATTCCTGGGGGCTCTCTCGGGTTTGATAGTTTAAATCTAAAAACAGATGTGGGAAATATCTGGGACATAAAATATAATGCTGGGAATTTGACGCTGACTGAAACTTTAGACCCTGAGGAGGAGTTCATTAGAAACGAATCTGCCTTTGAAATAAGAAAAACAGAAATTCCAGAGCATCTTTTAGCCGAAATATTTGGTAAAAAATATGTATTTGCTGTTAAACTAATTACGGATGAGCGAAATGTTGCAAGCAACAAAAATTATCAATTTATGTAACAAGGTAATTTTTCCTTAGTATTTGGAATTTTTTTTTAAAGTGATCCTGAATATTTCAAAATTAGATTTATTGTTATGGATATCTAAATTTAGTCTTTAAGCAATTTCATACCCTGAACACTTTTACACATGTTTGCACCCCTTTCATTAACAAAGAATCCATGCGTGAATAAAATGATTTATTACCAGTTTATGCAGGGACGGCATTATGGCTACAAGAACATCCATCATCATTACATCCATCTCCATAATGCTCCTTGTCATTTATGGTGTTGATGCTGTGATTGGAGGTGGCACGGGTCAGGGATTTTTACCGTTTGATCACATCATCAGGGGTGTTGCTTTAGGCATCCCTTCAGTAGCATTACCAATAATTGCATTTTTTATCTCAAAAAGGGAACCCTCTAAAATTCTTGGAATTTTAATTATCATAAGCGGGATGTTGACAGTTATTGGATCTGTTGCTTTTCTTGTCATGCAGTCAACAATCAGTTCAATGGAACCAGAAAAAAATAGAATGTCAGAATTTGCTCCAGTTATAGCAGTAGGAATTTTTGTTATTGCTCTCGGGATAATTAAAACAAAAAAATCTTCTTAACCTGTAACTTTATCATAGTATGAAAATTTGCACAAAGTGCAGTAAAAAAACAGAAAAAACATATTCTTGTGATCATACTGACGAGAGAGATTTTTGTATAGAATGTTATACTGAGCTTCATTATTATATGACAGAATCTCCGTGAGCACATGTCAATAGAAACATTCGTTCAGTGGGTTATTTCGTTGGTTTCAGATTATCTTTATTTAGGAATTTTTAGTGCATCTTTGCTAGAAACAATATTTCCTCCAATCCCAAGTGAAGTAATATTTCCATTAGCAGGATACATCGTATCGAAGAACAATATGTCGTTTTTTCATGTAATAGGTTTGGGAATTACCGGGGCTGCTGGTTCAACTACAGGTGCATTTGTAACCTATCTTTTAGCACTCAAAATTGGAAGAGAAGGACTTGCGAGGTATTTGAAATATTTACGGATTACCGATGAGCATATGAAAAAGGTCGATAGATGGTTTGCGCATCACGGTGAAAAAGTGGTTTTATTTGGAAGAATGGTTCCTGGGATCAGAGAATTAGTCTCCATTCCAGCCGGTTTTCTTAAGATGAAAGTGTTAAAGTTTCTGATCTTCACGTTTGTAGGATCGTGCGTGTGGGGAATTTCCCTATCTCTTGCGGGTTACTATTTTGGTATTGCATCTGTACACTTTTTTGGATGAAGCTTTTTATTGCAAAAACCGTGGGTTCTATCTGTGAAAACATTAATTCTAACTGGAGGGTTTGGGAAAAGGCTAAAACCAATTACAGACTATGTGCCAAAATCTTTGATACCCATTAACAATATTCCAATCATAGAATGGCAAATTAGATATTTCAAAAAATTTGGGATAAAGGAATTTGTTATCTGTTCTGGTTACAAAAATGAGCAAATAAAAAATCATCTTGAAGCAAAAAAAAATCTAGGAGTACAAATTTTTTATTCAGTGGAAAATGTTCCATTAGGAACAGGCGGTGCAATAAGAAACGCATCAAAGTTTATTGATGAACCAAGTTTTTTTGTGATAAATGGAGATGTTATTACAGATCTTGATCCAAGGAAATTACAATCAAAACCAAATTCTGTTGCGGTCGTTCCACTGAGAACAGCCTATGGCATAGTGGACATAATAGGTGACAAAGTTCAACGTTTTCATGAAAAACCAATAATTTCAGAATATTGGATGAATGCTGGAATATACCATCTTTCAAAAGAAATTACAAAACATGTACCCAAAAAAGGGAATATAGAAAATTCCACATTTCCGTTATATTGTACTAAAGGTAAGCTGTTTGCAATAAAATATAAAAAAGCATTTTGGCATTCAATAGACTCACATAAAGATATTGAAGAATGTTCAAAAAACATAGTTGTAACACATTATGATGATTTCATATTCAAAAAATGACAAAATGAGGTTGGGGTACAGTCTAGGATCGTTATTATCAGTAGATGAAATAATGGATTGCTCAAAAATTTTATCAAATTACAACCACGATTCTATTTGGATTCCTGAAACTTGGGGGATGGAAGGATACTCTATTTTAGCAGCTGTATCTCAGATAATAAAAAATTCCAAAATTGGTTCTTCAATAATTAATATCTATTCGAGAACTCCAACTCTCATAGCAATGGGAGCGGCAACCTTAGATCTTCTTTCGAATGGCAAGTTTATTCTCGGATTGGGCACAAGTAGTGTACAAATTGTACAAGATTGGCATGGCCTTAATTTTTCAAACCATATCCAGAGAATGCATGAATATGTTGACATAATTAGGCTTGTGTTGTCTGGAAATAAAGTAAATTATGATGGTAGATTTTTTCATTTAAACAATTTTACTTTATTGATTAAACCTAAAAGAAAGAACATTCCGATTTATTTAGCTGCAGTAAACGAAAAAATGGTCAATCTGGCATGGGGGATATCTGATGGAGTAATTTTCTATTTAAGACCCATTTCAGAATTACAAAAAACCATTCAAAAAATGCAATCCAAGAAAAAAATAGAAGTAGCGTCTCAAATCATTACTTGTGTTTCTGAGGATTCAGAAAAAGCAACCGACAGAGCCAAAAAGACCTTGGCATTTTACATTTCTGTTGGAAAGATATACCGTGAATTTTTGGCCAAAAATGGTTTTAATAATGAAATTAAGAATATTTACGAAGAATTCAAAAAATCCGGATTAAATTCAAATCATGAGTTAGTACCGGATAGTATGCTTGATTCTTTAGTAATTTGTGGGACGCCACAACAATGTATTAAACAACTAGAAAGGTTTGTAGATTCTGGAGTTACACTTCCAATAATACAGTTTAATCCCATTGGTAATGTTAAAACCTCCTTTAAACTTCTCATGTCAACTTTTTCGGGGGAAATTTCTTGAGGAAAGTATCTATAGTAGGTTTTGGCCTGACAAAATTCACTAAAGAAGAACAGCCTACAGATTCACTTATGTTGTCGGCGATAAAATCGCTTTTTGAAACGGTGCCAAATTTATCACAAAAGGATATTGATGTAGTATTAACTTCTACAAATGACAATAAAAAGTACCTTTCTAGTATTGTCTCAGAAATATCAGGCATTACACCAAAAATTTCACATTCTGTGGAAAGCTTGTGCAATTCTGGTGCAAATAGTGCAATTTCAGCGTTTTCGTATATTGCCTCAGGTTTAGCAGAGGTAGCTTTGGTAGTGGGTGCAGAAAGATCTGACAATCCAGGCCTTGTTTTGGAATGGGATAAATCGAGAGGTCAATACAAGCACCCAATATACTGGGCATCTATGTTTACAAAATCACATGTAAGAAAATATGGGACAACAAGAGAGGATATTGCCATGGTTTCAGCGAAAAATCATAGAAATTCTCTAGACAATCCGTATGCATATTTTGAAAAATCATACTCTATCGATGAAATCATAAATTCCAAAGAACTTACTGAAGACATCAGACTCCTAGATTGCTCATTTCCATGTAGTGGGTCTGCCGCAATTTTGCTTACTTCAGAAGAACTTTCAAAAAAATTCACTGATGTTCCAACTCACATAACTGGAATAGGACAAAGGACGATTTCCGCAGGATTTACAAAAAATAAAGACCTTACAAGTATGATATCAACAAGTGATGCTGCATCTATGGCCTATGAAATGGCCAAAAAAGAACCAAGTGATATTGATGTGGCAGAAATTCATGATGCGTTTTCAATTTGTGAAATTATTGAGGTAGAAGATCTCGGCTTTGCAAAAAAAGGAAAAGGAAACGAACTTGTCAGAACTCTGTATGAAACACAGGATAAGAGGATAAACCCACGTGGCGGTCTTATTGGTGCTGGACATCCTCTTGGGGCAACAGGCATAGCACAAATTGTAGAGGTTAGTCAACAACTTCAAGGCAAAGCCGGAAAAAGGCAGGTTCCACAGGCAAAAGTCGGTCTTGTTCAAAACATGTCCGCGGCTGCGACCTCCTCATCAGTACTCATTTTACAATCATGACAAAATTTGAGCCTAAAGAAAGTGACTTCATCTGCAGTGCATGTCCAAATTGTGAAAAACTAGTTTGGCCTCAAAATGACTACTGTAATAGGTGTTTTGGTGAGGTAATATGGAGACCAATCTCACAGGTTGGGAAACTCATTGAATTTTCAAAAAAAGGAGACGTCATTTTTTGCATAGCCGAATTTGAAAACGAAATACGAATAATGGGATCCTTGGATTGTACCACCATGCCTGTTATCGGACAAGATCTTAAATTGGTAAAATGCAGTAATAATGGCAATGAAGAATTTGTCTTCAAACTAAATGAAGTTTGAATTAATCTGTTTTTAGCAATTATGACATCCATTGAGCAGCCTGTCAAGTTTTAGCTTAGTTATTGTATAATTACCAACTATTCTATACGTGAGTGAATAGGATAATCATGGTGGCATTAAATAAAGAATCAATTAGAAATTTGACAGCTTTAAAAATAAGAAATGATGAGAACAAAATTATCGGAACAAAACTTCAGAAATCTAAAGAGAACTTTAAGAAAGAACAAAACAAAAGGGTCGCTAGAACTCGGAGGCAACGAGGCTACAACTGGGAGGATACTTTGGTAAAACGATTTAATGCTTTGGATAATTGGAAGGCCTTCAGACTAGGTTCTCCTAGTGTTGCATTACCTGATATTTTAGCCGTAAGCACTAGCGCTAATACTATCTTCACTATTGAAGCCAAATCAGGTACCGGGACTACTTTGCAGGTCCCATATGATCAGATTATTCGATGTTTAAAATGGATACATACTTTTGAACTTTATAACACAAGAAAAACCATAATTGCTTTCAAGTTTCTTTCCAAAAAGAGAATAGGTACAGGAAAATACGAGCATAGACAATTACGAGAGTTTTTCAAGATATGGGATGAATCAAACAAGATAACTGATTTTGTATGTACTTATGAGGGAGAGACTTATGCTCTTGTTAATGGCAATAGACAGAAACTTTTGCTAGAAGACTATCAAATGCCATTCGCATCAAAACATCAGTGACTAAATACCGAATACTTCTTTAATGACTAGTTCTGAAATATTTTAATGAGTTTTGAAGATTTTATCGATGAGCGCAGTCTTGTAAGTCATGATGCATTAGGCACTAAGGAAATCAAAATAAAATTGCTTGAAGTAGAAGATGACATTTCAGACCATAACTGGAAATTTGGAGTTAGAATAAAAGTTAAAAAAATTCTTGTAACGATAAAACATCTTCAAACACAGCAAATTGAGGAAGGCGAGTTTGATTTAAAAGAAATTGAAAAAGAAATGAAGGAAAAAAGACATTATAGTTCTACAAACAGATGGATACAAACAACCGATGTTAAAAATGGTTACATCCTAAGCACTCGTCATACTTTACTAATAAGTGATGCAGTAGCATTAGATTACATAATCATTTAATCGGCGAGTGCTCTTAACAAAGGCTCAATTTTACCCTTCCATTTGTTTTTATTTGAGGTTTTAGTTTGTTTTCCTTCAAATAAAACAAGGTTCACTCTCTGAATTTTGCCTTGATTTCCTAAAATGAGTCTTTTCATGATTGGTTCCTGTTCTAATTTGACGTTCAATCCAATGTTTTTCACATATTTTTGGACAGATTGAAAGTAGTCAATACCTCGTTTTGGAAGTAGATAAGGGATTGTCTCATACATCATGTTGTTTTTAAAATGCCTTATCACTAAAATCTTCTTACCTGATCTTATTATTATCCCAGCACATTTTAACACAAATTTCTTCTTGGATTCCTTTGAAAACCAATTAAACGTAAATTCATCGACTTTAATTTTCTGTCTAATTGGGTCTATTAATGAACCCAGACGATAATACCTTCCACCATGATACAATAATGGTTTTTTTGTTTTATCGAATTTCACATACATTACCTTCCCAATAACCATAACATGATCACCTGTCTTTTTAATTGAAAACAATTTACATTCTGCATTTATGACACAGCCTGATATTGTTGGAGCTTTAATGAATTTTGATTTTAGAAATGTGAAAGAGTTTCTTACTTTTAGCTTATCGATTTCAGATCTTGAATATCCACCTGCAATATTTACAAGATTGGTTTGTTCATCTGAAGCAACGTTTACCACAAACTCTTTTTTTTCACGTATATTTTTTAGGGTTACAGAACCCTCATGTAAAAAAACTGCAATGAGCATCGGCTCATATGAAATCTGCATCATCCATTCTGCAGCCATGACATTATTCCCAAAGGACCCAAAAGAGGTTATCATACTTACACCGGTTACAAAACATCGTTGAGCCATATTTGCCACTTTCCTTTCCAATCCATTTTGACCATCCGTATTCTGTTATTAGTTGTTTTTGTACAGAAACCTTTATGAAAGCAAGGTGAAAAGTGCAGACATGATAATTCAGGAAATCACTGTAAATGGAAAAAAGTTCAATTTGAGACTTGCTGATCAATCCATCATGGAAGCTAGACGACTTAAAGCACTTTATAACGCTGCTTACGAGGATCCGGAAAGTTTTGAAGAAATTAGCTCGGCAATTTCTAACACCATAAATCAACTTGCTACTTACGTAGAACCTGAGGTCTCAGACAGTGACCTAGACGGTGTAATACAGGCAATTATGAAGGTAGTTGAGGAAAAATCAAAAGAGGTTACCGAATCAAAAAAACCTGAAACAAGTGAAAGGCCAGGCCAAGATTCAGGCAAAGGGCGTAAAACTACAAAAAAATCAAAAAAGTAATATTTTCTTGAGCCACAAATCAGGAAAATACCTGTCGCAAGGTTATATCTTGTAATCCACCTAATGTATACATGCAGACTCATTGCGAATGTGGTATCTGTGGTCATCTTTCCGAAAAGGAATGCATTTTAAAAGAGTGCAAATGTTGTATTAATTTCCATACTCGTTCAGGACCCAAAAAATAATGCTTTTTTAAAAGATTTAATGGAATTTCAGTGTCTGTCTTTAAATTTGTTTATTGAAAACACGGAAGATTCATTGGTTCAGGTAATTTTATTTCCCTTGAACTTTTCGACCTTGATTCCTTCTGAATTTTTTCAAATTTACTAATTGTATCTTCAGTCATCTTTGCCATGTGTTCTGCCATCTTAGAAATTCGTGCATCTTCATTTTGTTTTATTTTCTGTAAGGTGACTTCAGTCATCTTTGCCATGTGTTCTGCCATCTTAGAAATTTGTGCATCTTCATTTTGTTTTATTTTCCGAAGTGTATCTATTGAAATCTCAGAGTCGAGAATATCCGTATCTCTATTTTTTTTAATGACTTCATCATGAAAATTTGAAACGTTTAGTTTTGCGTTATTAAATTTTAATTGTTTGTCTAACTTGTTACTAACCGAATCGCTTTCTTCTTGAATTATTGGCATAAAATCTTTAGTAAACCTGTTTAATTGTAAGGTAGTATGTAACATTTCGATACAGACAGGTTTCTGAAATTAGAATTTGGTGTTCAAAAATTTTTATTCAAATTTCTTGTTCAGAAACTCTGTTTTAAGACTATAAATAACGACTGTACTTTTTTGCTGTTTCTAGCTTAGGTATAATATCTTTAATTGTATCACGTATTTCTGAAATATTTTCATTCATGCTTTTAGCTAGTTTATTTGCTACCAAATCAATTTCAGGAGAAAGATATATCGGAGTCGTATAGAATCCTAATACTTGAAAATATAATGAATTATTGTTTTTAATTCCCAAATAAAGTCGACTTAAATTATTCTGTAATCCGGGTGAAAGCAAGGTAAAATTGCCTGAATTTACACATCCTTCGAAAGAATCTGATTCCATTAAAACCCAATTTCCAACAAAAAGTTTCTTGGTATCGTCCCAGGTAATTGGTTTGAATTCTGAATCATTTAGAGCAGTCTGTATGTTTGTTAGTTCTTCTAATATGGAATCTATTGCGTGCTTTTTTGTTTCTTGGCTGTCACTGTTTTTAAGATGTTTATAGGCAGCAATTGCCAATGAAATGGCGGGTAAAACCCCAATTGAAACTGCGATTAACTGAATTAGAAATTCTTTTAGAAATTGATTAGCATAGATTTGATCTAGTGTATCATACAATGGTTCAATGAGGTACAATTATTTTCTATTGTTTTTATCAGAACTAATCTTTTATAGGGTTTTGTTAATAAAATAACAGAATCAATCCAACGGCATTATTACGATCATATGTCAAGAATAATTAAAGAAATATTTGGCAGGGTCAGAATTTCACGAAATAATGATCGACATAAGAAGACCATTTGAAGTTTAGGAATAGCATCAAAAAGGGCATAGAGGCAAAATAAGCCTGATGCCAAACAGATGATTTCGAAGAAGGGGCAAGAAATTGCTAGATGATGCATGATTCTAGATTTAAATAAGTATTGACTTCTCAATGAGATAATGCAAGCCGTTTATCAAAAATGCATAGATCCAAAATGCGGTCTGGAATATTCTATTTCAGATATAAGAATTGAATGCGAACAGGGTCATCTTCTTGATATAAAATACAAGACACATCCTTCACCTTCGCTAAAGGAAGTATTTTACAAAAGAAGAAATCACGCTAATAATATTTTTAATGAAAGCGGCGTATGGAGATTTAGAGAATTACTAAATTTTTGTCAGATCGATACTGAAGATATTGAAGAATGTTCAAATTATCTTGTCTCTTTGGATGGTGCAGAAGGAAGATTGTCAAAACCATATCACATGTCAAAAGTAGCAGATTTTGTTGGATTAGAACATGAAAATTTCTGGCTTCAACCTGAGGGCTACAACCCAAGTGGTTCGTTTAAGGACAACGGAATGTCGACTGCTGTAACGCATGCAAAATCTGTCAATATAAAAAAAATAATTTGTGCTTCTACGGGGAATACATCAGCTTCTGCTGCAATGTATGCTGCAAACGAAAACATGGAATGTGATGTGTATATCCCAGCAGGAGAGGTCGCTCCAGGAAAACTAAGTCAAGCATTCCAATTCGGGGCACAAGTGATTGAAATTAATGGAAATTTTGATGATGCATTAACAACATCCTTAGAAAAAGCAAACGAAGTAGGTGGATATACTGTGAACTCAGTAAATCCTTATAGAATCGAAGGACAGAAAACCATTGTTTTTAGAGCATTAGAGAGGCTTGACTGGAATCCTCCAGATTGGATTGTGTATCCTGGAGGAGCGCTTGGAAATACCTCTAGCTGTGGAAAAAGCCTAATGGAATTGTATGAATGGGGATGGATAAAAAAAATTCCACGTATTGCAGTTGTGAATTCTGAAGGGGCAAATACTTTGCATACTCTTTATAACGGAAATTTTGAGGAGACAAAACTTCGTTGGAATAAGGGCAATCCAGATACTGAAATGATAAAAAGATTCTATTCTTATATGGATAAAAACGGAATAAGGCCAAAAACAAAAGCTACTGCAATTCAAATCGCAAAACCAGCTAACATCCTGAAAGGATTAAGAGCATTGGAATTTACCAATGGTGTTGTTACCCAAGTCTCAGATCAAGAAATGATGGACGGGATGGCACTTGTTGGGTTAAATGGATTTGATTGTGAAATGGCTTCTGGGGCAGTCCCTGCCGGGGTAAAAAAACTAATGGATGAAGGGATAATTAAAAAAGATGATGTAGTGGTAGGAATTCTGACAGGACGACAAAAAGACTCTAGTATTCCCGTGGATTATCACAAAAACCCAAACAACAGATTTGCAAATCCTCCAAAAAGGTAATTTAAAGATGCTCAGGTTCAGGCACAATGACTACACGCGCTAATTGGAGTTCATCTTTTATTATGCTGGAAATTTCTTTGATGAGTCTATTTGTCTCATCTAGCCTTGTTTCATTTGGCAAAACGATATGAATTTCTGCGTTAAATTCATGACCTACAGGCCTTAAGAAAATATCGTTCGTTCTAATTTTGAACTTCTCTAAAATGATTGATTTTATGTTATCTGTCATTTCTGGATTTTGTACTGCGTCAACTAAAACTAATGCGGATTCCTTAATTGCGGTATATGCCATGAAGAAGATGTATCCTGCAATAATCATTGCTCCGATTGCATCCATGAAAGTAAATCCAAAATAGGTAGCAGCAATTACACTGACTAACCCTATAAATGAGGCAGTTCCATCTTTAATTGAATTCTTTGCATCAAGTTTTAATGAAATTAGATTAGATTCTATAGCAACTTTTCTAATCAAAAACGCTCTGTGTAAGGAAATACTTCCTGCAACTACCAGCGTTATCATCGTTATTTCAGGATAATGAATAATTCTTGGTTCATACAATGTTTGAAATGCATGATACGCGATAAGAACTCCTAAAATAGTGATAATAATGGCTGCGATGAATGCTGCAAGAACTTCCACCTTCCTATATCCGAAATGAAATATGCTACTTCTTGGCTTTTTTACCATTAGAATGCCAAACCACACAATAAACGAAATCATAGAATCTGCCATGGAGTCAATTCCATCTGCAGTCAAGGTAATACTTCCAGTGAATAGTGATACTATAAGCTCAGCAATTCCTATGGATGCAAGTGTAATTACTGATTGTCTGGCGGCACGTTGTCCTCTGCTTAAAATTGCAGTACGATCTTGTGTCTTACCGCTTGTATCTGCTTTACCCAATGTAGAATCTTGTCTAAAAGAAATTAACTTTTCTAGTTTTTAAGTTATGTGCCTACTGCTGCTTGAAATGATCCTCAAGAAGTTGTTTCTTTTCGTCCATGTGAAATAGTTCTTCGGTATGCTTAAACGCGTCCTCAGCATTTCTCTTGAAAAGCATTGCTTGCATCAAAAGATGATTTTCCGGTACTACGATGCCTGTTTGATCATCTGAATAAGTCAACTTGACTGTGTCATCTTGTATTTCCAAAAGGTCAGCATGGATGTGAATCATATTGGTATCCTTAAAACTGAATTTTGTTGATTCTGCAAAATCCCTAATATCTTTTGTTCCTTTTGCAGTATATACAGTAGCAACTCCATATTCATCTTTAAAGAGATTTAAAATTTCTGAGGATTTTGGAGCCGTACCATCGAATCTGATATCCATTAAATGAACATGCATCTGTCTTGTTGGCACCTTAAAAACTCGGATGAATAATGGTGTATCTTTTCCCATGTAACTTTTAACATCCTCATTGTGATGTGGTTTTCTAGTCCATTCAATTGAATCTTTAACC
>DATIFN010000045.1:0-36149 GCA_035455245.1 Nitrosopumilaceae archaeon | reverse complement strand
ACAAGTACTCTCGTACTATTCTTGATGCTACAATGGATTCACCAAAATCAGCAATAGAGTTGAGTGCGGAATGCAAAATTCCTATCAGCACTGCCTACAGAAGAGTACAGGAATTGCATGATAACAAGCTCCTAGGAATTTCTGGCTCAATTAATGATGATGGTAAAAAGTACTTTTTGTACAAAAGTAAGATAAAATCCATAATGGCATGTTTTAACGGAGGTTCGTTAGAAATCGAAATAGTTCCTAATTTTGTGGCATAGCCATAGGTTAGGAAATTTGATTTTTTTAATATTGTAACCATGGATGAAAATCAGATTATGTCTTTAAATCTTAAATTAAGGAGATCTACATGATGAGAGTTCAAACTTATCTTTACTCGACCCCTGTGATAACATTAACACAAAATGATAGCATTCATGATGCCCTGTTACTCATGCAAAAAAACGAGATAAAACGATTAGTTATTTCTGAGAACAATTTTCCACTAGGTATAGTAACAGAACGAGATATAGGAAAATTTCTTGAAAAAGATAAAACAACAAGAGCATTAAATGAAATACCATTGAGTCAAATTATGACTAGAAATCCTGTTACTATAACAGTCGGTCAAGAGGATCATTTAATTCAATGTGCCATCAGAATGGAGACATTTCAGATATGTGCAGTAATAGTTGTAGATGATAGTGGAAATCTTGTAGGGATTACTACAAAATCAGATCTGGCCAAAAATTTTGCCAATCTGTATGTTGGAATATACAAAATCAAAGACTATATGACTAGAAAACTCATCACTTGCCGCAAGTCTGATTCATTATTATATGTGTTAAATATGTTAAACAAAAATAAAATTGCACGAATTGTTGTAACAGATAACTATGGAAAACCAATTGGATTAGTTACATATGATCTGTTTATGAAAAACAGCGAATATCTTAAACTTAGTAAACGAACTGATACAAGAAATTACCTACTTCCTAAGGGTTCAAAAGATATGCAAGTAGGAGAACTTCTTGGAAACGAGCTTTTGACAATAGAATCAGAGGAGGATCTTGCAAAAGCTGCAAAATTAATGAGTTTGTATAAAGTAAGCGGCATACCAACAGTAGACAAGGAAGGGAATTTGGAAGGTGTGATTACATCAACTGACATTACCAGAGCTTATAGTGAAGTTGAGACTCATGCTAGATTGATAAAAAAAGATCCCCATTTTGTATAAATGAGTAATTAATTATCATTACTGATAATCCATAACATTATTAAAATACGCTTTATGTGTACTATTTCAAATGCAAGGATCCTCTGCACTAGATAATTATGATGTAGCAGTAGCTAAAAAGTCACTTGAAATGCTCTTAATAGATCGAAGCAATGAATTTCGTGAACTCTCTCTTGGTATGGGATATCCAACAAACACAAAGGACTGGGAAACAATAATTTTGAATTTCTGTCTTGATTTTAATGATTGTTTTAAAGTGTGGTCTGATAAAGATACCACATCTGACCATACTCAAGTACATAAATGTATGACACAGATGAGACAAATCGCTAGGGGTAAATCATCCATGGTGGAAGTTACAAAATTACAAAATCTTGCTTATACACTTGCAGAAGAATTCAAATCAATTTATCGCCGATTAAAGTAATATAATTAAACATATGATGCCCTCGACATTTATCAATATCTCATGTGATTTATTTTGGAAATAGAATGGGAAAAAATAATCATAGAAAATGCAATATTAGCTGGAATAATTTTTGGCGCAGTCTATGTAGATCATTGGAATTATAGGAGGATACAAAAAAATGAGGAAACTGGAACAAGAAGGAAAATACTCGTATTGGTTAACAATGATCTGGATAGGAAATTACGTTTTATTGATGAATCAATTCAATACAAGGACTACAAACCATTTTTTACTGATATCTGGGATGCAGTAATACTGTCAGGCAAACAAACTCTGCTTCCATTTGAGGTGATTGAAAATTTACAACACACATATTCATGGCTGAAATATTACAATACAGAACTACAACAAAAGACTTCTACTGGCAATGAAAATATTCTTAAAGATCTTTTAGCAGAAGTAAAAAAATCTATTAATGATTCACTGAATCTTTTGAAAAATAAAGATGGTATTTAACCCTCTGATGCTGACTTTCCACCATCTACGTTTAGCATTATGCCAGAAATCCAATTAGCTTCTTCTGAGGCCAGATATGCGGCCGCATTTGCAACATCTAATGGTTCACCGATGCGGTTTAATGGTTGTCTATCTTCCAAGACTTTTTTAGCCTCAGGATAATCAAGATATGACTTTATCATGCCAGCATTTATGATTCCAGGATTTATACAGTTACATCGAATGTTTCTTCTTGCATATTCTACTGCAATTCCTTTGGTAAACATGTTGATTGCGGCTTTGGTTGCACAATAGACTGTCAAATGTACTTTCGGAATAGCTCTTTCTGCAGATATTGAACCAATGTTAATAATGGAACCACTCTTTTTCTCAAGCATTTTTGATAATACTGCTCTTGTAATTCTAAATGTACCAATCATGTTGGTGTCAATTAAAGTCATCCAATCAGAATCAGACATTTCATGAAAATGTATGGGATCATTGATTGCCCCTGCATTATTTACTAGTGTGTCAATTTTTCCATAATGATCATAGACCTGTCCTATTGTTTGAATTACTTGGCCTTCATTTGTAATGTCGCATGGAAGTGCAATCGTTTGTTTAGAATTGTTACCTAGTGTTGAAGCTGCTTTTTTTAATGCGTCTAATCTCCTTCCTATCATTATTACCTGTGCCCCTTCTTCGACAAATTTTTTTACAATTGACAAACCTATGTCACTAGAAGCGCCTGTAACTATTGCAACCTTGTCCTTTAATTTCATGGGGTTACTACCATAGTGTACTATATGAATAATATAGTAATTATCTATTTTTTAAAATTGACAATTATGACTGTAAATCTTTGTTCATGTGTTTTTTGAAAAGTGCATAAAACAAGGCACCAGCCCCAATAACTCCGATGCCAACTGAAACGACATAAACATTGAATTGTGTCATCATGAAGGCTGATATGATGACCCCGAAAAGTGGTAAGAGTGGAAATCTCCCTATGTTAATAGGAATTTTAAATGGGCGTTCCATGACAGGTTCTCTATATCGTAACAAGATTACTGATAAGTTAACCATCGCAAAAGTTATGGAAATAAAAAATATCGAGATATTTGCAACAGTAACGATATTTCCCAAAAAGGAAAAAATTATTGATGTAATCATAATGCCAAGGACTGCAATCCATGGAGTTTTTGTTTTGTAATGGATCCTACTCCATAATTGTGGTAAGGATTGGAGCGCAGCCATTCCATAAATGATTCGTGATCCAGCTAATAGAATTATAAGTACAGTATTTGCTGTCGCAAAAAGTGCTATTATTGAAAGAATAAATTGTCCATTATTGCCAAGTGCTTTTTTAGCAACATCTGCAAGGGGTGCAAATGAAGATCCCAACTCTTGCAAATTAAGTACTTGGATTGCTGCTAATGAGACAAGTACGTAAATTGTTGCTGTTATTGATATCGATAAAATGATTGCACGCGGAAGTACCTTCTTTGGGTTTTTTATTTCCTCTGCAATATTTACAATGTCCTCAAATCCAATAAATGCAAAAAATATCAAAACAAATGCAAGTGATATGCCAGTTAGACCAGTGGGGCTTTCAAAATAATTTACGGGTTCTGTCCCACCATAGGTAAATCCCAGATAAACGATTAGAATTAGGCCAGCTGCCTCAATTAAAGTAAAAATAATATTCATCCATGATGACTCTCTGATGCCGATGAAATTAATTAAAGATAGCAGGGAAATCAATGATACAGCTGATAGTATGACCGGTGCTCCGACGAATCCTGCAAGATATCCTCCGAAACCTAATGCTACAGTAGAAGCAGAAATTATTGATGTAAAAAGCGTCATCCAACCAATAATGAAAGCAAGAAAATTGTTTTTGAATGCATTTTTAACAAATAAAAATTCTGCAGCTGATTTTGGAAACATTGGGGATAATTCCGCATAGCTCAACCCCGAAAATATAGCTGCTACTGCTCCAAAAACAAAAGAAACCCATACCATGTTGCCTGCAAGTCCTGTTGCTTGACCAATCAACACGTAAATTCCTGCGCCTAGAATCAGACCCACTCCATACATAGTAGTGCCAAAAAGTCCCATGCGGCGTTTTAATTCGCTCATAGCAACTCAAACAACTAAACTCAGTAAATAACCTACAAGATACGCAACTACTGCTGCTATTCCGCCAATTGCAAGAGTGTAGCTGCCAGATTTGAATAAGGATCTTTTTACAATTTTTCCCTTGATAACTCCAATTAAAAAGAATGAGATTGCAGTAAATATTATAGAATAATGAAACACATCAGAACTAGATAAACCAGACCCTGTTGTAAAGAAAAAAACAAATGGAATCAATGGAATCAATCCTATAATGTTAAAACCAGCAAATGTGCTAATTGCAGTGTCAACTGGTCGTCTTTTACCTTCGATCAAACCAAGTTCCTCTTTCATCATAGTGTCCAACCATACTTTTCGTCTAGATGTGATTATGCGCACAATCTGTTCTAACAATTCATCTTTGAAACCCTTATTTGCATAAATGTCACGGATTTCCTGTTTTTCTTGTTCTGCCAAATTATCAATTTCCCATTCTTCCCTATGTCTTTCTTTTTCGATGTATTCTTTGCGTGATTTAGTAGCAAGATAATTTCCCATAGCCATAGAAAATCCATCTCCAAAGAGATTTGCAAATCCAAGTATCAAAACAACAGAAGGAGTTAGTGTTGCTCCACTTGCACCTGCCACCACAGCAAAAGTTGTTACCGCCCCATCTATTGATCCGTATATGAAATCCTCAAAATGCCATTTCACATCATGTCACAGCCTTCGGCTTTGCTGATATTACAAGTCGATACAAAAACATCATATTTGAAAATCACTTTTGATTACCTTAATTTTGTATTAAATACTTACGGGTTATGAAAAATGCGGGATTTTCACGTCTGATTCTCATCATTGAAATTTAGTTTTAAAGACAAATACTGCAGTTAATGATTCCTATTAGATGGTGCTCAAAACAATCGAATTGAAAGTGGGAGATTATATGACATCTGAACTCATATCAGTAGATTCTGACGTTTTATTCCCCGTAGCAATATCCATCATGGCAACTCATGGAATTGGTAATCTAATCATAAAAGAAAATAACAAACCAAGCAGCCTCCTTACCGAAAGAGAGATCCTTTCTTATTTGGTAAGAAGAGGAGAAATTCCAATTGAACCAATGAAGGACATTTTTACGGAATCATTTACACCCGTTTCTCCTAAAATGTCAATACTAGATGCAGCAAAACTGATGATTTCAAAGAAAAAAAGGTTACTAGTATTTGAAAATGAAAAATTGGTTGGAATAATTACTGCGTCTGATATATTACGAGGATTAAAAAAAACTGGTGGAAACCCTTCTTTAGATAAGGTAAGCAGTACAAAGATTTATCAATGTGCACATACTGATTCGATTTTTAAGGCAATAAAATTGATGTACCAAAAAAGAATAGGAAGTGTAATAGTGACAAAAAACGGAGATCCCTATGGAATATTTACAGAGCGTGATTTGTTAGTTAATGTTTTAACGCAGAAAGTTGCGTTGACCGAAAGAGTAGAAGGCTACTGTTCTTCTCCTCTAGTAACTGCAAAAGATGGAATACAAGGTAATGATGCAGCACATCTAATGGCTTCTAAGAAAATAAAGAGACTTGCATTAACTAAAAAAGACAAAATAGTTGGAATAGTAACCGCAAGAGATATAGTGGAGGCATTTTATGCAAAGTAAATCAGATTATGAAGATGAGCTAAGGAATCAGATATCGATTATAAAAAACACCGTTGAACAAATGAAGGGAAGAGCGACATACGGAAGTTTTGAAAAATTCCTCAAACATCTTTTGATAATTGATCAAGCCGCATCAAGTATGTCAGCACAGATGGATGGGAAATTTTTTTCAAGTGTAAAAAAATACAAAAAAATTTTAGTACCTTATGATGGTTCTAAATACTCAAAAGAAGCTATGATTGATGCGTCTGAGATTGCAAAAAAATTTGGCTCTACACTTTATCTCCTAATGGTAATTGATATTTCAGCAGTAAAGCCTCCTGGCATGTTACTTGGAATTATGAAAGAAAAAAAATTGAAAAAATTGTCAGCACAGATCTTAGAATCTGTCAGGTCCAAAGCAGATAAAATTCTAGAATCTGAGATGCAGTCATGTAGAAAAATGGGTGTTGAAACCTATTATGAAATCCTGACAGGAAATACAGTAGATTCTATACTAAAATTTGCAAACAGACAAGAAATAGATCTTATCATTATTGGAAGTAGAGGATTATCTGGTATGGGCAAAATAATGGTTTTAGGAAGCGTTAGTAGGAAGATATCTGAAGAAGCTAACTGCCCTGTCATGATAGTCCGTTAACTGATAATCTTATCTATGATATAAGAGAAAATTTGAGTTCATTATTTTGATTGAATCTTAAATAACAGCTCTACAAGTTCTTTTTTATTTGAAACTACATAATCAGCGAAATTTACAAGCCACGGTGATGGCACAGGATTCCTTGCCAACAATATTATCTTCTTACATTCCTTTTTTCCAATAAACATCTCTATCGCAGTACCAAAGCTAGGGGCATCACCAAACACCACTAAAATATCTGCCTTTCTTACATATGCAAGGTCATGTTTGACAATTTTATGCGATAATTCTATTTTGTTTTTAAAATCTTTAACATTTGAATAATCCATTTTTTTATCTTTAACATGATCTAATACATCAAATCCTTCAGTGCGTAAAAATGAATACAACCTTCTAATCTTATCGATTCCACCATGGCCAATAGACCCGCAAACCATTATGCTCAAATTGAGTACGTATTACAAACGGGCATAAGAAACCTTTTCATTTGTTTTCAAATTTGATTCTCATCGATGAAATTCAGTACTCATAATCAAATAAACCAAGAAACCTAGTTTCAGGAATGGCATTAAAAATAACTGAATTGAAAGTGGCTGACTATATGACTCCTAATCCCATCTCTGTAGGTCAAACATTTCCCTTCAAAGATGCAATCGGCATTATGGAGGATAAGGAGATTGGTAACCTTGTGGTAAAGGAAGACCATGCAGTTAAAGGAATTTTTACCGAAAGAGAAATCCTACAATACATAACATCATATGGTGAAATTCCAGAAATACAGATGAGGGATGTACTTCTTCAAACCTTTACTGGTATTTCTCTCGATACCACTTTGATTAGTGCAGCTAAGATGATGATTTTGAAAAAAGCGCGATTACTGGTGTTTGTTAATAGGAAATTAGTTGGAATAGTAACCGCATCTGACATGTTAAGAGGATTTAGAAAAACGGTGGTCAATCCATCACTTGAGAAAGTAATTAGTACTAAAATCTATCAATGCAAACATGATGATTCGATCATCGATGCAACAAAAATTATGGATGAAAAAAGAGTAGGAAGTGTAATAGTGACAAAAAACGGAGATCCCTATGGAATATTTACAGAGCGTGATTTGTTAGTTAATGTATTATCTAACGAAGTGGATTTGAAATCAAAAGTAGGAGGATATTGCACTTCCCCATTAATTACAACGAAAATTGGCATAGGCGGGAATGAATCTGCTAATTTGATGGCCAAAAAAAAGATAAAACGATTAGTATTGACTGACAAAAATAAGATAGTTGGAATAGTAACCGCAAGAGACATTGTTGATGCATTCCAGATGGCAGAAAATCTCTAACTCCAAAATCAGGCATCCTGTGGAATCTATCAAAAATTGTAGCGAAAATTGCCGTTATCTCTTAGTTGATTTGTTTATTTTATGTTTGAATTTTATAACCCACTAAAACATTAAAAAAAACTTTGAAAAATTTGCCTTGAAAGATTTCTTTATAACGATGTAATGGATAAAAAGTATACTGATTTTAGACGAAAAAAATAACATAAGTAATGTAAAATGTACCGATGAAAACTGCTCGAAATTCAAAGCACCAATAATAACTGATAACAATACTGGAGAAGTAGTGTGTTCAAGATGCGGTCTAGTCATTGCAGAAAAACTTGAAGAGACTGGGCCTGAACAGCATGTTTTTACTAACGAACAGTATCTTGAAAGATCTAGAACTGGGGGAAAATCAACTTTAACGATGGACGACATGGGGCTTTCCACCATTATCGATTCTAGAAACAAGGATTCCTCGGGAAATGCATTATCTATGGATATGAAAAACACCTTTAATCGACTCAGAATTTGGGATAATCGTAGTAAATCAAGATCAACAATGAGAAGCCTGAGATCTGCATTTATTCTTCTCAATACAATGAAAATGAAACTTGTCATACCAGATACAGTAATAGAAAAAGCTGCTTACCTCTATAGAAAAGCCTTGGCTAGGAAAATGACAAAGGGGAGAAGCATTTCTGCATTAGCTCTTGCATCACTTTATACTGCTTGTAGAGAAGCAAATACTCCTCGATCATTACAAGACATTGCTTCTGCAGGAGATGTAAGTATAAAAGATCTATCGAGACACATCAGAATCTTAATCAACTCCCTGGATCTGAAAGTGGAATCTTACAATTCATCTGATTTTATCAACAGGATTGCCAGTACTGCAGGCATAGGTGAAAAATCAAGAAGAGATGCATTAGATATATTATCAAATGCTAAAGGTAAAGGAATTTTGGCAGGAAAAAACCCTGTTGCCATGGCAGCTACTGCGCTTTATTTGTCATGTGTGAGTAATGCAGAAAAACAATCTCAAAGAAAAATCTCTAAAGCATCAGGAATAAGTGTGGTTACAATAAGAAATAGAGCAGAAGCGCTTGCAAAAAGTTTGAATCTATATAACATTTTGGCAAAACATACTGTTGTCTAGTAGTCCAGTATTGATAATCATGATGGAATTTTATTAATTTCGAATCTAGATATGCAACAAATTAGAGCTGAAAATGATTTCCAAAAATACATTGGATACAAACATCGTAATAGCTGTTCATAAGTTGCCTATTGCATCCACAATTACATTTGCACTTCTTTACTTGCAATCAATTTATTCAAATGCTTTTACTATTTTAATTTGTTTAAATCACACCTTAAAATTCAAAATAAGAAAAACTATGATGCGAGACTACATTCTGAACTACATCGCTTACATGCTTTGCTACATTTTTTACAAGCATCGTCATAGTATTTGTTACACTCCTTTGAGCAGATATCGCAGATTATTGCACATAGAGCACAAACCCTGTCCGCATATCTGCTATTTCTGGACATAAATCGTACTGCCGTCCCACAAATATCGGAACAGTCACGGCACGTTTGGATACATACGGCCATCTTGCTTGCATTACTTGCAAGACATGATGTAATACAAGCTTCACAGGTTTCGACGCAATCACTGCAGGTTTGAATACATTTGTCAAAAGCCAAGAGATATCTCCTTATCATTCCAGAGAAAATGAAAATGCTGCATCATATAAGGTGCATCAGTTTTATCTGAACTTCACTCCGCAGCGGCAAGTGCATGTGTGATATCAGTTTTTGTAAGTATTCCCACAAGGTCTCCTTTTTCAGATATGACTCCTAGTCCTTTTACTTTGTTGTCGAGCAGAATTTCGCAGGCCTTTGCCAAATCGTCACCATGCAGTACTGATAGGATTCCGCCCGTCATTATCTGAGCTGCCGAGGTTATTGCGCCAAAGCCAGACTCTGATAAGAATCCTTTCCTTGAAAATATCACAGATAGATCATCCCTAGTATTGTCTTCTAAGAATTCCTCCATTCCAAGATCAAGAGCTATTCTGAAAAGATCCCTAAAAGAAATGATTCCAGTAGGAACATCATCATGATTCTTAACGATTATTCTTGAAATTTTATTTTCAAGCATTTTTGAGACTACATTGTGAACTGGTTCATCTAAGTAGGATGATACATATGACTTGGTCATGAAATCGCCAACACGATTTTTGTCCTTATATGTATCAGCATAATATTTTGTCAGGTCAGTCTTTGTAATTATTCCAACAATAGTATTATCTAAGTTCACGCCCAAAGAGCTGAAATCTTTTTCAAGCATTATTCTTGCACAGTCTCCAACTTTTGTAGATTCACTTACAGATACCAGTTTCTTTGTTACTTCAGCTACAGGAATTTCATCAATATCCCTATCAGTCTTATCTTGTAAAAGGAAAAAACCCATGTCTTTTTCAGTAGCTATTCCTGTAGGCGTTTTTTGTTCGGTAACAAAAAGCCTGCTGATTCTTTTCTCACGCATGATCGTGATTGCATCATAAATGGGTGTATCTTTGTCTATTGTAATCGGCTTTTTCATAATGTTTTTAGCTATTTGCACAAATACAAACCAGCAATCAATGAATAAAAAGAGTCAACGCAATTATCAACAATGAAAATTAGGACACGGTGACAAGACTAGATTACACATATGGCATGCCTGATTTTCAAAGATGATAATCTGGATCTATCTAATATTAAATAATGGGTGATATAGATTATGAAAAGTAAGAAACCGCGAAAGGTAGAGAAAGAAAAAACAATGAAAGAGTTGGAACGGGAAAAAGCGCTTGAACAAATGCATCAAGCTGAGCTGGAGATGTCCTATGAACAAGATGAAAAATTTGAGGAATCTCAGGATTAATTTCTAGGTGTTAGAACTTGTCTAAGATAACAAACCTTTTGCGGCATTGTTAATGCAAAATATGTCATCATGATATTGAAAAGGAATACATCTCAGAGATGTAGATATTATCATAATTGATTTTCATTGATGAAATTCTGCTGCCTATTTTTATTGCTTTAGCCAGTAATTATTTTAGAATGGAGTTTTGTCCTCACTGTGGCATTCACCTAAGAGGTCACAAGCAATTCTGTATTAACTGTGGTCCACAAATATCCTGGTGGTTTGAAAATAAAAAGATAATTTCCAAGCTAGGATTAGAGGACGAGGAAACATGGCGGGATGAAAACGGCGGGGTTCATACTAGAGGATGGGAAAGAAAAGAAGATGGCAAATACCATCCTTTCTCATGGGTAAGAAATAAAATAGATGGCAGATACTATCCTCCTAACTGGGAAAATCTGATTCAATAGTGAACCTTTGATGAAAAAAAAGTTTGTACAAGTCAATAAGGTGCCAACAAACTCCAGTACTAAAAACTTGTGGAGACATTGTGTGTGCGGACTTTGTGATCATCTTACTGAAAAAGAGTGTCTAAAAGAGGAATGCAGATGTTGTATTAATTTTCATCTGCGTTCAGGACTGAAAAATAAAAAATCAATTGTAAAAGTTTGAAGTCAGACCAAAATTTAATATCATGCTTATTAATAGATTATGAAATCTGCGTTTCTACATTTGGAATGCGTCTACGATATCTCGAGCAGTCACCACTCCGACTGGTTTATTATCTCTTGTTAGAACAAGCCTCTTTATGTTATTTGCAGCCATGATCCCAGCTGCTACCTTCGTTGATATCTTTACATCAGCAGTAATGATTGGAAATGAGGAATATCCCCAAACAGGCAGGTTCATATCCACATTATTTGCCAACACTTTTGTAAGTAGGTCTCGTTCGGTGAAAATGCCTTCTTCATTTCCTTCTCTTGTTACCACGATACTACCAATTCTTTTTTCATGCATCAATTTTGTTGCATTGAGAATGGAATCATCGTATTCACATTTGTGGATCTTCGTGCTGATTACATGGTTAAGTGATGGAGCATATCCGTTTTTCTAAATGCTCGTACCATGTCAGATGCAGTGATTATTCCTACTAGTTTATCATCGTCTGCAAAGACCAAAAGTCTTGACTTTTTTGAGGTCATGGTCTTTGCTGCATCAAGGATGGTTGTGTCAGGCGATATTTTAATAAACAGTTGAAGGAATACCTCTTTTACCTGCTTATTTGGCATTCCCCTTGCAAAGATTGTGTGTTCTAATACCTCTCTTTCTGTCAAAAGGCCAATCGGCATTGGATTCTCAGGCTCCATAACTATCAGAGTTCCAATGCCTTTGCTTATCATGAAATCCACTGCTTCTCTAAAGGAGACTTTAGGTTGGACAGAGACAGGAAATGCTGTCATGTAGTTGGCAACCAGGAGATCAGTAATTTTCAGTCCCATTGGTCATGGTTGAACGTTAATGTATTTGATTATACAAACTAAATATCATTACTGAGAATCATGTTTAAGAAGATATTATTTTTGAGCCTCCGTATATTTCAATGAAGGCTTGTTTTCATAATAACCTAATTTTTAATGATTGAAGAACTCAGTTTTTTCTTCATGGAAAAAGCTGAATCCATATCTTCCAAGTGTAACTTTCCATCATTAACATCGTAGCTTTCAAGTATCTAAAACACATCATCTTAATTGAGAGATAACATATTCCACGTTAAAATTATTTGAATCAAAACCAATTGTGATTATCAATGACGGAAATTATTGATACAGTTTAAATGAGTTTTAATACACTTTTTTGCAATGAAAAGAATTGAAGCGTTCATACAAAGTGACAGACTGCAAGTAGTATTAGCTGCTATGAAAAAGATAGGAGTTAGTGGAATTACTGTAATTGCTGCAAGAGGTCAAGGAGAAGGACTACGTCCTTTGGTAGAGGTCTCAAGAGGAACGATGCGTCAGGTTGCAGAATTCAACTCCATAGAAACCATTGTAACAATAGTAGATGAACAAAAAGTTCAGGAAGTTATTAATGCCATTGCCAATGCTGCTAGTACTGGTTCTAAGGGAGATGGAAAGATCTTTGTAAGTCCAGTGGATGAAGCAATGGATATTAATACTAAGAAGAAAGCATCTGCTACATAATTCATGTTCAAAAATAATCTTGATCCATACGACGAATCTGAGGATACTCTCAGAGTCTTTGGCTGTGCCTTGGACATGGCAATTAGATACATCTCAGCACTCAACGTGATTACTTGTATACATAGGATACATGGCGGTCATCCATGTTCAGACTCTGTGAATAATTTCACTCAACGCCTTTCTACTTGTAATTTCAGGCTCTTCATCTGCAAAACCTATGACTAACATGGCCACTGGTTTCAAGTCGTTTTGTATGGAAAGAAATTTTGCTACTTTCTTTTCATCAAAAGATCCTACCCATA
Organism: Nitrosopumilaceae archaeon; assembly: GCA_035455245.1. Lineage (GTDB taxonomy): Archaea > Thermoproteota > Nitrososphaeria > Nitrososphaerales > Nitrosopumilaceae > UBA8516. The sequence continues at coordinate 22,852 of DATIFN010000045.1, read as the reverse complement.
CTGAAGAAAGTTCAAGGTAATGGGCTGCAAGTTGAGAATATGAGCAAGCAATGGTGGCATCTTGTATACAGTAGAGTTCTTTACCACGCGATCCGTATTCTTTAGAAACATTATCTGGATTAGCACAAAAAACAAGGATTGCTGAAGCTTTTTCAATAAAATTTTGTTCATGAGCAGCAAAAGCAAGTTTCTTTTTGTCTTCTTTTTTGGTTACGATAAATATTTCATAAGATTGTAAATTTCCCGCAGAAGGAGATTTATTTGCCGCCGTAAGGATTTTTTCTATAATCTCATTAGACACTACTCTTTCTTTAAATTTGCGAACAGAATGCCTAGTTGAGATGAGTTCAAAGAAACTTGTTTTATCTGAAATCAAACTACTCGATAACTATTGAATAATTGTTATTCTTATATCCTGATTCTCATTATCATGTTTGATTAATTTTCTTATTAAAAATAGTAACAGCTTTCTAGGAGCAGGCTTCTAATCCGAAGACCAAAAGTCAGTCAATGAAGTTGCCCGCATTAACGTTCCCACCTAGTTGACTGTTACCAACACTGCATCATTAACATAATATAAAAAACTGATCATGGTTATCAAGTTTGGATTAATGAATATGACAAATATGTTTTATAAATCACAATTTTGCTCATTATCAGTTATAATAATCTAGTTCGCAATTAAAATATAATAGACATGAACATTTCCTATGCAAAAACAATGCCTAGATGATAACTGCTACAACATAACAAAGCAGTTGGCAAAAAAACTAGAATTCCTATCTCATGTAACTAGGTATGTCGAGGATGCTCACAAATGTGGGGATGAACAAGCAGAAAAAACTTGGCAAACTATTAGAGCTGATGAGGAGAAACACGCCGATATGTTGCGTACCTTACTCATTTCAGAAGTAAAAAATAACAAGCTCTGAATACTCTTTTTTTATTATGATTTCTATGAACCCTCGCATTCATGTGATATTCCAAATATTTTATCCCAATATAGTTTCTTGGTACGGGATGTAATTTGAGGATCGGGATAAACTCAAAAAAAGTATTAGAAAGAAGATATCTTTTACGAAATGAAAAAGGTGAAACTGTGGAATCTCCATCACAACTTTTTCATAGGGTAGCTCGTGCAATTGCTTCGACAGAAATAAAATACAATAAGAAAGGTAACGTCAAAAAAACTGAAGGCGCTTTTTACAAAATAATGTCAAATTTAGAATTTTTACCTAACACTCCGACATTGATGAATGCTGGAACAAAAATTGGGCAGCTTTCAGCATGTTTTGTTATCCCAGTAGAAGATTCTTTACAAGGAATCTTTGATGCTGCAAAATGGACAGCAATAATTCATCAAAGTGGAGGAGGAACAGGTTTTGATTTCAGCAAATTACGACCTAAAGGTGATTCAGTTGAGTCAATTGGAGGCGCAGCATCTGGACCTGTTGCATTTATGACAATTTTTGACAAGATTACAGATGTAATAAAACAAGGTGGTAGTAGACGTGGTGCAAACATGGGTATTCTACGAGTGGACCATCCTGACATTTTGGAATTTATTACCTGCAAATCCAGCCAAAACTTTCTTAGCAATTTCAATATCTCTGTAGCTATCACTGATGAGTTCATGAAATCTGTCAAAAAAAATGAGTCGTATTCTTTGATCAATCCACGAAGTAAACAAACAGTTGACAAACTCAACGCAAAAGAGATTTTTGATTTAATTGTGATAAATGCATGGAAGACAGGAGATCCAGGTATTGTTTTCATAGATGAAATTAATCTTGCCAATCCTACGCCAAAAATTGGCAAGATTGAGGCCACAAATCCGTGTGGGGAACAGCCATTGCTCCCATGGGAGTCATGTAACTTGGGTTCAATTAACCTATCCAAAGTCATAATAGAACAAAGAATTGATTGGGATAAACTAAGAAGACTAGTTCGCCTCGGCGTCAGATTCTTAGATGATGTAATTGATGCAAACAAGTATCCAGTTCAAGAAATTAAGGATATTACATATGCAAATAGAAAAATTGGAATAGGAGTCATGGGATTTGCTGACGCGTTAATAAAAATGAACATTCCTTACAATTCAAAAAAGGCACTACAAATTGCAGAAAGGATCATGTCATTTATAGAAAAAGAAGGGCATTATGCTTCCCAAAAGTTAGGAAAAGAGCGTGGTAATTTTCCTAATTTTGAACAAAGTATTTGGAAAACAAAAAAGAGGTATAAGTTTATGCGTAATGCCACTGTTACTACCATAGCACCTACTGGTACGATCTCTATCATTGCAGGGTGTTCTTCTGGAATTGAACCTCTCTTTGCAATTTCATTTATTAGAAACGTGATGGAGGGAACCAGACTTCCTGAAACCAATCATATTTTCGAAACAATTGCAAACAAAAGAAAGTTTTTCTCACAAGATCTTTTGAACCATATTGCTAAAACAGGTTCGATACAAAGAATTACAAACATTCCAAAAAATGTAAAGAGGGTTTTTGTTACATCATTGGATATTTCACCAGATTGGCATATCAAAATGCAATCTGCCTTTCAAAAATATACGGATAATGCTGTCAGTAAGACAATTAATCTTTCTGAAAATACAGCACCTGATGATGTAGAAAATGCCTATCTGCTTGCATATCAATTGAAATGTAAAGGAATCACTGTTTACCGATATGGAAGCAAACCTGATCAAGTATTGACAATTGCTTACCAGGGAAAGGGATATGATGAGAAGCAAATTGTGGCTGATTCTGAATTTGCTGGTGGTTGTGAGGGAATAGTCTGCCCACACTGATAGACGATCACATTCATTTGTTCCTTTGTGATGTTCCAACTAGAGCACATATAGTGACGAGGATGTCATGAATTACAAGTTATGGAATTTGAAATGAAAGGGCACATCTTCAAGTGAACAACGATGATTCCGAATTTGAGGTCGAATATTAGTTCTTATTTTTGAAAATATTATCATTATTTGTGTTTTCGGCACCATGAAACCTAAAAGGCATTATCATATATGATAATCATGATCATTTTTTTATTAATTGATTCTGCATGGTGTGTGGGTAGTAGCCACTGGGTAAAAGCATAGACCCGAAAGGAACTATGTTTTGAGGACGATTGGTAACCAAAGGATTACCAAAATCCGAGTCTCGGTGATGTTATTACCCTTTTTAGATTTCCAACTATGATAATTGGATTTATGCTTTTTATTCAAATAACCTTATTGGATTTTTGTTGAGTGCAGAAAAGAAAATACGTATTGATGAATCAGATAGAGGATTGTGTTATTTTTGTGGAAAACCTGCAGGTATCAAAGTGGGTCTATGGTCGAGTTTAGAACCTATGCCAGAATCAGTTGTACAAAATTGGAGAGAGGTCTTAATTTGTAGAAGATGTAATGAAACACATCATTGGGTAGATGAACAGGGATTGTCAGATACTTTTGTGGGTTATTGAGATTTTGTTATGAATGACAGATCAAAATCAAAGAATGTTGAAGAAAATAGGATTGGTCGTGATACTGCATGTACTTGTAAAGGATGTGATCATGGTTTTGCAAGGGATTGTTTGAAAATAAATTGTGCGTGTTGCAATCAAGAAAGCCACTCAATGATCCTAGACGGAATTGTGGGACTGGCACCAATAAGCAAAAGACATGGGCATTACACTGAACTGCGCTCTGTGCTAATTTCGACTGATTCTCTTAAATTACACGGTGATTTGACCATTCCAAAGAATGCTGAAGGAATTGTGTTGTTTGCCCATGGTAGTGGGAGTAGTAGGCACAGTCCTAGAAACAAACATGTTGCCCAGGTACTCCAAAAATCTGGTCTTGCCACATTATTAATTGATCTTTTAACTGAGGAGGAAGAAAAAATAGATGACTACACAGCCCATCTTAGATTTGATATTGAATTGTTAGCAAAACGACTAGCTGGTGCTACCAAATGGATAACAAAAAATCCAGATACTAAAAATTTAAGGATAGGGTATTTTGGTGCAAGTACAGGAGCAGCAGCTGCACTGGTTGCTTCAGTTGATTGTCCTGATGTCGTTAATGCAATTGTTTCAAGGGGAGGACGACCAGATTTAGCCGGCAAAATATTACCACATGTTAAAGCACCAACTCTTCTCATCGTTGGAGGAAACGACAGCCCAGTCATTGAAATGAATGAAGAAGCATTGAATCTACTTGAAATTGAAAAAAAACTAGTGATAGTTCCTGGTGCCACGCATTTGTTTGAAGAACTTGGAACACTTGAACAGGTTGCAAGACTTGCAGCTACTTGGTTTGTAGATCATTTGACCAAACCAAGAAATCAAATAAAATCAAAAAAGGAGACTGCAGTTGGAATCCGCTGATTCTTACATTATCTTTAAGGACCGAGTAGATGCCGCCAAACTACTTGCTAAGAAGCTTGAATGGCTAAAAAAAGAGAATTCAATAATTTTGGCGATTCCAAGAGGTGGTGTCGTAACAGGTGATGTTTTAGCTTCTGAATTAGGTATTAAACTAGATATCATAGTTTCAAGAAAAATAGGTGCTCCTCATAATCAGGAACTTGCAATTGGCGCAGTAACCCATGATGGAAGTTATTTTCCAAATACAGACATTACTTCAATGTTAAATGTTCCCCAAAAGTACATTGATTCTGAGATATCTGCACAATTGAAGGAAATAGAACGTAGATTGATGAGATTTAGAGGCACTAAGGAATATCATTTGGAGGGAAAAACCGTTGTATTGGTTGATGATGGAATTGCCACCGGAGCAACCATGTTTGTTGCTGTACAATGGGTAAAAAAACAAAAACCAAAACAAATCATAGTAGTCATACCAGTCGGACCAAAAGATACTATTGAGAAGCTAAAGGAGGTAGTTGATAAAGTTGTAATCCTACAATCTCCTGTCTACTTTAATGCTGTCGGAGAGTTTTATCGCGAATTTGATCAGGTTGAAGATTACCAAGTACAAGAAATTATGAGAAAACATGGTTACAATATAAAATTGATGGAATAAGGATTATGTTAAAGGAAGGAATCTAATTTTTTTGTTTTGTGTATTTTTCTGATTCTAAGCTCATAACTATATCCCAAGGACTTATGACCTGATCGTTGACCATCAAATATGGCGATAACATATCGTACATTATTCTTGAGGCTTCATGAATCATCAAATCTTCAGAAATTGTTTTTGCCTTTTCTAAATTAAAGTCGGTAGCCTTCATATTCAGAAAATCTTTTACGTTGTGTAAGTGATTTAATTCTCTAACAATTTTCTCTATCACTATTCTATCACTGATGAAAGACGATGTGTTCTGAAGGACTAATTTACGTGTTTTATTTTCAAACATTGAAGTAATGATGTCTTTGATTGTGTTATTGTTATTAAAAGTGACAATTCGTTTTTTAGGAATCTTTGATAATGTCATTGTAGTCATATTTGTATTGGAAATTTCAAGAATCTTTCTAGCTGAAATTGCTGAATACCCAGAGTACTGATTTGGTATTATCGCAAAAGCCCTCCTGGTTTCTTTCCATTGTTTTAATAAATCAGATAATTTTGTCTGTCTTGTAACAATAGTTATTTTCTGACTCATTATCCGTTCAACTGTAGTATTGTCAAAAAAATCAGAACTTGGATTTTTTAGAATGCCATCTAAAACCTCTATTCCTCCTAAGATTCCTAATGGACTGCTATCATTTGTTACAACCAAAGAATCTGTGAATGATTCCAAATTATGAGATAATAGGGTTGCAGCATCACCTACGGAATCAGTTAATCGTATACTTACTGCTGGTGATTTGAACAATGAATTGGATAGGAGGTCATCTAAGGAATGGCTAGATAAAGGCAAATCATATTCATAATTCATTATGTAAGATGACAAACATCATTTTCTTAAAAGTTGCTTTTTGATTATCATGCATGATACCATATTAAAATTAATTCTTGTGTTATTTACTAGATGCAATTATAAACTCAGATGTGATAATAATCCTGTTGTTTTTTAAGCTCAGGAAAATAATGATGAAATATGAGTGAAAGTACTTTCGTAAAAGATATCATGAAAGGAAGTGTAGTCTCGATTGATTCATCAATGACCGTCAAAGACGCTGCTGAGATGATGGATGATGCAGAAGTTGGAGGAATTGTTGTAATGGAGAATAACACCGCAGCAGGAATAATCACAGAACGGGATATTGTAAGACGAATTGTTGCTAAAAACAAAGAACATTCTACAAAACTAAAGGATGCGATGTCTACGCCGTTGATTACCATTAGTCCTGATGAAACAGTATGGGAACTTGCTCAACTAATGAAGGTAAAAAAAATCCACAGAGTTCCTGTAACAAGTGGGAGTAAATTGGTAGGGATGGTAACCACGTCAGATCTTGCAAGAGTCTGCAGTCTGGGGTCAAATGCGGAGCTGAGTAGAATCACTGATCAAATTATTATGAGAATGAAATCCTCTGATCAAAAATAAAGTGATAAAGACCTCTCAATTGAAAATATAATACATGTCTGAAGTAATACCGAAAAAACAAATTTATGTGATTAAGGCAAGTGGCAAAAAGGTTCCATTTGATCCAAGAAAGATTGAGGGTACCTGTATTCGAGCTGGAGCAAGTAAGAAATTGGCGGAACAAATTGCAAAAAATGTTCGCGAAAAATTAAGTGGTGAACCTAGAACCAGAGACGTTTACAGGATGGTTTTGAACGCTCTTGCATCAATAGATGCAGGTCAAATAATTAAACACCGATACCGTCTAAAAGAATCCATCATGCTGATGGGTCCTGCTGGATTTGCTTTTGAAACCTATGTTGGGAAAATACTGGAGAATTATGGATATGACGTAGAAGCAACTAGAACACAGGTAAACGGAATGTGTGTAAAACATGAGATTGATTTGATTGCAAAATCGCATCTTGCAAACAAAAAATATCTAATTGAATGCAAGTATCACAATTTTCCGGGAATATACACTGGACTAAAAGAGGCATTGTATACTCATGCAAGATTTTTAGATCTATCAAAAGTTTTTGACAATGAGATGCTTGTCTGTAACACGAAGGTATCTGATGATGTCATCACATATGCCAAATGCATAGGTCAGGAACTTTTGTGCTGGCGATATCCTAGCAATAAAAGTCTTGAAAATATGATAGAAACAAAAGGATTGTATCCGATAACTATCCTTGGTTTACGAACACATGAATTAGAGAGCTTTTCTCACAACAATATCATGTTGGCTAAAGATTTGTTAACTGCAGACATCAACCAACTGTCCCGTAAAACAAATATCTCTTATTCTCGATTACAGCGACTTCAAAATCTTGTGAGGCAAATCATACGTTAGAACCTTAATCACATTTTTTAGATGAGAATCAGTTGCGATAATAATATAATCTAACAACAAGTAAGAAATTTGTTATATGGGAAGGAAATGTATCCGATGAAATTAAGAGTCTCCCTTTCTGGTGTTGAGTCTGGCGGTAAGCCAATTGTTGCTCTAAATAGACATGATGCTGATGAGATAGGGGTTACTGCTTCTGGAAGAATAAGGGTGTGTTCGAAAAAAAACATAACAGCAATAGTAAACATTGCGACAACCTCAGTGAAACGAGGTTTTATTGGTGTAAACGAAGAAGTAAGAGAGGCATTAGATTTAAAATTTAATTCAGTAGTGGATGTTGAAATTGCAGCATTTCCAAAGTCATTGCAATTTATTCGTCACAAATTAGCAGGCAGAAAATTATTGTATGAGGAAATATATGAAATAGTAAAAGATGTAGTGGCAGGAAATCTCAATGAAAGTGAAATAGCTGCGTTTGTGACAGCATTACATGTTCAAGGATTAGGTCTTGATGAAGCAACAAGCTTGGCCTCATCAATGGTAAGAACTGGAAAACATTTGAATTTTCGTAAAAAGATCATAGTAGACAAACATAGCGTTGGAGGCGTACCTGGTGATAAAACTACGCTTCTTGTTGTACCGATAATTGCTGCGTCTGGTCTTACAATCCCAAAAACCTCTTCACGTGCAATAACTTCAGCAGCCGGTACTGCAGATAGGGCAGAAACTCTCATGCCAGTAAATCTTGGTAGCGAAGAGATGAAAAAAGTGGTTCTGAAATGTAATGGATGTATAGTTTGGGGAGGAGCACTTGAACTCGCACCAGCTGATGATATTTTTGTCAGGACAGAGTATTCCTTACACATAGATCCTTTGCTTTTGCCCTCAATTATGAGCAAAAAGAAAGCAGTTGGAGCAACACATCTTGTTATTGATATTCCAACCGGAAGAGGAGCAAAGGTAAAAACAGTTGGTGAAGCAGATCTTCTTGCAAAAGACATAATTGAACTTGGGAGAAGAATGAGGATCCACGCGCATTGCGTAATTACTCATGGAGAGCAGCCTGTTGGTCTCAGCGTAGGGCCAGCATTGGAAGCAAGGGAAGCACTTGAGGTCTTGATGAACAAAAGGAACATTCCTGATTTATTTGATAAAACATGTCATATTGCAGGATCTATTTTTGAAATTGCTGGCAAAAAGAATGGATATAACCTAGCCAAAGACATTTTGCATACGGGAAAAGCAGAAAAGAAAATTAGGGAAATTATTTCACTACAAGGTGGAAATTCAAAATTAAAACCAGATGATATTGTTGTTGGAGATCAAGTGTTTCAGTTGAAAGCAAAAAAAACTGGACAAGTTTTGTGGATGGATAATAACATATTGGTTGAAATCGCCAGAGCGGCAGGTGCGCCAAAAGATAAAGGATCCGGAATAGTTTTTAATAAAAAATCTGGCGACAAAGTAGTCCGAAACGAAGTTCTTTTCACAATCTATGCTGAAAAATCTCGTAAACTTTCAAGAGCTCAGGATATTCTTGACGAGCAAGAACCTATTGGAATAGGTAAAACTACAGAGATGTTTATACACAAGATCAAAGAACCGCCAATGGTAAGAAGGGCTTTCGTTTTAGATAGATAAATTTCAATTTATTTTCTGTAAAATTCTAATTTTCAAAGTTGATTTTCAGTCTATTTGATCAGTTTCTGAATTTCTTGTGTTACCAATGGTAAGAATGCTCCGACATCAGACACTATACCTAGCGCTTGCCAAGTTCCTCTATCCATTAATTTTGTAACCGTTGGCTGATTGATATCCACCACAATTACCTTTACCTCAGCTGGTAACATGTTTCCAGTAGCAATTGAGTGAAGCATAGTTGATATCATTATTACCATCTTTGCATTTTTGAGTATCTCTTTGTATTTTTTCTGAGCTGCAATCATGTCAGTCATGACATCCGGCAATGGACCATCATCTCGTAATGAACCTGCCAAGACAAAAGGAATCTTTCTTTTTACGCACTCAAACATTATTCCTTTTTTTAATGTTCCATTAGCGACCATTTTTGAAATAGAACCTGCCTTGAAAACAGAGTTTATTGCTTGCATGTGATTTCTGTGACCTCTCACAGCTAAAGTTCCATTTTTTACATTCATTCCAAGAGATGTTCCCAGAGTAGAATATTCGATATCATGAACTGCAAGAGCATTTCCTGCAAGGATTCCATCTATGAATCCGTGTCTTATCAAGGATGCAATAGAATCAGATGCACCAGTGTGAACGATGGCAGGTCCTCCAACCAAAACTATTTTTCCACCCTCTTTTTTTGTCTTGAAAATATCATACGCAACTTTTCGTGCAATGTGCTGAGTCGGTCGTTCGCTTGAACTATTGCTTCCCATGAACTGAAAAAGATTGACTCCCTCTCTTGGTCTTTCAGGAGGTGTTATCTTTACTCCATGTTCCCCAACTATTATCATGTCGCCTTTCTTAATTTCACGAATTGGTGTACACCGTGCATTTTTCCCATTTACGACTATGCATTTGTCCATCATCATGTTTTCTACCTTCATCCATTTTCCTTTGTAGAAAATTTCTGTACTGTTATTTGTAGTGCTGTAAAAATCATCAGGCATCACCATGTCCTTTGGAGCGGGTTTAAGCTTAATTTCCTGCTGGATTTTTGACGTAGCACCTTGTCTATATACTGACTCTAAAATTTCGTCAAGATGTTTTTGCGATTTTCCTTGTATGAGTAATTTTGCATAACTTTCATCCTTCTTTCTTTTGCCAACTTTGAATTCTTGGACCTGAAATTCCCCATTTAGATCCATAATTATATCAAAAATTTTTGTAAGTATCATTGAATCTATTAGGTGTCCACGAACCTCAATCTCATTTTCGAATTTCTTTGCCATGCTTAGAATTGAGTTCATGTACTAATTTAATGTAATATTAAGTCGAAAAACCACCAGATTTTAGTCTAGATATTTTATGTATCTGATTAGGTTAGGGTAGAAAAGTGGTTTAAGGCAAAAAGGCTCTTGCCCTCTGTTTGATTTTTACATCAAATGTCACATGTGTCGTATCGCCCACATTCCCGCTGCATGAATCAACATTTACAAGAAACTTGTCAGTGGTTTCAATCACACATCCAGAATCTGATTTGAAAACAATGGTACCTGTTTCTGTAACCATGCTTGGAATTAAATTCCAAAATGGGAAGACTATAAATGCCAAAATGACAAAAGCAATGCAGATTAGGACTGCAATGAATACGGCATTTGTGCTTACCATGTATTTTACCAACCAAAATTGAGTATTTAGAATCAATCGATGATTTTTGATGCTGAAAATCACAATTGATAATTATCGTTTTGTATTTAGATTATTTAAGCCAAAAACATAACCGCTGCAATTTGAATAGATTTAATTTGTTTTTTGGGCCATTCTTAATCTGTATACTTTTTACTCCAACTTACGTCTCGGCGGATTTCAATAGTACAGCTAATGACAAAATTAACATAAAGCCTGATCTTTCCCTAATTTCTGGAAAAAAATTTCCACTGACCATAAACGCTAATAATTATGATATTTACTATGGGATTGTACTTGGCGAAAGCAGTGATCAGGATTATAACGGTGCAATCACATCCATGAATATTGTACCAGAAAAAAAATCTCTGTTGATTGTTTTTGATAATATTCTACAGACTGATAATGTATGGGTAAGATTCCCAAACGAAATGCTTTCAGCTGAAAAAGCAAAGTTTGTTTTATTAGTAGATGGGATTGAGAAAGGATACGAATTATCGTCTCATGGGACTGACACCAGACTGGGATTTATAATTCAGAAAGGTACCCATCAGGTAGAAATAGTTGGAAATAACGTAATTCCTGAATTTCCATTATGTGTAATGCCTGTGATTCTTGTAGTTTTTGGAATGGTGGTTTTCTTTACTAGATATCAAACAAAAATAAAAATCCAATACTGATTCCTTTAAACAGGGAGGGAAACCTCTCCTTTGTATTCTTGTATGTTATCTGCCTGAAGCAATTTAACAATGTTGTCTTTTTGTTGCAAATCTAACCCTCTTGCAATTGCTTTTGATATTCCATTTTTATCACATAGTACCAGCATATATCCACTAACATCTGTCAATACGTATCCTCCCCCATCATTTAAAACAGCGTAAAGATTTTCTTCACCCACTGGTTCCCACACATTTGTTTTATTGTCTTTTAGCGCCAGCGCGGGCATTGCAGCGTTATTTGTAAATTTATTCAAATACTCTCGTGCAAATTTAACACGTTTTTCTCCAATTTTTAATGCTACAAAGTACTGCATAGCAATTTCCACATGTTTTCATTATTTATATGATATTTCATCAAGTATCTCCAAAATTTCCTTACTCTTGATATTTTTTCTAGCTGATGAAAAAAATGTTTCCAGTTTATCTTCCTGAAGTCCTTCTGAACGATATTTTCGAGCTTGTAATGCCATTTCTAAACGGTCTACCTCATGTACTAGTTCTGCTTCTTTTGATTCTGTTTTGTGATATTCATGCCATATTTTTGTATAATCATCTGCTAGTTTTGTAGGCAATTTTGTAAAAATATCTGAGATGATTTGATTTTCTAATTCCATTTTGTCCGTTTTTGAAATTTCTTCTGGCATCAAATCACCAGTGATAGATTCGGCTAAATCGTGCAATAGTGACATTTTTAAAATTTTTTTTGTATCCAACCCTTTTAAATCAGATAGTATCATTGCTATGATCGCTGTCATATAGGAATGATCCGCTACAGATTCCGGATTTTGCAGACCAAGTTTTTCTTTCCATCCTTTTCGAGGAGTTTTTTTTAATTCTGAAACAATATTAAAAAAGTCAAAGAGCATCAGAATTTCCTTCCATCGCCTTCTAATAACCCGGCTCCACCATGAATTCTGTCAATATGTTTTGAGAGATCTTTTTTGTCGGGGAATTTTGAATCACAATAAGGACATGTTAATTCTGTCATCTCGTTAAAATGGAACAAATACCTCTATTAAATTAATCACATCCTGATAATTTGATTCGAACAAGATAAAAGTATCAAAACTACCAAATATTTGATGACAAAAATTTATACAAAGACTGGCGATGATGGCACCACAGGCTTGATCGGGGGTAAGAGAATAACAAAATCAAGTCAAAGAATCATTGCTTATGGTGCAATTGATGAGCTAAATTCTTCAATTGGAGTGGTTCTCTCATCAAAATTAGATAAAGACATTCATGATTTGTTAGAAAAGATTCAAAATGATCTCTTTGTAGTAGGTGCCGACCTTGCAAACCCTGATTTGAAAATATCATCAGATAGAATTACAGAAGATATGGTAAAATTTCTTGAGATGTGCATCGATAAATTCGAGAATGAGTTGCACCCAATAACATATTTTATTTTGCCCGGCGGTGATGCTAATGCAGCCCAAGTCCACCTTGCACGAGCAATATCAAGACGAGCAGAAACAAATATTGTACAACTGTCGGAAAAAGAGGAAATAAACAGATTCTGCCAAATTTACATCAATCGGCTTTCTGATCTTCTTTTTGTCATTGCTCGAGTAATCAATAAAAGAAAAATGATCAAAGATGTTGCCTGGAAAAGTTAGAAAAGACACACTTTAATTCCCCACTTATTGGATAATTCGCTGTGCCGCCGTAGCTCAGCCCGGGAGAGCACTCGGCTGAAGACCGAGCTGTCGCGCGTTCAAGTCCCGCCGGCGGCATTCATCTTCATATGCAGATCAACGCTTGATGTGGGATCATTTAGGCCATATTCTTAGACAAGTTTAATAACATGATTTACAACTTTGAAAAAAGTCACTATCATGACAAAAGACAAGAAAAAAGAAAAAAAGAAAAACGTGGATGTAGAAAAAAAGCCAAAGAAAAAGGCTTCCATGAAATCCAAATCCAAGCTAAAACAAGATTTAGTTGCCTCCGATGACACGGGAATCGTAGTTGTAGAGAATGATTCAAACATGGACAAGGATGCTGAATTAGAAGCAAGAAGAGCATATCTTGAAGAGGCTCGCTCACAAGAAGCTGAGGATTGAAATTATTTATTTCTAATTGTGTGAATTTTGCAATATCTGATCCAATATTATCAACTAAATTTTATAAACACTTATCCATACGTCGGTAATAGTATCCATATTGAGAGCACTCTGTCTAATTACAGTCAAACCTGGAAAAGTTGATGCGGTTATACAAGCATTAAAAAAATCCCGTAAGGTTGTTCGCGAGATAATGGTAGTAACAGGTAGAGCAGATATCGCAGTAGTGCTTCAGGGAACTATTGATGAAATAAATAATATCGTAATTGATTTTAAAAAAATACGTGAAATTGTTACAACAGAAACTTTGATAGAAGTGGAGGTTAATTTGGGTTGGTAAAGGCAGTAGTTTTAGTTAAATCTCCAAAAAAACTCATTGCTGCTCGATTAAGAAAAGTGAAATCAGTATATGATTCCTTTGCAGTCAGCGGACAGTTTGACGCCGTTGCCTTGATAGAGGTAAAATCTTTATCTCAAATTAAAGACGTTACTGCTGAAATTCATAATATAGCCGGCGTTGAACGCACAGAAACAATGGTACAGGTCGTATAGCAAAAGAATTTAACATAGTACTGATAATTTTTGGTGTGAATATAAGACATCTTGGAAGTGTGATAATTGCAGTATCTGATCTGCCAAAATCGATTAAATTTTATAATGAAGTAATAGGCTTGCCAATAAAAAATCAAAGAGAAAGTTGGGCCGAGCTTGCAAAACAAGGGGCCACTGTGATTTTGCACACCGCAAGCAAGCCAATCAACACAGGTACCTCAATTGAGAATGGTATCGTAATCGGTCTTGTTGTAGGAGATATTGATAGTGCGGTACAAGAACTAAAAGCACAAAAAGTCACAGTCTACAGAGACATAGAGTCACATAAGGTAGGAAAAAACGCAATAATTTTAGATCCTGATAAATATATGATATCCCTTTTTGAGCCTGCTTTGCAAGACAGTGCTAAACAGGCTTCGGGATTTCATGGATTTGCCCCGCTTTAGATTAATTTTTTAATTTTGCCAATTATTTCGGATAACAAGTCAAATGACACATTAGGATCTAGGGATATGTAATACGTGCCTTCCTTTTTGCTAAATGCAAGTAACGTGACTTTTTTGTGTTTAAAAATCGAGTAATCCATATCCCCGATTGCTAAATGGTTATTCCTTCGCATTGACAATAATGTTGAAATTAAAAAGAATTCATTTCTTACTTGAGCAGGTTTTAAGAGTGGAGTCGTTCCTTGTTTTATAATTCCAGTCAGCGTCCTACCATATTCGTTGATTAATCCAACATAGCGTATGACAGGGGAAATTAGTAATATTCCTTGGCATTTTTTTCTATGCTCTACTATTTCATCTGTCCATTTCTGGTTTGGTGTTTTTGTCATGGTTCAGGTTAGCAAATTGAGTTAATAAACATCGGTTTATTGTTTTTTGTTTTTTTCCAAATTCTGCTTCAAAATTGCATTTTCTTTTTTTAATTGTTCATTTTCAATTTTTAATGAATCAAAAACGTTTGTTTTTGAATGCATTGGATGACCAGGTCTAAACTGGTTTGATGGGGCCAAATCAAACAGCCCGGATGCATGCTGTTGAAAGGATGTATGAAAATCAAACAGTCTTGAAAGCATTGATGCATTGTTACGTATTATTTCCTCTTTGAGTTGACCTGTTTTTGATATTCCCATATTATGATTAGCTCCACTTGGTGGAAGTCGTGGAAATGCAAATGGAGAACTGATCATAGGATAGTCAAATCCATAAGCATCAAACATCCTTTTTGGATCAATATTCCACATATGAGGACTGAATTTCCTTTCCCCTATTTCACTTTTCCGTGCGTAATTTCACTCGTTAGATATGTGGTGATGTCAACCAAGACTCAGTTTTAATCAAATCAAGCTGATCGCTGATCCTTATAGCAGGTTTGATCTACCTCAATAAAATGGAAAATAAAATATTGAAATGCTGTATAAAGTGTAAAAAAAATATTATTTCTAGCGAGTTATATAAAATAGTAATGTATGTTGTTGAAGAGGAATTTACCGATCACCATTATGAGCATGTTGAATGTCCTGACAGATTCACAGTTTAACCCACATAACCATAAACACGGTAAATTCTACCGGTTTCTCTATCCCGATAATTCCATTGACCAAGTCCTTCTACTTCTTTGAAAGTTTGTTTTAGTGCTGGATGAAGTTTTTCATAAATATCCTCACCAACTAGAATTTGATTTGGTTTTGCAAGACTTGTGATCTTTGCTGCAATGCTCATCCCAGGACCAAGGATATCTACATGTGATTTTAGTTTATCAGCACCATATCGAACTATTGTATTTTCCCCAAAATCCATCCCGATTTTAACACTAAGTTCTGGATAATCATATTCATTAAGAATTGGATTTATTCCTCGCTCAATTACTGATATCATTGATTTTGCGCAATTGACTGCATTGTCAGCCGCAACAAGGGGACTTTCTTGAGCCACAAAATAACCTATCACTGCGTCTCCAACATATTTTAAGACAAAACCCTCATGATGTCGAATAACAAATCCCATTTCTTGAGAAAATGAGCTAATGATAATAGCCAATTTTTCAGTAGGAAGCTCTAGGGTCATTTGCGTAGAACCGATCAAATCAACATAAACTATGATCATTTTTACTCTGGACGAAACATGTTCCCGCAAAAACTTTTCAGATTCGTCTATGAAAAAATCATATTCATATCCTTTTTTTAGCGAACTCCACACTCGTTTTTGTACTTCTTTAATAAGGGTCTCAGTATCAACCGTCTCAGAACGTTTTGCCCCCATCATCATATCCACAATGTCCTCCGTTTTCATAGGTTGTTTCGAGTCTGGGGGAGTATCTTTACTCATGATTCCTTATCTCTCATTCGAGTGGAAAGTTCACTCCACATACGGGGCATTGTGCACGTTCTCCTTTGTATTTAAGGTCAAAATATTGTATTATTTCAACGTCACAGTTCCAGCAAACTATCTTTTTATATGATGTTTTGGGCACTTCCTTTCTTTTACAGAATATCGTATATTTAAAGCACATATCAGATTTATGTGACCTGTAAAAAAAGAAACCTTATGCAGATCCCTTCGAAATCTTCTGATCAATTTATTAAAACAATGACTGAAAAAAGCGAAAAAATAAGATCTGTGTTTGTAGAAAAGATCACAAATTTAACAAAAAGCATGCCAGTTAAAGTAATGCTCGGAGACAGTACAGTAGTTGATCAAACAACATTTGATCCTGGAATATTAAAGCAATACTATCAAGAAATATTAAAAAAATTAACTGATTGGAAAGCTCAAGAAATATCGTCAGTAACCGACAAAGATTTGAGACGCCTGTTCATTAAATTTGAAATTAAAGAAGGTAATTATCTTCTTTCATGTCACTTATCTTTACAATATCATGCATTATTATATTACAAACCAAATATTAGAGTTGTAGAGATACAAAAGGAGTTATCAGAAATAATCGATAAAACTAAAAATGTTGAAACACAAGTTTCTGAACAAGGCGATAAAATTATTCAAAAAAAAATGAAAGAAATTGGACAGGAAAATATTGATCAGCAAAAACTTTTTGAGATATTTTTTCAAAATGAGGATTTGACAAATACTCTAATTGACAATGTTTATTCGAGGGTAGACGAAAATTTTCAAAACCTATCAAAAAGAAAATTAGAATTATTCAATGAACTCGACAGCATGTTAATTGAAATATATCATACCTCTCCTGTCATGATTGACGAAACGCGCATGATTGCCGCAGAAGAAGGCTGTTTATGTCACTTTGATTTAGAATATATGAAAAAAGACGTCAAAGAAGGTAATTTTGATCCTTCAAAAATTTTATCCAAAGTTAAAGAGAATCTATTAAAAAGATTAGATGAAGTTTTAGTTGCCCTCTGAAGTAAGAATTTGTGGCAACATTTATGTTATAATTATTACGACCAAATCTGTTGAATCTCTCATTTGATGATATTTTAACCTCACAAAAAATTCAAGGCCGGGTGATACGTAAAACTCCGATGTATTTGTCTGCAACATTTAGTCACATGACAGGGGCGAATGTTTATCTAAAATCAGAACACTTGCAGAAAACTGGCTCGTTTAAAGTAAGGGGAGCATATGCAAAAATTCACTCATTGTCAAAAGAGGAAAAGAGAAAGGGAGTTATTGCAGCCTCCGCAGGAAACCATGCCCAAGGTGTTGCCTTTGCATCTGCACTTGAGCACATCCCATGTACCATTGTCATGCCAGTAAATGCATCTCCTGCAAAGGTTGCAGCAACAAGAGCATATGGTGCAAAGGTGGTTTTAGAAGGAACTATTTATGATGAATCCTGGTCAAAGGCACTTGACCTTGCAAGTAAAACAGGTGGCCAAATAATCCACGCCTTTGATGATCAAAAAGTAATTTCGGCTCAAGGGGTAATAGGGTTAGAAATAATGAAAGACTTACCTAATGTGGATGAGGTTTATCTTCCGATTGGAGGGGGAGGACTTGCTGCAGGAGTTTTACGTGCAATAAAAACAAAAAAACCAAAAGTAAAAGTCATCGGAGTACAATCAAGCGCATTCCCTGCAATGAAAAAATCTGTTGAATCAGGAAAATTAGAATCGGTAGAAGGGAAAAGAACAATCGCTGATGGCATCTCTGTTAAAAAGCCAGGTGAATTCACATTTAAAATAATCAATGAGTTAATTGATGACATTGTACTTGTGGATGATTCTCAAATAGTGAAAGCAATGTTTCTTTTAATGGAGAGAACTAAAATGGTGGTAGAACCTGCCGGAGCCATTAGTTTAGCTTATTTACTTGATAAACATCCCGCAAAGGGAAAAAATGTAGTTTCAATTCTCTCAGGGGGAAATGTGGACATGTATTTACTTGGTCAAATAGTCGCAAAAGGATTAACTGAAATGGGAAGGATGGTAAAGATTTCAATATTATTAACAGACAAGCCAGGCGCACTCAAGGAAGTGGTTGATCAAATATCCTCCTTGAGTGTAAATATTGTTGAAGTAATTCATGACAGATTAAGTTCAAGCATTCCTGTTGGAACTGCAGGGGTAACTTTGAGTTTAGAAACCGAGGATCAAAAACATGCTGAAAAATTAATTTCTTATCTAAAAGAAAAAAAAATTCAGTTCAAAATAATAACCTAAAACATTTTTTCAGAGTTTAAGTCTGTAATAATCCCATCTTTCGGGGTTGAATTCTTTCGTATATACAATCGCTTCACCTTTTTCTTTCCTTCTTTGAATCACATCTCTATGTGCAAAACTAGTCAAAAATTTATATCCTTTTGCTTCAGCTTGGATTGCAAATAAAAGGCGAATTTCATGGCCTCCCTTTTGACCCCAATAGCCATTTTTTAGCGATGTTGGTTCTTGAAAAATTGTGTTGAACATCCCATAGTTTTCCTCAATTATTCCTGAACGTAGTTTATAATCTTCCAGTGGACCACCCTTTGCAAAACCTATAATGGGGCCGTTTTCATTTCCCAATCTTAAAGTGTTAAGAATTGTGTTCGAATCCTTTATTGATTCTGAAAATTCATTCCTCTTAAACTGTAAAGGATAGGGTAATTCTTCGTAAATCGTGTGCAGAGTATGAATGAATTCCTCATTATTTCTTGTTTTACTGGTCTCGATTACAGGGACTAATCTGACATTTTCATATGTTAAGGAAGATTGGATCATTATTTCCTCTTCTCTTAATTTAAAAAATGCTAAAACATTATCCATAAAAGATTTTCTCATTTGTTTGGGAAGGGCTTGCAAGACATGATCAAATATTTCCGATTCGTTATTAAAAAGATCTTCAAAATATACTACGGACCTTCTAGCTATGAAAGCTGTATGCCATCCCAATGCATGTGCATTCATTTTTGCCATCTCCATGGCATGATTAAAATTTCCAAGAGCATAACCACTAATTCTGTCAACCACAGAAAGGCATCTTCCTAATTTTTTGAAATGTTCTTTCTTGCTTGGATCATTTTTTGTTAAATTTGATAAAGAAAAATATTTTTCGATGTTTTCTTCAGCTTTTTCTTTTAGTTCACCACTCCATGGATATGTTGTCCGAAGAATCAATGCAGAAATAATATTTACATCAAGATTTGCATCTTTTAAAAATCCAAGGACTGACTCATCAGTTTTTACAAAATTTACTGCATCATCCTCATGTGGTTTATCTACTCTTTTTTCTGGATCATAGTCATGAAAAAGTGCAGCAAAGTAAAGGTATTTCAGGTCTTCTTGTGAAAAGTGATTTTGGAGGCACTCCCATTGTGCAAAAATTAATGTAACATATGTTACCTCTAACTCATGAATTATGTTGTGATAACCATAGTAATCTTTTCCAAGTCCTTTTGTTTCAAATAGTGAAATGGTAAAATCTAGTATTTTTGAATTGCAGGGAGAATCTAATCCGTTATCGGATAAAATTTCCGTTATCTTTGCTTTAAGGTGATCAGACTCTATTAGTTGTTGCAACAGAGAAATTTTTGTTTTTTGATTACATAAACATTTTATAAAACATGTAAATATTTCAGAATTTTTCTATCAAATCGAAATTAATTAGATAAAAAAACTATCCATTGTAGACATATCTGCGCTCGCCTTTGCTTTCCGGTGTGTTCTCAATCTCTACTAGAATAAACTCTTTTTTGCTTTCTAGGAAGTTCTGTTGCGGACTGCGTTTATTTTCATGAATTTCTTCATATTCTTCAAGGGAGAGTTTTATTCTATTTCCAATCTCTGCCTCTAAATTCATGTCTTTTACAATCTCTTTGTAATCGGGTCGAATTACACCACTAAAGACCATGGCGCTACTTCCACTCCCATAAGAACCAAACCCAATTCTTTTACCTTCAAGATCAGTTCCTTTTTGAAATTCAAATTCTAAATTGCTACGGAATCCAAGGTATAAAGAGGCAGTATAGAGGTTACCAATCATCTGGGATGCAATTAGCGAACTGGCTAATTTTGCATCATATGTTTCTTGGAACTCTTCTGTTTTTGTAAACTTTTTAGTAAACTCATGATCTTTTGTCATAAATTCGGTATCTGCAAGGACGGATTCAATTGTTCCACGTGGATCCTTTGGTATTGGTTCTTCAGTTCCGATTTTTTCAATTATTTTCTTCCATCTTGGAAGTTTACGCCATTCGTGTCTTAATAGATATGCAAGTGCCTTCTTCCCCATATTGCTGTAAGGAAGATGCATGTTAAGAAAATCGATGTGATCCAAAATAGTTTCGCCTTCTTTAAGTTTGATCAAACCTGTTGCAAGTGCCTTTTCCTTGTACGTCATCAATGCTTTCTTTACTTGAATCAAATAAAGTAAGTTTGAATACTGACCATGTACTATCGGAGTTTCTTTCCCAAATGGTCTGTAAAAATCATATTCGTTTTTAATCGAAGTAGATGTGACTTTTGGATCAAATTCTAAAAGTCTAGGGTTATCATTAAGCAACATTGCTACAGCCCCAGCACCTTGAGTATATTCTCCGCTGGAACCCATGTCGTATTTCGCGATGTCTGACACAACAACTATTGCTGATTTTCCAGCAGCCTCATCAGCCCTTATCCAATTGGAATTATCATATAATGCATAAGAACCGCTAACACATGCAAATTTGCACTCGATGCCACCACAATGTTCAAAGCTACCATCCCCATACACTTGTTCCAGCATTCCTATGACGTAGGAGTTCATTGCTTTTGATTCATCTAGCGATGATTCAGTAGCCACATAAAGACGGCCTATGTCTTTTGGCGATAATTTGTCTCGCTGCATGATTCTTAAACATGCATTTGCTGCCATGCATGCTGGATCCTGATTTGTATCCACTATGGCCATTCTTGATATTCCCAGTCCTCGTTGTAGTTTATCCGGGTCCATTCCACGCGCTTCAGCAAAATCTCGTGCGTCAAGGAATAACCTGGGAATGTATATGGCAATATCGTCTATTCCTACCGTCAACAGCTTCCACCTTCGTTATTACGAATATAAGCATTTTGAGGTCAAAATTGACATCATTAGATTATAATTTTTATTCACATTAAGATTGACTTCTAAGTAAATATTGTATTTTTTAGACCTTGATTCAAGGAATTTTTCAAATACCTTGAATTTTTGTGCCTCCTGAGATTTAATTGTATAATTGTGTTCAATTACTAAGAAAGGAAGGTTATGCGTGTTCCTTGCAAAATCTCAACCTCAGTTATTCTGTTAAATTACCAATGCCTATCTGCCAGTATACACCTCAGTTAGAGTAGATTCCCGGACTTTTTCATTGTATGTCTCACTTTGGTCCTTGAACAGGTTTTGCCAATTTTTAATGGAACCAAACAAAAACTCAAAATCATTCGGCAGATGGAAACCGCAGTTACAACTACTATCAAATTATATTGTAGCTAAACAATCAGCACAGCAGCCTATTTTTGAATATATCTGCTTGTCATCACAAGTATCTAAATAAAGAGGATACTTTCAAAAAAATCATGAAAAAGGTTTTTGTAAATGGGTACGGCGCAATCGGGAGTAGAATCATTCAGTTTATTGTGGGTGACAAGGACATTGAAGTATTGGGAGTCGGCAAGTATTCTGCTGACGAAAAGGTTCAAGATGCAATTTCAAGAGGATTAAAAGTTTTTGTTCCAAAAACAAGACTTGATTCTTTTAAAAATTTTAAAATTGAAGGAACGATCGAGGATGCATTAGAGAGATGTGATTTAGTAATAGATGCATCACCTGGAGGACAAGGATACATTAACAAAAAAACTTTGTACGAACCAAAAAATGTCAGGGCCATTTTTCAAGGAGGAGAAAAGATCACAGGAGATAAAGCAGTATCTGATTTAATTTTTAATTCTAGAGCAAATTACGCTGAAGCGTTTGACAAAAAATATGTAATGCAAGGAAGTTGTAATGTGACTGGTATGGGAAGGATTCTCCAACCACTTAAAGAAAAATATGGTTCAAAAATAAAAAGATTTGATGCAATCCTTTTGAGACGATGGGCAGATTTAGAAGACTCTAAAACTGAGGTTAAAGATTCAATTGAATGGACTAGAAAACCACATCACAATGAGGATGTTAAAAGCTACATGGGAAAAGATACACCATTATTCATCCGAGTTTTTAAGGTGCCAACAAGACAAATGCATGTTCATTTAATGGATATCAGATTCGATGGTACGGCCCCAAAATCCTCAGAAATTTTAAATCTCTTTAAAGGTGAATATGGAGTTGCTACTCTATATACTGCAAAAGGAACAAAAGATATTAGGGATTTTGCAGAATCAACAAAATTCAGTTTTAAGGA
>DATIFN010000044.1:0-4987 GCA_035455245.1 Nitrosopumilaceae archaeon | reverse complement strand
CGTTAGAGTATCCTTCCAGTCTGCCACCAAATCCTGCAGTCTCTGTTCCGCTTTGTACTGAAGAGAAGCTAATATTGTTAACTGATGGTGGTGTGATATCTGTATGGCCTCCACTACCTTTGAATTTAAATGTCATTAGTTGTAGTTCGTTAGAGTCTGCAGTAGAATCATCAGCGTATACTCCTTTTACTTGGTAGATGTATACGGTATCTCCCTGAAGACCAGTGTCTGAATAAGTTCGTTCATCAAGATTGGTTACATTACCTATCAAAACATTGTCTCTGAACACATCATATCTCACTAGAGTGTTTTCAGAGTTGCTGTCAGGTGCTGCAGTCCAATCTAGTGTGATTATGGTCTGTGATACTACATGTCCATTGAGAATTATATCAAAGTCACATGCATCGCCAATTCCATCACCATCAGAATCTGCTTGGTCTAGGTTTACTATTAGAGGACAGTTATCTGATGTGTCTGGTACAGTGTCATTATCATCATCAGTATCACATGCATCGCCTATTCCATCACCATCCGTATCAAATTGATCTTCGTTTGCTACTAGAGGACAGTTGTCAGATACATCAGGAATGCCATCACCGTCAGTATCACCATCACATGCATCGCCAATTCCATCACCATCAGAATCTGCTTGGTCTAGGTTTACTATTAGAGGACAGTTATCTGATGTGTCTGGTACAGTGTCATTATCATCATCAGTATCACATGCATCGCCTACTCCGTCTGAATCGTTGTCTGCTTGATCAACATTTGGTACTAGAACACAGTTGTCAGTTACGTCTGGAATGCCATCACCGTCAGTATCAATACTTACAATCCAGGTAAATGAGGCTGGTGTTGCATCAACATTACCATTTGTATCGGTTGCACGAACTTGGAAAGTGTGGCTGCCATCAAGGAGTGCTGTATATAATTGTGGAGTAGTACATACCGTAAAGCCACCCGCATCTAGTTGGCACTCAAATGTTCCTGCTTCTGTTGAAGTAAATTCGAAGGAAGCTGATGGGCTTGAAGATGGATCCGAAGGAGATGAAGTGATTGTAGTGTCGGGAAATATGCTATCAATTGTCCATGTATATGAAGCAGGTGTGGGATCAACATTACCAACCGTATCTATTGCTCGCACTTGGAAAGTATGGCTGCCTTGCGTTAATGATGAATATGAGTATGGAGAAGTACAGACAGTAAATCCACTTGCGTCGATCTGACATTCAAATGTGCCAGTCTTTGTTGATGTAAAACTAAAGGAAGCTGAAGTACTTGAGGATGGATTGGATGGGGATGAAGTGATTGTTGTGTCTGGTGTTGACGTGTCAATTGTCCAAGTATATGAAGCTGGTGTGGCATCAACGTTTCCAGATGTATCGATGGCACGCACTTGGAAAGTGTGGCTACCAATTGCAAGTCCGGTATATAATTGTGGAGTCGTACATACGATGAATCCACTTGCATCTAGTTGGCACTCAAATGTCCCTGCTTCTGTTGATGTAAAGCTAAAGGAAGCTGAAGTACTTGATGTTGGATTTGATGGAGCTGAAGTGATTGTTGTCTCTGGTGATATTCCGTCTGTAGGGGTTGTTGCTGAACCTTCATTTGAAGCTGCCGTACCTGTTCCAATTGCATTGATTGCGAATACTTTGTACCTATATGTTGTACTTGGTTGTAGGCCTGAATCAACATATACTCGTAAAATATTTCCTGTATCTGCAACTAGGGTTTCATAACCAGTACTGGTACCATTCTTTCTATCAATTTTGTATCCAATTATTGAAGAACCACCATCGGATGCAGGTAGATCCCATGTAAGTCTTATCTGAGTACCAGAAATTGCAGTTGCATTAAGGTTTAGCACTTTGCTTGGAGTACCATTTGCAGCATATGCATTGGGAAGTGATGATGGAATTGAAATTGTTAAAGCTCCACTTATCAGTATGATTGCTAGAAGAACACCACATAGTCTTGTGAGATTTTTATCTCCAACTATTTGTTGCATAGGACCAAAAGTGGAATTGTCGTATTAAAATCCCCTCTGCCAAAATTGGAAATTGAAATTCGGAAAATGTAATTTAGAAAATGTAATTTAGAAAATGTAAATTGGAAAATGTAAATTGGAAAATGTAAGCCAATTTTAAAAATTCCAACCAATAACTTGTCTGTAAAAATTAGAACAGACAAAATTCTAGTCGAATTTGTACTTAATTTTTGTCACTCCATCTCATAAAATGTTAATTTGCTGTTTCCAAAACTGGAAGTGTCTGTTTTAGAAAGTACTTCCTCTTGCATTTCTTTACTTTTGTCCCTCATTTCCATAATTGAAAATCACCCTAATCGCAATATCGCTTATGGCACTTTTGATTTTTTTCCCAATTAATGCAAAGGGAAGTGAATTTGCATGGAAAATTAACACCTTTCTTCCATGGGAAGTTCAAAAGGACACGGTGTTGCAGGTTTCCATAATTAAAGAAACCGTCCTTTCAGGGGATGAAATTGAAAGTGTAAAAAAAGCAATAACAGGTTATGGCAGCATAATATTTGGTGATACCACAACATATGTTAGTTGGCAGGAGGCCTTGAAAAAAACATCAGACCACAAAACAAAACTTTCCATGCCTACATCGATAGAAATAGTTGCTGATAATAACAAGGAGGCTGACATTACAATAACTATCACAGATGCAAAGAATCCAGACGGCTACTCTGGCTACACCACATATGTAATAGAGGACAACAAGATAGCAAAATCAAATATCACAATATATGATATAAAGAACATAACAGGAGAACAAATTTCATCAATTACAAGACATGAATTTGGCCATGCATTAGGACTTGCTCATGCCGAGTCCCCGGACGATTTGATGAACGCTATTGTTCAGGTACCATCGTATGTCTCTGATTGTGATGTAGACTCGCTGTTATCATTATACGATGACAATTCACTAGGCGTTGCAGAATGCAATGTTTAGAAATTAAATACTAAAAATTATTACAAATCAAGTTCACTTTTTTCTTGTAGCTTTTCGATAAGCTCAAGATAGCTACATGGATCAAGTTGTTTAGCAAATCCCTTGTCTATATTTATAAGATATACAGAATGTAATCTTGCGTTTAATATATCGTCATAGTCTATTGGTGGGTTTTTGTAAAACCTATCACAAAGTGTTTTTATTGCTTCAATCTCATTTTTAGTCCGTTCTCCAGGAGATTTCAAAAATAATTTTGGAATTGGCAAAATTCCAACAACTGGCGTAGCAAGCCCAAATTTGGAACAGTATTTACTATAACGTGCGATTTTGCTTGCTATTCGTGCCACATAGTAATCTATGGTATCTAATGCATGATCTGGAGGGGTAAAACCAGTCTCAATTTCCATTATGAATGTGCCATCACCTTTTGTGGCAAATATGTCACATACGAGAGAATTAGAGAGAGGTTTTTCAACATCTATGGAATATCCTCGTGAAATAAGATCAGATGCGCAGATTATCTCAAGGACGGAGTGATTTATTTTTACAAGGTTTTTTTGGTAAAGTTCTATTAGTTTTTCTCGAACATAATTTATCCTAGCTTTAATCTCCGCCTCCTTCCCTTCTGATAGTCTTTGAGCAATTGCATATACGTCCTCTGTGAATTTTTCTACGTCCAAAATCTTGCTTATCTTTGTTTCCCTGTTTTAAGAAGATAGCTGAATGAGGACACCTGTTACCAATAAAGACATGATTTATCATAATTTAAAAAGGGATCAGGGCAACAGACTTTGTTGGATATTAAAAACATCACCGTATTAGGTTCTGGAATAATGGGACATGGGATTGCCCAGGTCTCTGCAATGTCTGGATATAATGTGGTCTTAAGAGATGTTGAGCAGCAATTTTTGGATAAGGCAATGGAGAAAATAAAATGGAGTCTTGACAAACTGGTATCAAAACAAAAACTTTCACAAGCAGAGGCGGATAAAATATTTTCAAGGATAATCCCTAAAGTTGATCTTGCTGATGCTCTCAAAAATTGTGATTTGTTGATTGAAGCAGTTCCAGAAATCATGGAGCTAAAGAAAAAAGTTTATGCAGAAGTAGACAAGGTCGCGGATGATAAAACGGTTTTTGCATCAAATACAAGCACTTTACCTATAACAGAAATTGCAAACACCACATCGAGGCCTTCGAGGTTTATTGGAATTCATTTTTTCAATCCCCCACAACTTATGAAACTAGTCGAAGTCATACCTGGTCAAAAGACCTCAACTGATTTAATACAAACAACAATAGATTTTGTAAAATCAGTTTCAAAAGAACCAGTTTTGTGTAAGAAAGATGTTGCAGGGTTTATTGTAAACAGAATATTCATTCCTCTTGTGCACGAGGCTGCGTGGGCCATGGACAGAGATGACGCATCAATGATAGAAATTGATTCTGCAGTAAAGTTTAGGCTGGGCTTTCCAATGGGAATATTTGAGCTTGCAGATTTTACAGGCCTAGATGTAATTCACAAAGCCACCATTGAAATGCATTCAAGAGACAAAAAAGTAATCAACCCTCACCCAAAGATAGAAGAATTATTTAATCAAAAAAAACTTGGACAGAAAACAGGATCTGGATTTTATGAATACGCAGGAGAAAAGTATGAAAGAATTCCATTATCAGAGGATCATGCAAAAAAATTCAATCCAATCCGCCTTGTGGCAAACATCCTAAATAATGCCGCATGGCTTGTTACAAATCAAGCAAGTGACATTATTGAAATTGAGAAGGCCTTACAACTTGGCATGGGACTAAAAAAGCCAATATTTGAAACTGGAAAAGAGTTTGGAATCCCAAACATAGTAAAAGAGTTAAAGGCACAAGCACAAAAATTTGGTCAGTTTTATGAACCAGACCCGCTGCTGGTGTCTATGCAGAACTAATTTTTTCTAAAATATACCTAACTGCTTCCTTTGGAGAATCAACTCCAACTATGAGTACATTTTGCC
>DATIFN010000043.1:0-6031 GCA_035455245.1 Nitrosopumilaceae archaeon | reverse complement strand
AAATTTTTCCCAAATTCTAATAGTGAGCTAAGATCTAATTTTTTTTCTGGTGAATCCTTTGGCATGGCATCTATAAGGCTTTTCATACTAGGGACAACTAGTCTTGTAAACACCCATGTTCCGTCCTTGACATATTGTTCTATGTTCATCCCAAAAAGTCCCATGTCTTCTATTACGTCTGAACTGCTTCGCTCGACTGTATAATAGGCAACTTTGCCCTCATCAGTAACATTTCGATACAAAATTTGTTGTGCAAAAAGGTCAGCGTTACTTCCTAGGGAACTTGAAAAAAGATACAAGTTTCCAGATGGCAAAGGAAATCCAAGCTTATCATCAAAGCCAAGAATCCCCGATTTTACTGAGCCAAATTTTGACTTTAATCCAGCTGACTTTTGTTTGGAATTATCCTCATCCTTTGAAACTCCAAAATGTGAACTAAAAGCCCATCATCTCTGCCATGCCATTACACAATCAAGAAATTGCCTTTGTGGCAAGTAAAAGTGTTTTTACTGATAAAAATTTTCAAAGCTAAATTTCTTCTTGTTCTTCATCTGATAATTCTTTTGGTTTTCTCAGGAACACCAAAGCTACAACTGCAACAACTGCAACTGCACCACCCATGGCAACATACAAGACCCAATTGATTTGGATACCAGGAACGTACAAAACGTCAAGGTTTATTGTTTTTGTCTGCTCTTCATAACCAGACTTTATAGCATGCACTGTAATGGCAGTACTTTTTCCTTGTAGAGCTTTAAAGGTAAAGGTAGCTTCCCCCTTAGAATCAGTAGTGGCACTGTCAGGGCTTGCTGTTCCATTTACATCAGTGCTTAACCTTACTGTAACACCTTCTGCTGGAGAATTGTATTGATCATCAATGAAAATCTTAACTGGAATATCTTGATTGGCAACAAGCGGAGTAGTGATCGGATCATTAGAGATTTTCAGCTTGGCAACATACGGTACCACAGATATGGTAGCCTGTGACTGGAGTACATTTGTAGCAACAGTAGAAATTTTGGCAGTATCCTTTAAGCCAAAAGTTGTAACTGGAAATTCAGCAAAGGAGCTTCCTTTAGGAATAGTTACTGAAGATGGTACACCAACAGATTTTGGTTTATCCGATTTTAGAATAATCACCAAATCAGCAGGAACTGGGTATGGATTTCCATTAAAGTCTATTATTTGAACTACTCCTATTGGATTGGTGCTTTCCACTCCTGCAATACTATCAACTGCCATCATCAGTTTTGCCGTAGGTGAGGAAGAAACAAGCTGCAAAGCAGCGGTTGTTTTCAAAGTTGCCTCTGAATCAATTCCTATAGGAGTCGCACTTGTGCTTAATGGGGCATTACTAGCACCAGTAGATGGCCACGTTTGCCCTTCCACCTTTGCAAAAGTCTGCTGAGGATTTATCTCGGCAAATTCATTAATTGGTTCAATAATGTATTTAATTGGATTTTTGGAGCTTGTTGGTCGTCCTACAGAATCCAGGGAAACAACAAACAGATCATAGTATCCTTCAGAATTAAATATTATTTTCCCATCACCAATTGGAGTAAAAATCACCGTCTTACTTGGCTTTAGCTGATTCACTATACTTGTATTGTTTGAACCCGAACCCAGTCCACCAAGAACAGCAGAGATGTTAACATTACCGGCTTTCTGTCCGCTAGAAATCAATGATGTGCCAAATGATGATGCGGTGTCAACATTACCTGGTTTATCGATTCTTGCAATATTTTGATCACTTGATATTATTTTCAGATTGTTGTATAGTTTGTCTGATGAATAAATTGTGTTAGATTGGACTGGATAAAACGTTCCCTCCGGAAGATCGTCAATTGGTTTATCATTTTCTATACAATCATCTAGTTGGTCTTCAAGCGTATTCACCCTAGCTTGATTCTGTGCCAAAAGAATTTGTGCATTAGTCAAACCCTGTTGTGCAGTGGCGATCTGAGCCGGAGTTGAATTTGGATTTTCCTGTAGAGAAATTAGGAGAGCATTAGCTTGGTCAACCAGGTCTGTAGCGGTATCTACTGCATCATTAGCATTTTCAAGCTCTTTCTCCACCTTTGCTCTGGCATCGTCCTCATCGGTTTCAATAGTGCCGACTTGATACCCTACAACAGAGGTAGCGTTATTTGGCATTTCGTTTGGCACAAAAACTTTTACCTCCTTAATTTTGGCTTTATCGTCATCCTCTGATAATGGTTCGGTCACAGTTAACATGTTAGTTGATATGCCCAATCCTTGTGCGCTTGCGCCCACGATAATTTTATCAGGTTGGTATACTTTGCAATCTTTTCCTTGTGGGATATCTTGTTCTGGAGGAAGGAATGTAAAGGCTTGTCTCAAATAGTACCCATATGATCCCTTCTTTATGGTGGCATCCATGTTAGCAAATTCTTTATCAAAACTATCTTGCAATCTGGTATAGTTTGAAAACAACTCTAGTTTTACGTCATCTGTAGCCACAGTAGGAAAACCTGCAGAATCGTGTAAACTAACAACTAGATCGAATTTCTTTTCACTATGTGCAATAAATGATGGAAAAACATTGATTTTAACTGAAGCCGGAGCAGTTGAAGATATTTGGATGCTTGCAGCAGAATTTAATTTAAATTCAGGGGCTGATGCTTTGATAAAGGCATTTCCTGCCTTTTCTAGAGTTTTTATTGTAGCCAAACCGTAATAGTTTCCTTTTTTAATTATTATCTTGTCTTCACTTGGTTTAATCAACGACTTTTCATAATCAAAAGTAATTTCAATATCCTTGTGAGCTTTAAGGACAGTTCCGTTAAATTTTAGAAAAACTGCCATAGGCATTTCTGTATTTACCCGCATCAATGAAGAGGGCAGATTGATTTTTAGCTCTGCATCTTCGGGTATTATCACTGGGATATCACCCACCCTAAATTTCTGTGAGGATACGTGCCCCCCGTAATTTGCAGTAATTTCGGTCTGACCTTCTGCACCTGGCGTAATTTCAAAATTAACAAATTCATGGCCCGTGGGAATCGTCACGCTCGAAGGAACTGATGCGACAGAAGGATTGCTTGAGGCAAGCCGGACCTCAAGGTTACTTTGAGCTGGCGTAGGCACACCTGCACTATTTTTAATACTAAGATATCCCATGGTTTGGGTTCCAGAACCGGGTTCTATTATAGAAGGGGCAAGATTCAGATTAACAGTATTCCCGCCAGCTTTTTGTGCTGCGATCAAAGCAGTGGGACTAGAAGCAAGAATAGAAATTAACAAAAATGCAGCAAATAATTGACTAAATTTTCTCATTTCCAATTTTGGTACCAGTAAAACTTTAGATAAATCGCTTAAAAGGCTTTGTAAGAAATTTTAGATACATGCAGGTTACATCTTTACACCAAATCACATGAGAAGATAAAGTCAAATCGGTAACAATTTTTGATGAAATGATTTCCAATCCAGAAATAACATTCATGTTGGATCATAAGTGTGTGATTCTTTGTTGCTTCAAATAACAAAAGATCTAAGGATAAACAAGAATGAAAAAAATAAAAAAAGGGAGTTGGGTTGTTTAGGATTTTGATCCTACAACAACATTAAAGTTGTAGACAGATCCGCTTGCAGAAGTTACCTTGACTGGGATTGTTCTTCCTGGTGCAGCTGTGTTATCAACACCACTTGCGCCGGAGCCGTCGTCAAATGATACAAGCAATGTGGCTTCTTGTCCTGGGAGTACAGTTTGTGCTGCTTGATGAGTTGTTCCAGCCAATGCTGTCTTTGCATCTGGAACGGTAATTACAGCATACTGACCGCCGGTTGGTCCAGCAGCAGTACCGATGAAGTCCAAAGGTGCACCGTTTACTTCAAGTTTTGAAATGGTGTATGGCTTTGCTCCTACATTTTTGATGTAGATTGTTCCTTCCTCGTCAAGAGTCATTCCTGAGACTGCGTCGTCACCAAATCCTACAAGGGCTGTTCCCTCATGTGATGTTGTACCGTTTACCGCAGCGATTTCTCTCATATCATATCCCGTCATGGTGATAGTATCTACGGATGGTGATGTCGATATGCTGCTGTTCCCAAAGAATCCTTGGGTGAACACATAGATCATCACACCGCCGACTACTGCAATTGCTATCATGAGCAAGGTTGCAATAATTGGAGCTACCGCCCTTCGTGATCTGATTCTGTCGTTTTTGATTTTATGGATTTGTTCCATTTGAACTGAAAGGCGATAATAATCAAGTTAAGTACTTGTATGTAAAAAATTAATGTTACAAAGTAGTTTTGTTGATGAGACAAAAAAGAAACCTGTCATGAGACAAAATCCTGAGAGCAAAAAATAGGCATGATTTTTCAATTTTTGTCTTGTTTTCTCGATTCTAGCAGGTTTTATTTGCCATCAGCAGTATAATACCAGAATTAATTATCAAAAACAAAACAAAATCCAATATTTCAGATTCACCAAGCGATCTAAAATATTTTCACCATAAAGATCAAAAATTTTAGGAACAAATTACGATAACGAATAAAAAGGTCATTTTCCATCCATAGATATGCAGACAAAATTCATTTTTGTTACAGGTGGTGTAATGTCTGGCCTTGGAAAAGGCGTAGTAACTTCGTCAATTGCAAAACTATTACAACTATCAAACCAAAAAGTTTCTTGTGTAAAAATTGATCCATATCTAAACTATGATGCTGGAACTATGAATCCGATCGCTCATGGAGAAGTATTTGTAACAGAAGATGGAGGCGAATGCGATATGGATATTGGAAACTATGAAAGATTTCTAAACCAAAACATTTCAAAGACCCACAACATAACAACAGCTCAAATCTATTCCAGTGTAATAGAAGCAGAAAGAAGAGGAGAATATCTTGGGGCATGTGTACAAATCATACCACATGTTACTGACGCAATCAAAGAAAGAATTAGAAAAATTGCACAAAAAGAAAATCTAGACGTCCTTGTAGTAGAATGCGGTGGTACGGTTGGGGACATTGAAAGCCTGCCGTTTTTAGAAGCATTAAGACAAATAAGACTAGAAGACGGACCTGAAAATGTCATCTTTGTCCATGTTACTTTGGCACCATCACTTGATGTTGTAGGAGAACAAAAAACAAAACCAACACAACACAGCGTCCAAGAATTAAGAAGAATAGGTATCCAACCGGATCTTTTAGCTGTAAGGTGTACACAGCCACTAGAGGATGCAGCAAAAAGAAAGATTTCATTATTTTCAAACATCTCTACAAAAGATGTTTTCTCTTGTCATGACGTAGAATCAATTCTTACAGTACCGCAGGTGTTAAATGACCAAGGAATAGTTGATGTAATTTTTAAAAAATTTGGCAAGGTTGGACTGGTAAACGCATCTGCAAACTGGGACAAGTGGAATGAGATAATCAACTCTTTTTCAGCACAAAAAGAGAGTGTGAGAATAGCAATGGTGGGAAAATATGTCACTCTCGCAGATAGTTATGTAAGTGTAAACCACGCACTAAAACACGCAGGTGCAAAGACTGGAAAAAATGTCGTAATCGACTGGATTGATTCTGAGAACCTAAATGGAAACATCGACTCACTTTCCTCATATCAAGGAATACTAGTTCCTGGAGGATTTGGAGAAAGAGGAGCTGAAGGAATCATAAAAACAGCAAATTATGCAAGAGAAAAAAACATTCCATATCTTGGAATTTGTTTTGGATTTCAACTAGCTGCTATTGCCTTTGCCCGCCATGTATGTAATTTATCTAATGCAAACTCTACAGAGATTACACCAAATACAGAAAATCCAGTAATTGATCTTTTGCCGGAACAAAAAGAAGTATCAAACCTTGGTGGGTCACTAAGACTGGGAGCAAATGAAATTAAAATTCAAGACAACACCCTAGCATTCAAGTTATACAAATCAAACAATATATCACGACGACACAGACACAGATACGAGTTTAACCAAAAATATCTAGAATTATTTAATCAAAAAGGAATGGTCTTTTCAGGATTTAGTGATAATAAAAAAAGAATGGAGATACTAGA
>DATIFN010000042.1:0-45662 GCA_035455245.1 Nitrosopumilaceae archaeon | reverse complement strand
GGCAAATTGTAAGCATGGAGTAGGAACTAGACCACAAACTGAAGAATCTAGACCTGCTGAGCTTAGTGCTGCTGTTACAATTTTTGAAATAATAATACTAGATTCTCTTCCATCATAACCTACCAAGATTGGTCCTTTTTTGAATAGACTTGCAATTGATAGAGTAATTTCAGAGATAAAATCAAGTGTAAGACCTTCTCCAAATACTCCTCTTACACCATTAGTTCCAAATAATTTTGCCATACAGACCATCAACAATAGATAAATTTGTCTTAAAAGTCATGGTGCATGCGGGAGTTGCCAAGCCTGGTCAAAGGCGCAGGGCTTAGGACCCTGTCTTTTAGGAGTTCGTGGGTTCAAATCCCACCTCCCGCACTTATTTTACAACACAAAGTTGTTGTTCTTTATGATTAGCAAAATGAATGTTGCAGAAATCCTTTGAACACTCATAACAGTGCCAACCTCCAATTGTTGAACAAACTGAACAAAGTCTCACGGGATTGTTGTGATCATAACTATTGCCTCTACTACGACTTTTGTTTGACCCTTTGGATCTATCCATTATTTTCCCTCAAATAGTATAAAATTGAAAAGTTTAGATCTTCCATTCACTCACGCATTAAAGAATTTGATTGCATGTTGCATACACACATTATCTAAGTACGAAGTATTCTAAATGGTTATTTAAGCATTAATAGCGATACGAGAAACGTTATTCATCAAATTTGATTATTATCTTATGGTTCTCCAATTGGTTGTCTTATTTTATAATCCACTTTTGCGTCTGATACACCAATAATTTTACTGTTCAAAGATGAAGCAGGACAGGAATGAAATCCTAGGAAGACTGGAATATCACTACTGGAAATCTCTGAATTATCAATTCCTACAACAACAGGAATCAATTCACATATTTGCGAGACCGATATCCAGTAAATTCCTTTTGAATTATTCAGAGGAGTAATGGTGTACGTTACTATAATATTGGCGTCACGATTTAATGGAAGAAAACCAGGATTTGCACTGACTACTATCTCTGAAGACAATGCTGGTTCATAATTTCCTTCCCTGTCCACATTTCTGCATAGACTTGTTCCATTCCAGTATTGTCATAAGGAGATGTGTATCTGACACAAATATTTGCAGTTGAGTTTGATTTCATAAAGAAAACTAGTCCTTTTGGTGAAGTTCGTGAAAATGGTTGTTCAAAGGTATCTAGTCCATTAGGATAAGCCTCAGTACAATGATTTGAGAGAAAGATATTCTTAGCCCAACCCAACATTATCAATTTGATAGAGGTTTCAGATTTTACACATGCGGGAGAACCATTTTTTACTTTGAAGATTAGTTGAAGCTCACCTTTACATTTTATATCGTCTATTTTAATTCCTGATTTGAATTGTTTTAATGGCGATTTGATTGCTGGTTCATAAAACACCTTATCATAACATGGATTATTTTCATCAAATTGTATTGAACTGTGAAGTTGCCATTTTCCTGCAGTTATTACAGGATAGGTAATCTCTACATTTTTCTCACCTTCAACTGGGATTTAATAATGAAAAAAGCATGGCTCTTTGACAAAATCATAGTCTATTTCTTTATTGTCTGCTATTACACTGGGCCTTTCGCCGAAATTCCACGAATTAGTAAAGCTTGCAGGAGTTGGAAAATTTATAGGAATCTTGACATCAAGGATACCGACTGAATTTTGTTTTAATTCAATTTCAAATCCCCAAAATTCCAGAGTTGCATCAGAGGTCGTTTTTATTGATTGAACAACATCAGAATACTCTACTTTGAATGTCTTATCACCAGTCGGAGGATCAGAATCATCAAATCCAGAAACTAAAAGTATCGCCCATGATAAAATGATGAAAATGGGTTCCATGTCAAATCTTAGAATGAATACTCAGAGATTGTTTTTAGAGATTGCTTACAATTCGTACACGGAATATCATTAAAGGATCAAGTTAACCGGAAATCCAATTTCCCAAAAGGTTATGAGGTTCAAAATATTCGTGCTTTAAAGCATTAATAAAGTACGATCTTCAAACAAATTTAGATTGAACAAAACTACTGTAGAGATTACTGTTGTAGGAAAGGATCATGAGGGCGTAGTCGCTGGTTTTACTAATTTTATTTTTCAAAGAGGTGGCAACATCGAAAAAATAAATCAAAATGTAGTCAGGGGCTTGTTTGGAATGTATCTTGAAGCGTCCTTTACACAAAAAATTGACATTAAAAAATTTGATCATGAAGTGAATGAGCTAGCAAAAAGATTGAAGATGGAAGTCAATACACACCATGAAGCTGTTCTTAGAAAAAAGATCGCTTTGCTTGTAACAAAAGAATCGCATTGTCTTGATGCGATCTTAGTGGCAAGATCAAAAAATCAACTAAAAGGAGAAGTTAGTGTAATAATAGGCACAGAAAAAACACTTTCTTTGTTTGCAAAAAAAGCAAATATTCCTTTTGTAGTAGTAAATGATCCTGATCAATCGAAAGCGGAAAAAAAGATCCTTGACATAGCAAAAAAATACAACGTTGATTTGATAGTCTTAGCAAGATACATGCGGATTTTGTCTCCAAATTTTGTTTGGCGATATCCAAATAGAATCATCAACATACATCCATCATTGCTACCTGCATTTCCAGGTGCTTTTGCATATATGCAAGCGTATGAACGTGGAGCTAAGATAGTTGGATGTACTGCACACTATGTCACTGAAGATTTGGATCAAGGACCAATAATTTTTCAAGATGCTTTTGCGATTGATGCTAATGAAACTGTTGAATCGTTGAAAAAAAAGGGTCAAAAAATAGAAGCAAAGACCTTGTTGGAAGCAGTACAAATGCATCTTGACGGACGACTCGAGGTTTACTGGGGCAAAGTTCACGTCAAACCTAAGCGATCTAGATGACAGATACAATCCATTTGCAGGATCCTTATCTTAGGAAACTGATAAAAAACAAAAAACAAGTAGCCATAATTCCTGTGGGTTCAATTGAACAACATGGCCCACATTTACCAATCTCAACGGATTCAGACATAGTATCAGAAATTTCACATAGAATTTCAGAAAAAACAGGCTTTCTGAGGTTGCCTACCATCAATTATGGAGTTTCATTTGAACATTCGCCTTTTTTTAATATGAGTATTACAAAAACAACACTTCAGAAGATCCTGGTAGAATTATGTATTTCACTTTGGAAAAACAAGGTAAAAACTATTGTAATTCTTAATGGGCACCATGGAAACCAAGCTTCATTATATGATATTCCAAAAAAAGTGTACAAACTTTCAAAAGGAAAAGCAAAAGTTTTTGTGTTTTCTTACTGGCATTTTATGAAAAAAGATCTTGATCATGCAGGATTTGTAGAGACTTCGCTTATGCTTGCCATATCAAAAAAAGTTAAGATGAAAAAAGCAATAAAGGGTTTCACTACAGATGGACTTTCTCCAAAACAAAAAAACCAAGTGAACAAACTTGCTACAAAATCTTTCATTTATGTAACAAGAAATGGAATATGGGGGGATCCGCGAAATGCCAGTGCAAAAGAAGGCAGGAAAATGTTGTCAGAAATAGTGCAAACTTTCCTAAAAGAGTCAAACTTGACTTACTGAGAAAACCCGAAAATTACACCAATGAAATTTTAATATATACCCTCGATTGAGTGGTAATAAGTGAAATAAATGTCAGTAGATATGGCAGTAAAAGTACTTGATGAGAGTCTAAACAAAGTTGTTCTTATCAAACTGAAGGGAGGCAAAGTGATAAGAGGAAACTTGCATGGTTTTGACCAACACATGAATCTGCTACTTGACTCATCAGAAGAGATCCCTTCTGAGGGCGAGACAAAGAGTCTTGGAACCATAGTTGTTCGTGGAGACAATGTGGTAATCATATCTCCACCACCAAAGTGATAGTACATGACTAAAGGTACAACATCAATGGGTGGCTATACCAAAAAGCACACTCACATCAGATGTAGAAGATGTGGAAAAAATTCTTTCCATGCACGACATAAACGCTGTGCTAGTTGTGGATATCCAGACTCTAGAATTAGAAAATACACTTGGATCAAATGGTATACATAAATGCAAGAATTAGTGCTAGTTCTTGGGTCGGTTGCAGGGGCTTGTACTGCAATTGCAATAGATAAAATTCCAAAGCGGAAAAACAACAAATTTGTTTTAAGAGCAAATCCAATAATAAAAAATCAGATTCAATCATTAAAAATAGAAAAAGACATTCTCACAAAAACCATATCTAGAATATATCAAAACGAATCAGAATTTTCAAAAATTCAGCGTGATAGACTTTTACTTAGATATCAAAATCAGCTTGGATTAGTTATAGCAAAAATCGAAAGACTTGAAGCTGCAAGTAAACATCCTGATATCGGACCATTAGGGGATGGATTAATTACTTTAATGGATCAAAAGCTTTCTCAGTTAGATCAAAGGTTGCACGAAATTTCTTCCAAAATAACAGTAGGATCTATCACTCCTCAGATAAAACAAGAACCAGTCAAAGAGACGAACTTAGAAAAAACCGAGATGAAAAAGATAGAAAAAATGTCTGAGCCTCCAAGAGAAAAGATCTTTGTACCAATGCCACCTATCGAAATCCCATCAATTGGATCTCATAAATCATTTGAGATCACAACACTTACAGAAATTCCAAATAAGATGCCAGAATTTCCCTTGGAGTTGGTAAAACCGACAACTATTTTTTCACCAAAAGAGATAAAGGATGAAATAATAACCGAGCATCATGTAGAGATTGAAAAACCAAAAATAAGGGAGGTTGAACAAATCATCGAAGTACCAAAACCGGAACCAGTTCAACCAACCGTTGAGAAGAAGATTCACATTCCGTCAGCAGTAAAAATACCAGAGGATGAAAAATTAGAAGACGATGATAAAGATATTGATAAGATAAAAAGCGAAATAATGAAAGCACTCTCTAAACTTGAGCAAGTAGAGGTAGAATAATTGACTGTGGATGATGCCATTAAGGCATTGTCACGTGATACACTAAAACTTGTAAACGATAATTATGTTTTAGGACTAGGGAGTGGAAGAGCTGCAACCGAGTTAGTTAGATCCCTTTCGTCATATCTTAAGGAAAAAAATATCAGAATAAAGGCAGTCCCAACATCACTTCAAATCAAGCTGGAAGCAGAATTAGGTGGAATTCCCATAATCGAGGCAGATCAAATAGAACACATTGATATTGTTTTTGATGGAGCAGATCAAATAGATGAAGAAAGAAACATGATAAAGGGTGGCGGAGGGGCCCTTTTACGAGAAAAGATCCTCATAAACATAGCAAAAAAGGTGATCATAATAGCAGATGAAACTAAATTTGTAAAAAAACTAAATCACAGTGTACCGATCGAGGTACACCCATTTGCCAGAAATATCGCGGCAAAACAGATCAAAAAATTCGGTGGCGAACCTGTTCTCCGTACCATAGAACGTGGTTATCCATTTGTTACAGAAAATGGAAATATAATTTTAGATTGTGGATTCGGTGAAATATCAAATCCAAAAGAGTTAGCTGAGAAAATAATTCAAATTCCCGGTGTAATAGAAGTTGGCATCTTTACAAGAAAACCAGATATCATATACAAAGTAAAAGAAAATGGCAAATTCGATGTGTTGACCTAAATCGGTCTTGCTATAAATTTCCCATATCCTTGTTTGCCTATAATTTTGGAATCTTCTGCCACAACCTCACCTCTTACAAGAGTCTTAACAGGCCATCCCTTTAGGTACCATCCCTCATATACAGTATAATCAGAAAATCCATCAAGAAGATGACTTGATACCTTATTCTCTTTTTTTAGATCCACCAGAACAACATCTGCATCCGAATTTCGCTGAATGGTCCCCTTTTTCGGAAACAGACCAAATATCTTTGATGTTTTTAGGCTAGTAAGTTCTGTAAGTTGTTGCAGTGTAATTCTGCCCTTGTTTACTCCCTCACTTAGCATTATGGGCAACATAGTTCCTATTCCTGGAAAGCCTGCAAGTGTTCCCCATACATCATTTCCTCCAAGTTTTAGTTTGAGTTGATTTGCAACATGATCTGTTCCTATCGAATCAATTCCTCCAGATTTAACTTCATTCCACATAAAATCCATATCCTTTGAACTTCTGATAGGCGGCATTACTTTTGCAAGGTATCCTTTCTGTGATTCAAATGATAATGTGAGATAATGAGGACATGTTTCAACATAGATTTTTGTTCCATTCTTTTTTTCTTCTTTTATTGCATTCATGGCCCCCTGTGAACCAATATGAACAAAGTATAGGGTACAACCTACTTTTTTTGCAATTTTAGAAACTGACTTTATTGCTTTTACCTCAGACTCAACAGATCTGCTTTCTGACCATGCACCTAGACCATCTTTATTTTTTTCTTTTGCTTCCCTTATTCCACATGAGCACATTTGGTAATTTTCAGCATGAACTAAAACAGGACAATTAAGAGATGCCGCAGTCGAGACTATTTTTTCAACCATTTCAGAATTGATTTCAACTTTTTCTTCTTGTAGTGAATTTGTTCTGGGTGTCATATCCATGTATACATGTCCT
This sequence comes from Nitrosopumilaceae archaeon, assembly GCA_035455245.1. Classification (GTDB taxonomy): domain Archaea; phylum Thermoproteota; class Nitrososphaeria; order Nitrososphaerales; family Nitrosopumilaceae; genus UBA8516. The sequence continues at coordinate 39,052 of DATIFN010000042.1, read as the reverse complement.
ATATCCTCTCCAAGATTCATGTAAAGTTTGAATGAGCTGATTCCTTTTTTTTTGCAAAATTCCATTTCGTCGATTTGATTTTTTTGTAGTATTGAGGCATGTATCGTGTAATCAATATAATGTGATTTTGAGCTTTCATCAAGGTGTAAATCAAGCAGTTTTTTGTAAGAACCCCCCAGTCGAAGCATTCTCATCATTGTCGTGACACCTCCAATTGCCGCAACTCTTGACTCAGTCACTGCAGCTTTTTCAATAGAAGAATAAACACCATAATGTACGTGTGGATCTATCACTCCTGGCATTGAAACTAATCCTCTTGCATTAATTTTTACACTACATTGAGGAATTTCATTTGTAAGATTAACAATTTTCCCCTCATCAATTACAATATTTTTTTCAACAATTCCAGAGGGTAAAACTACATGTGAATCAATAATTACAGTATCAAAAGTCATTAGTGTTTTTCTTAGAAACCTAGTATTATTCTTTGAGTAAATGAATAAAAACAGAGAAGATTCTTGGTATGAAAAGGGCCAGTAGTCTAGTGGTAGTGATGCCGCGTTCGCAACGCGGATGTCGGGGGTTCAAATCCCCCCTGGTCCACCATTTTCCAAAAAACAATATACAGCTAGTCAAAATAATGAAAACTATGAAGGTGTTTAATGGAAAAACGGCTGCGGAAGAATACATGTCGAGCCATACCTTGACGTTTTCTACTCCTGATCTAACACTTACGAGGTTTGCGTTCTGGTTAGGTGACGTAATTCCAGATCCAAAAAATCCTGGTCAAACAATGCTTAGAATGATGGCATATGTGGAAGAGAAAGATTTTGCACCAGTACCAATTATCGATGAGGAGTATGTTCCTACAGGTGCCATAAAATCAAGTGGTGGAATTTATGGCAGTCTTAAAACTGAAACAGATTCTTCAACAAAATTTTGTTCAGAATGCGGTATTAAGATTTCACAGAACGCAAGATTCTGTACAGAGTGCGGTGCTACTCAGGACTAATTCTAAAAATTAATTTATTATTACTGAAGTTTATTTCCACATTTAGTACAAAATTTAGCATTTGGCCTTATTGAAGCCCCACAAGAAGTACAACTTGGAACGGTTGATCTTTGAGGTAAGAGAGATGGATCCGGTGTAGGTAAAGCTCCAGGAGCACTAAATGCAGCTGCAGAAATAATTTGGGGCGGACGTCCTAGAATCTGAGGAGTTGGAGTCATAGGTTGTGGAGGTGAAGTCATGCCAAATCCTGCCATACCAACGGTAGAACCCATAGCTGTTGTACCATGAACACTCCCTCCAGCCATTTTATCAAGTGATTTTTTCAATTCAAAAATTACTTTAACAGCAAGAAATTCTAATGCAGAATATGCCACTACATAATCACCAAGTTTTTCAAAAAATTCCTTTTCTGATAGCTTTCCTTGTTTGTATAATGTATTAGCGTCAAGAAAAGATTCGTAATATCCCTGGGAATCGTTTAGGAGACTCTGAAGTTTATCAAATAAAAGATTTAAAGTGTCTACATCTCCAAAAGACATACAAAAAGTTCCCTAAGCCGCTATTAATTATTTTAGTTTGAAAAAATGAGAGGCATGGTTTTGTCTATCTAGATCTTTTTTAGGGCGTTTTCTATCATGTTTTTGTAGGAATCTTTTGAAGCTGCTCCTACTTGTTGTGCAATTACCTCGCCTTTATTGAAAACGGCAAGTGTAGGAATGCTAAATATGTTGTATTTTGATGCGACTTCACCACTTTCATCTACGTTTAATTTGACAAAATTTACCTTGCCTGAATATTCTGCTGCAAGTTCTTCTACAACTGGTCCGACCATTCTGCAAGGACCGCACCATTCTGCCCAAAAATCTACAAAGACTGGCAATTGTGAGTCCATTACTTCTGTTTGCCATGTTTTTGTGTTTACTGCTTTTGCGTTACTCATTTTTATCAGAAATAATTAATAAAATCATCCCTAAATATGTTGATTGGTTATGGAGTTCTCTTTACCAGCGGCTTCTTAGACCATAATAATTTCTAGAACCGTGTTTTCGTTCTCCGTACCTTGGTCTGCTATCCTGTCTACTATCCTGTCTACTATCCTGTCTACTATCCTGTCTATCTCTACCATATTCTCTCCCACCTCTATATCCTCCACCTCTGGATCCTCCCCTATATCCGCCACCTCTGTAACCTCCACTTCTATATCCTCCACCTCTGTGGCCAACTTCTCTTTTCAATGGATCGGGGATCTTCACCTCTATTCCAAGTTGTTTATTTAGATCGGTTATTGGAACCTTGGTTTGGTTTACTATATTTTTAAAATCTCCAATTGAAGAGTAGGAAACTAGCGTAATTGCTCTTCCTTTTGCACCAGCTCTTGCAGTTCTTCCAATCCTATGGAAGTACACCATGTCCTGATTTGGAACATCATAGTTTATGACAAGGGCCACTTCTGGCACATCTATTCCTCTTGCAGCAACATCTGTTGCAACAAGGATGTCTACTTTCCCCTTTTTGAATAGATACATTGCTTTATCTCTTCTAAATTGAGACATGTCGCCTTGAATTGAAACCACGTTAAAGTTTGCTTGAGTAAGCTCATGTGCAACTCTTCTTGTTCTATCCTTTGTAGAACAGAAAACAATAGTTTGTCCAGTCCTATTTTCTTTGATAAATTTGAATAAAAAGTCAGTCTTTTCTCTGTCACGAATAACTAGGAATGCTTGATCTATTCCTTCTCCACTTAGATCGTCTGCATCGATGAAAACCTGTTGTGGATTTTTCATGTATTTTTCTGCAAGTCGAAGAATTTCGGCTGGCATTGTTGCAGAAAATAAGGATGCAATTCTTTCTTCAGGAACAAGATTAAGAATGAATTTTATATCATCTATAAATCCCATGTCAAGCATCGTATCAGCTTCATCCAATACAACATATTTTATGTCGTTTAATTCAATAGAACCACGTTTTAGATGGTCAATTAGTCTTCCAGGGGTTGCTACAACAATTTCGACTCCCCTTTCGAGGTCTCTAAATTGTACACTGATGCTCTGACCCCCGTATATGGTGGTGTTTTTGATTCCAGTATACTTCGCAAACTTGTTAATCTCACCAGAAATTTGAACTGCAAGTTCTCTTGTTGGTGCAAGTATTAGTGCTTGTATTCCACCTTTTGGTACTAGGTTTTGTAATATTGGTAAGGCAAATGCTGCTGTCTTTCCAGTACCTGTATGTGCTTGACCAATTACATCTTGTCCTGAAAGTATAATGGGTATAGCTGCAGCTTGTATTGGAAAAGGTGCTTGGAAATTTAGTTCCTTCAATCCATCCAATATGGATTTTTTCATTCCTAATTCTTCAAATGTTATCAATTTCTTTCATCTTTCTTAAGCAATGACAGAGAAAGCTCATTGCTTATTCCGTCATTATTTTCGATGTTTTAACTCAGTTTTTGCGTCTAATAACCCTTTCCAAAATATTACAAAAAAAATGGCATGTTATTAGAAATTGTATAATTTTCGGATGTTAGACAGATGTATATGGTATATTTTTTTTGTAAAATTTACTGCCGGAATACATACTTAAATGACTTTTTTATAGACCTAAACTATGAGTGCAGAACTTCGATTAAAAAAACTGAGAGGTTCTGGTGGATATGTCATGGCCTCGGTTGATGACGACCAACAAAGAAAGGGAAATCTTGGTGGGCCTGATCTATTTCTAGCTCCTGTAGGAAGAATCGATGCAGAGAAGATTTCAAAATATTTTTGCAACAACTGTGAAAAAGACTTTGAAGGATGTCCAAGAATAGATTATGAAAACCCAAACGAACTTGTTGCAGATAATCTAATGCTTATAGAAAAAGGGCAATACATCTGTTCTAACTGTGGTTCCGTTCTTGCAGAATATAGGAGTTTTAGCAAACCAGATGAAAGTGCAGAAGTCGGTCTAGCAAAACCCCAAACACTTGCGAGTCAAATTCTTGATGAATCACCCCCGGAATACACATCGCCACAACAAACTCTTTCACAGCCAGAATTAATATCATCTGAAGTTACTACGTTTAATTCCTTAACAGGTTTGGCTGTTTATGATTCTGAAGCAAGAAGAATCGGATCTGTAAAACAGGTTGGAATCCAAATCGGACAACAAGGGATTGTATTAGTTGTTACAAAAAAGGATGGAAGTGAGGCTGTAATAAAGTGGGATGAGATTAAAAAAGTAGGAGAGATAGTGCTTCTCGGTAGCAAGGAATCAAACTCAAGTTCAAAGTGTAGTGGCTGTGGTTTTGAAAATAAATCAGATGCAAAATTCTGTGAAAGTTGTGGTAAAAAAATAAAATAGGTAATACAATGTTGAGCAAGATTTATTTTACAAACTTATTGGACAGGGTGTAGTTTGAGTAAACATTCTGGAGTTTCAGCAGCAGTAAAAGATATCATAATAGTGGTGATTGGTGTTGCTATCATTTGGTTCGGTCTCAGGATTGCCTTTGGTACTGACAATCCATTTTATGTAGTTTCAAGTGGCAGTATGGAACCAAATCTGAATGTTTTTGACGTTCTTGTAGTGCAGGGTAACGATCCATTTGATAAAATTCAAAAGGGAGATATCATAGTTTTCAACCGACCATCTGGTCATGATCGAGTTATTGTACACAGGGTAGCTGAGATTCTTAATGAATCTCCACATGTAGTTAGAACAAAGGGAGATGCGAATCCCGCGTCTATACCAGGAACCGATTTTCCAATAACCAAGGATGAATATATTGGTAAAGTAGCATATGTGATTCCACAAATAGGATATGTTACAAGAATCCTCACTCCCCCGATAAATTATATCATAATTGCGGTTATTGTTGGAATAATGATCTACAAACAATATGGAAAAAATAAAACAAAATCAGGTCAGGTGGTTTCATCAGATCAATTTCCTCCAGCAAATTCTGATGTTACAAATACATCAACACCAACTGAATTAGGAAGTTTTAACGAATTGTCTAAGAGTCCTAGAGATATAGAACCTAAAGAATCAGAAAGAAAAGAAATCTAGTTTCGTACACCAGTTAGTTTTTCTGCAAGACTTTTGTTTTCTGTTTTATTTACACTGAATACTCTTTCGAAATAATCAGTTTGCTCAGGTGTGAGATCTGGGTCTTCTTTTACGTTTGCAAGATTTTTGGCAAGTCTCTTTTTATAGCCAAGCTGCATCAGTCGTGAAATGTTAATTCTTTGTGCTTGTGGTGATCCTGCTCCATGCATTGATTCGGTAAGATAACCTACAGCATTTCTTCCCATTGTCATATTTTCAATCAGTCTTAGGATCCTCATTCTGTTTTCGACGTCGACCCCTTTACGTCCCTTCAGGTATTTTTTAAGAATTGGTCCGGTTTCTGGATTTCTAAAGTCTTTTTCTGATGGCAATGTAACCATTAGGCCTCCTGCAATATCTTGTGCTAGCCTCCCAATCTCGTATGGAAATCTTGTTACGTTGTGTTTGCATACATTTGCAAGCATGTCATCGTTTAACCAAACTCCAGATTTTGTTTGATGTGCTTGAAATGAGGACGCAATTCCAGCTGCGTAAATGCTCTCGTTTAGATGTGTCATTTCTACAAGTTTGTCCTTGATATGGGATACATTTGGAATCCCGTTATAATCTGCAATGGCTGCTGAAGCTCCGATAAGTACGTCACCCAATCCAGTTTTACAAACATAACTTCTTCTGTGATAACATGTAAATCGTTCTACAAGCATCGCAGCAAATTCATACTCACCATTCATAAAAACACGTTCCCAAGGAATGAAAACGTCATCAAAAATTATCATTGCCTCTTGTCCTGAAAATTTTGCATTTCCTGCATCAAGATCTCCTTCTTCCATACTTCTCGTATCACACGACTGTCGACCATAGATGTATGTAATTCCTTGATCGTCTGCCTTAACAGCTCCAACTATCGCAAAATCTTTGTCATTTTCCTGTAATCGCATTGTTGGCATTACTATAATCCAATGTGAGTTGATACAGCCGGTTTGGTGGGCTTTTGCACCTCTAATGATAACACCTTTGTCATTCTTTTCCACTACATGTAAGAACACATCAGGATCTTCTTGTTCATGTGGAGCTTTACTTCTGTCCCCTTTAGGATCGGTCATTGCACCGCCAATGACAAGATTTTCAGTTTGAACCATTTTGATAAAATCAACTAGTCGTTTGTGATAGTTTGTTTTGTATTTTTCATCTACCTCATAGGTTACGGAATAAAGTGAATTTAGCGCATCCATTCCTACACATCTCTGAAAACATGTTCCAGTGTTTTGACCTAGTTTTCTTTGCATTTTATTTTGGTTGACAAGATCTGTAGCGCTTTCAGCAATATGCAAAAATCGATTTATTTTTTGTCCTGTTATTGAAGAATGTACTGTAGCAAGATCTTCTTCTCTGACAGCAAGATCATACGTCTCGGCAACAGCATTAATTGACGGTCGTATTATTGGATGGTCTACTGGTTCCTTAACACGTTCTCCAAAAAGGTAGACCTTAAGATTTCTGCCTCTGAGACTTTGTATATACTCAGAACCTGTCCTAATTGGCATGCATCTGTTTCTTCATTAAAGGAATATAAAATCTTAGGTATGAGATTTAGCCGCAAAATGTTAGGATATGCGATCAGGAAAGACCGATTCTTACATCTACTACTTTACAACCCTTTCCAGTTTCAAAGACTAAAACAGGATTCATGTCAAGTTCCTTTATTTCTTTAAAATCGCTAACAAGCTGCGAAAGTTTTTGTATGCACTCAGATAATTTTTTAACATCAGAGGGTTTTTCTCCCCGCACCCCTTGCAAAAGTTTGTTTGTTTTAATAGAACAAATCATTTCGTCTGCCTCCCTGTCTGTAATGGGGGCAAGCCTGAATGTAACATCCTTTAGGACTTCGACATAGATTCCACCCATCCCAAACATTACAACAGGTCCAAACCCAGGTTCTAATTTCGAACCAATTATGGTTTCCTTACCACCCTTGACCATTTCTTGTACTAGGATTCCTTTGATGATGGCTTTCTTATCATATTTTTTTGCATTCTTAATTATTTCTTTAAATGCAGACCTTACTTCTTTTGGATTTTTTAGTCCAACTTTTACTCCACCTGCATCTGATTTATGTATAATTTGTGGTGACGCAATTTTCATCACTACCGGAAAACCAATTCTTTTTGCGGCCTTAATTGCTTCCTTATCTTTTGTAGCAAGAATACTTTTTGGTATTGGAAAACCATAAGCTCGTAAAACTTCCTGTCCTTCCTCTTCCAGAAGATTTTTTCTTCCTTCTGCTTTAACTTTTGCAAGTACCTTTTCCACTTTCTTTTTATTTACAGTAAACTTTCGAATGGTTCCTTCAGCAGTTTGTGACCATGCTGTAAACCTTAACATTGCATTAAGGGAGCGAATAGCCGTTTCTGCATAGGCGTAGTGAGGTATACCTCCTTGCGCAAGTATTTCCTTGTTTTTAATTCCCTCATCTAAGCCCATAAGACTTGCAAGAATGGTTTTGTTTGGATATTTTTTAGACACATTAACAATAACTTCAGCAAGTTTATTGTAATCCAAAGTTGCAGATGGAGTACACATTGCAATAACAGAACCCACATTTGGGTGTGCCAAAACTTCGTTTAGTACATTGTCAAATCTATTAAAATCTGCATCACCTACAATGTCAACTGGATTTCTGGAAGACCCCCAAGGAGGGATTACTGCGTTTATCTTCGGTCTTATTTCCTCTATTTTTGCCATTTTAATCCCTAGCTTCGAACAAGCATCTGTTGATATGATAGCTGGTCCTCCTGCATTAGATACAATGACAAGGTCTCCTTGTGTTGGAAGTGGTTGTTTAGAAAACGCTGTTGCATAATCAAATAGCTCTTCCATCGTATCCACACGGATTGCTCCAGATTGCTTTAGTAGTGCGTCATAAATTTCATCAGAGCCCATCAGGGCTCCAGTGTGAGACATTGCAGCCTTTGCGCCTTCAGGACTTCGACCAGATTTTAAAACGACAACAGGTTTTTTTATAGAATTAAGACGTGTTATTTGTTTACAGATTTTTAGAAAGTCTGGACCGTTTCCTAAATCTTCAAGATACATGACTATTACTTTGGTTTGCTCATGCTTTGCAAGCATGTTTAGGATATCCACTTCGTTGAGATCCACTTTGTTTCCCATGCTAATTACAGCCGAAAATCCAATTCCCTGAGCACTTGCATCTTCTACTAGGGCTGCACAAATAGCTCCGCTTTGAGAAACCAGTGCGATTCCTCCTGATTTTGGAGTTACCTTTAGGAATGTTGAGTTCATCATTGTTTGCGGTGCAAGATTCATCACACCAAGACAATTTGGACCTATGATTCTCAGACCATATTGTTTTGCAATTTCGCCTAACTTTCTCTCAAGTGCCGCCCCTGCTTCGTTTACTTCCTTAAATCCAGCAGTGATTACAACAGCACCCTGAATCTTCTTTTTGCCGCATTCTTCTAGTACAAAAGGCACCACATCATTTTTTGTAATAATTACGGCAAGATCAATTTCTTCTGGAACATCAAGTACGCTCTTGTATGCCTTTTTATCAAATACAACATCTCTAGTCGGACTTATTGGGAAAATTTTCCCAGTGTATCCTTTCATAATATTTGATGTAATGGCGCGTCCTACACTTCCTTCTTTATCAGAGGCTCCAATAATTGCAATAGATTTTGGGGAAAGAAAAACTGAATCAGACATTTTTAATGAATTGGAATCAAATTGGATTGTATAATAAGTTATCCGTTCCCATTAACTTCCAAGCATCTTTCCTGCCATGTTTTCTTTTCTTGGAATCCATTTTATTAAAAGATTGGAATATTTCCCCATCAAATTCCAAGCCTCCATAGCCAAGGTTCTAAGTTCAGGACTGTTTATTGCAAATTCGTGATTTAATTGAGATACTGTGTTTTTGGAGTCACTGTAAATGTTTATCTGATCTTTGTAATCTGAAAATTTTTTCAATGCACTAATTATGGCAAGATATTCTGCTTGATTATTTGTAATGTTTGGTTCCTTTTTATAAAAAGATTCACCTGTCTCCTTTACAAAAAAGCCAAACCCTGAATTCGGTCCTCCTGAACCATCTACGTATATGCTAAGTGCCATCCTTGTATAACCTCGTTAATTTTACACTGAGATTCACAACCACCATGTATATTGTAGTTGATACAGATTGGGAGACAATGGATGCCAAATAGGGATCATACTTTTCTGTTAATAAATAATATTGTAAAACCCATCTTGCTATATTATATACCACTTCACCTATTCCAAGCGAGGTTATTATTTTGATGAGGTCTTTTTTTAGTGCAACTTTGTCTGCCTCGCCTGATTTTAGAAAATACTTTTTTCTATTGTCTAGATAGTATAATCCACCAAAGGTTGAAAAGTACACTACGTTATCGACTACAAGTGTTAGAGTAGCATTCAGGTAAGGTTCGTGGCCTGAAAGTAGTTGTGCAACTATCGCTGAAATAACAATCGATGTTAAAAATCCAAGTAGAATGTTCTTGTTTAATTTAAGATACTCTTTGTATTGTTGCCCCACAAAAATCCTGCATTTGACTCACAAATAAATCAGAGCTACTGCAAAGTAATCTTAAGAAATATCAAAATTCCAGCAAGTTCTGCAATATGGACTGCAAGAAGATATGGTAAAAGTCCCGCAGCATAAAGATCCATCATTGAAAAATATGCATATACCCCAATTATGTTATGCAAAAATAAAAGTGCAGCAAAAAATATCATTCCCAATGGAATCTGTGCTTTTGTTTTTTGATACATCTTTGCAAATACGCCAATTAAAACACCTAACACAATCATGTTTAGACCAGATACTATTGTATTAATTGTCATCATTGGTTCCATGTAAAAAAATTCATTCTCCTAAGCTTATTTACTTTTTTCCAATTTGGCTACAATTTCATCAAATGTTTCTAGATTAACTTCTAAGAACGTAGAAATGAAAAAAGTGACTCCATATTTGTCACCAATTCGTGTTATGAGATTGTTTTTTTCAAGCACGCCTATGTGATGCTTGATTGCTTTGTAGTCTAATCCAAGTTCTTTTGCTAATTGATTGGCATTAAGAGGAGTCTTCCTTATCGTACCTATGAGACGCATTCTGTTCAAACCTCCTTTTGATCCCGCAAAGACAAACCACAGAAGGCGTTTTACATATGGATCACCTGCCATTTTTGAACAATTTCGTGTATCTTCGAACAATTAAAAGGTCTTTGGAAGAAAATCCAACATCTAAAATTATAATATTTTACAATATTGTATTTACATTGATTTTAGTTTTTCAATAATCTTTTCTCTCTTTGGTATTCCAGTAAATTCTAATTTTCCATTCAAAACCAACCCAGGTGCTGTATATATTGGATATTTTTTTAGATATTCTGGTTTTTCAGTCACATCTATTATTTCGTATGAAATCTTCAAATCATCCAATATTTTTTCAAGCATGCTGCAGTTAGTGCAGTCAGGTGTTGTCAATATTTCCACTTTCATGTTTTTTCTTCAAATTGTTTTGGACCTTTTTCAAAAGCCCATCTACAAGTGGCACAACAAAATCTGTATTCTTTTCCGTTATGAATTAATAATTCCCCTTTGTTGTTTACCTCCATTCCACAAACAGGATCTTTCATATCAAAACCTCTTTTTTCTTATTGATTGCATACCATACTATTGGCACGATTATTAAACTTAAGAGTATGATGGGTGCATAATCTTTAGGAATTTCAAAGCCAAAGACATTTTGATGTGTGTGTTGTCCGATATGAAATTCTGGAGAAATATTAGTGATGGATACTAGATTGTTCCAGATGACATGGACTACTGTTCCTTCATACCATTCATGACCACCAGGGAGTCCATTTATTATTAAAAATGAACCAATAACAATAAGCATCCACCCTGTTGCTTTTTCTATTGAAACTCTTTTTGATGTCAGATTCCTTGTAGCATTGATTCCCATTATTGCAAGGACAGACATCAGAATTAACGGAATGGATCTTCCTATTCCATGAACGAGACCAAGTGATGCCCCAATTTCAATACTGCTTGCGTTTGCAACATAAATTAACAACCAGTAGAACAATGGGTTGGGACATCCAACACCGGCATTTCCCAACAAAGTGCCCATCAAAAAAGATTTTGTGTAGTCACCCCTATTTTGAATAAATTTTGGTGTCCCAGAATATGATGGCAGACTTAGTTTGATAAGATGTAGTTGTGATAGGCCAAAGACAAAAGCAGCCATCCCTGCAATAAGAAACATCAGAAATGAAATTTGATCCAATGAAGCAGTTTTGCCTAGAACCGCAACTCCAATTCCGTAGGAAGTAATTGTGGTTGTCAGCCCAGCCCCAAATAACAAGGCCATGCCTAGTCCTTTTTTGTGACCTTGACCCATACTTAGCGGAACTATGATGAAGACTAGAGGTAACGTGCATGGTAATACAATCATAGAAAGACCTGCAACATAAGCGATGATCAGCCAAGACAGATATGATATGTCTTGATCTCCTTTGACAACAAAATTGCTAGTTAGTGAAAAAATTATCCCAACAAATACTAGAGAAAACAAAGTAAATGCCATTACCAATACTGATTTTTTTACTTCAATTTGTAAAGACATACATTTTTTATTAATTACTTGATACTTAAGAACAGGACTTTACAATTGTAAAATGTTCAAATATAGATTTAGAATATTGTCCACATATGCCATTTAAATTAGATGAAATTGATGTTGCGTTACTTGAATCTCTTATCAAAGATGGAAGGAAATCCTTCCGCCAAATTTCAAGGGAGATCAAAGTAAGTACTCCTACAGTAAAAGCCAGATATGAGAGATTGATTAATGTTGGGCTGATAAAGGCAATTTCTCCTGTTTTAGACACGGGAAAGCTTGAGAACAAGACCGGTAAACGACTAGATCAAATCCGATACAAGGTGCATCAAGGTCATGGTATAAAACTCGACAAAGGGGCGTTAGTAAAAATAACTTGCGATTATTGTAAAGGTCCCATTCAAGGAAAACCAAGTATTTTCAATTTTGCAAACATGGAGAGATTTTTTTGTTGTACCTCTTGTAGAACTTTGTATAAAGAAAAACACAGGGGTAGAATTGAATCATTATCAAATGCTAAAAACACTTTTTAATTTTAAAAAATTTTCTAAAGAATTTAAATAATACGAAAATCAGTCCAATTTGTGATTGAATCACTTGTGTTTGTAACCTCTATGTTACTTGGGTTTAGACATGGTTTTGATTATGATCATATGATAGCCATAACAGATGTTACAAATACACAAACCAAGAAAAAACAAGCTGTACTTCTTACATTATCTTATTCTCTTGGACATGCGCTTATTGTAATCTTGATTGGGGCATCAATAATGCTTCTTGGCATCAGCATTCCACAAATATTGGATGACTTTATGAGCAAAATAGTAGGTGCAACCCTTGTCATTTTGGGCATTTACATCACTTACCATCTTGCAAAAAAAGGACAGCAAGAATTTCGTGCAGCAACTAGATTTACAATAATTGCAAATGGGATACTCTATGTTTATTCCAAGTTAGGAAGTAAATTGTTGGGAAGAACAATACAACAAAGAAAAGTCTTTGAGAACGGGTATGGTCGTCATTCATCACTTGTAGTTGGCATGATCCATGGGATCGGTGCTGAATCTCCTACACAGATAGCTATTTTTGCAATGTCTCTCGGTTTTGGAATTTTCCTTGGGGTTACAGCACTTGTCGTATTTGTGGCCGGAATAATAATATCTAATGTCATTTTTGGCATTATGATTTCAACAGGGTTTGTGCGTTCTTTAAAATCTTATAACATTTACAAATATTCCAGTATTGCAAGTGCTGCAACAAGTTTGTTTGTAGGGAGCTTGATGTTAGTCGATTATGATTTTATACTTCCAGAGATACCATCTCAATAAATCAACAATATAAGCAACAAACACCATTTAAGACATAATGCAAAAAGATAGGACCTCAGAATGGTTTGTCCCAAGATTTGGTTCTAAAAAATTCAGAGTTGGAATAGGAATACTCTTTTTACCATACACTGGAATGGTTGTATCATTTGCAGCATGGGGGTCGTTCACAGGAAATTTTTCTTTAGAACGCCTAGCGGCTATTTGTGTTTTGTATTTTCTTGCCCTAGGAATATCTGCCCATTATCTTGATTCGCTTGGAAGTAAATCAAAACCATGGGGGGTTTTGCCAAAAAAATACCTCTGGATAGCATCCCTTCTTTCATTGGGAATCGCTTTTGTTATTGGAATATACTATGCATTTTTAGATGCTCCACTTTTGTTTCCAATAGGAATTGCCGAATCTTTCTTTCTTTTTGCGTATAATCTAGAGTTGTTCAAGGGAAGATTTCACAATAATGCTACATTTGTAATATCATGGGGAATACTTCCAGTGTTAGCGGGTTCTGTGATACAGACAAACACCATTACTTTGGAAACGATTTTCATGTCTAGTTTAGCAGGTGCATTAAGCTACATATTGATAAAAACTTCAAGAAGATACAAAGATCTTAAAAGACAGTCTGCTAATGGTCAGGAAATTGACAAAAAAGAAATCATTCTAAAGATAATCAGCATAGGAGTGATTGCAGGTACGGTCGTTTATTTTATCTTTAGACATGCTTAATTGAGTTAGTAACGATATAATTTTGTGGCATTATCGCTTGACTTTTTAGCAAAAACCCTTCTTGATGCGCCAGTAGGACGTGTTGAACAAACCATCCAAGAGATTATCAAACAACCAGTACGCCTGGATGTACTAGAGCAGGAGTTGATATCTGGGACTACATACAAAAGGAAAATAGCAATATCTTTTGGACAAATACCAATTGTTCATGCAACAGTAAGATTTGACTCTAAACGTATTCCAAAATTAATAATGACTGAGTTGATGCAAAAAAAAGAAGGAATTGGTAACATACTTAGAAAAAATAACATTGCAGTACAACGAAAAAATCTAGGAATGTATGTAGAACCCAACGGAAAAAAAATAATACGCGAATACGAGATTTGGTACGATAATTTAATCTGGTTTGATATCATCGAAGAAATAAGATTAGATTTTCTTAATTCCTGTCAGAATCGATGATGTGTGCAAAGTTAGAGATTGTTTGTCTACCTCAAGATCGTATTTCTTCATAGTATTTTCATAATCCTCAAGCCATCTTGTTTTTCTTATCAACTTGGGAAGCTCATCAAATACCTCTTTCCATTGAGGTAGCAAAAATCCTGTCATATGTAGAACAGCAAAATAGAGATTCCATAACGACCTAACAATTTTATTTTTAGGATAAGTAAAATCATGAAGGACAATTTTACCTCCTGTATTTAGATGGTCAAGGCATATTTTGATTAGAGTCTCATCTTTACAATATTTTGGAATATAAGATGATGTTATGCAATCAAATTTTTGATCAAGATTTAATTTTTCAGCATCTTGACATAGAAAAGAAATTTTTTGGTGAGGTTTTAATTTTTTTTGAGCAATTTCAAGATAACTTGTTGTGATATCAATGCCAAGTATTTTTGCATCTGGTAGTTTCTTAGCAATTTGAAATGTCAGTATTCCTGTGCCACACGCAAGATCAAGGACTGAATTGCAGTTCGGGATTTTCTTTATGATTTCATTTTTCCAGTATTTGTCTTTACCAAAGGTAGTCAGATTTACAATTTTATCATAGGTACATGCAGTTTTTTCAAAAAACCTTGGAACTAGCTCCTTTGCAGATTGAGTTTTCAATAACAAATGATTTGCGAATCTTGCTTAAATCGGTTCTATATTGAATGGAATTAGAATAACCGATAAATTGAGCATGATGGAAAAGAGATTGTGCTTTCGTATGATTATCCGTTATACAGACCACCCTCTGAGGCAAACTCTCTCATATTTCAGGTAACTCTTGGCTGTTCTTTTAACATCTGTTCTTTTTGTAACATGTACAGAACAAAAGAATATGTGGAAAGACCTTGGGATGAAATAAAAACAGAGATTGATTTGGCGGCAAAGCATATGCATGACACTAGACGGATTTTTTTGGCAGATGGCGACGCACTAAACCTTTCAACAGACAGAATGCTTCAAATCCTTAATTACATTCGTATCAAGTTTCCGAACATAGAACGAGTTTCATGTTATGCGATGCCAAAAAATTTGCTTGAAAAATCCCCAGAGGATTTAAAAAAACTCTATGATGCTGGTCTTACAATGTTTTATATTGGAATAGAAAGTGGTTCTGATAAAATTCTAAAAAAGGTAACAAAAGGCGCAACTGGTCAGAGCATTATCAAATCGTGCCAAAAGGCAAAGGATGCAGGATATACCATTTCATGCATGATAATACTTGGCCTTGGTGGCAAGACATATTCAAAAGAACATATCAATGACACCGCCAAGGTGGTAAGTGAATCGTCACCACATTATCTTGGCGCACTTACATTGCACATAGAGGATGGAATCAGAGATGAGTTTATCACAAAATTCAAGGAACCTTTTACACCAATTGATGATGCCGATGCATTGGTGGAGCTTGAGAATTTGGTGAGCAAGATTGAAACAAAATCTCCTATAATATTTAGGGCAAACCATGGTTCAAACGCCTATCCAATAGGTGGCACTTTTCCAGAGGATAAAAATATCATACTTGAGAGAATATCGTATCTAAAAAATCATCCTGAACTTTGTAGACCACAAGGGTTTAGAGGATTTTAAATGGGTCCACAGGGATTTGAACCCTGGATCTTCGCCGTGTAAGGGCGACGTCATAACCAGCTGGACTATGGACCCAACAAGGCTCCAATTAAAAATGCATATAAGTTTAAGTAAATGAAGATAAAATTCCCGAAATTTTTTGGTTAATTATATACAATTACGAAATAGCTGAAAACAGATTATGATTGAATAGAAAGAAGTTTCCTTTGTTATGGCTTTGTCCACTTCCTGTAAAAACTCATGATTTTTGATTTTATCTTATTATTAAAACAGGGCAATCAGATAATTCAGAAACTTTTCTACTGACACTTCCTAAAGCCTTAAGTTTTTTTATGCCAGTTAATCCAACGCTCCCAATCACTATGATATCAACCTTCATTTTTTTGGCAGCTGTGACTATTTCTGATGCTGCATCACCTTGCAAGATCTTGTAAGAAGCTTTTACATTTTCTTTTTCACATTCTTGCATTTTTTTGTCAAGTAGGTCAGTGGCCTGCTGTTTTGCCAATGCATTCATCATCTTGATATAATTTGCTACAAGAGCTCTATGAGTCGCTACTCTATACACAGCTGCATCTACAAAGTGCTCTGGAAGAATGGTAAGCATTGCAAGTTCTGCTCGAAAATTCTTGGCTAGTGAAAAAGCATAACCGAATGCCTTTTGAGACATTTTGGAACCATCTAACGGAATCAAAATTTTTTTGAAAGTATAATTATTATCTACCACACTAGTTTTATTTTTTAAAGTGTACTTAAATCAATCTCTACGATGGATGAATATTGAAATCAAATTAGAAGGACAATGCACAGGTAGGTTTTGTGAGAATATATCATTCTCGTTGGACTATTTAGAATGTACTCTACGGTTTCAAATAGAATCTGAAAAATAAGAATAATTATAGTATCAATGTGTAGGAAATTTTAAAACCATTGATATTAGAATCATGCAATTGGTTAATCAAAACAATTTCCTTCCATTTGGAATAATATTCCTTTTAGCATTAGGTCTGTTCCCGGTATTTGCAGAAGATGAGCTTGAAGACGAAACAATGTCTGAACAGCAAAAGAAGGAATTTGAAAATACCTTAACACAGATAGAAATGGAAAAAGAGATTGCAAATAAACAAGAAGAGATAAGCCACGAATCTGAGGTTGATGAAGATGATGAACAAGGATTTTCAATTCTTGGAGGAGGTACTTCTGGTTTAATATTGGCAGGGACAATTGCCTCTATTTTAGGAGTTGTTGGCTACGCAGGTTACAAGGTATTTTCGATAAGAAAGATGGCACATGCAAAAAGGAAAGCTAGTTTTGAAGGCATTCCAAAATGAAGATCTGGTTACAATCTTACTTTAATCTCACAATAAAAATTACAATAATGATTTCACTTTCACTATTTTCAATTCCACAAATTGCCTTTGCAGATGATAATGATGGAGGCAACAAAGGTTTTGCCATCGACCTTGGTTGGATTTCAATAGCATCCGGCTTGCTTGGCAATATTCCATTTGTCCTTCAAAAGAGGGTAAAAAAATATGCCGTAGCAAAACTTGGTGGAGGACATGAAGTAACAAGAGAGCTAGCAATGGAACACAGTTTCGTAATGACCGTTCACGTTGCACTTAACCTGATAGGATTTGCTGCAGGCATGACCCATGGATTATTCTTTGTAAAAAGACTAGATGCTTTTTCGTTATCGCTGGCAATAATGATGACTGCCCTGACTATATCGGGAATTATCTTGCGGTTCTGTAAATCTATAAATTTGAAACTTGCAACAAGGATGATACACGGTCAGGCAATATTATCTAGCTTACTTGTTTTGCTTGTCATATTACATGTATTCTCCTATGGTGATGACTAAATTAAGCGATCCAAACAAAAACAGAACTTTTTGAAGACAATCGGTTAAACAAGTATAGAGTAATCAATAATAAAGATACGACATTCATTTAACATATTCTAGGATTTATAATCTTAAACCAGCTCCAATAAATTATCAGTCAGATTTACAATTATTTATTTAGATTTTTATGAGTGCCATCACAATATGGTCTGTTCTTTGAATGCTGACAACCACATGCATGTATAGTATCATCGTTGTCAAAGGTAATGACTTTGGGGGTTATTCCTGTTCCTTTATGAGAACCATCACAATATGGTCCATTCTTTGAATTGTTGCACATACAAAATGCAACAGTGTCTCCTTTTTTCACAGACAATCCAAAAGGATGGTCTTGCCAACCTGTCATGACATACGGTAAAATTCACCGTATTTTAGGTTTTTATTTTATACAGAAGGCATTGAATTTAAATTTGTAAAATTGAGAAAAGAAATCGTTTTAGGTTGATTTAAAGTCTTAAAACAAACACTAGTTTTCTAAAAAAATGCAATTAAACCTGGATTTCGCAAAAAAGAATAATGTAGAAATTATCACCAATTACATTTGATTCGTGGTTGAACTAACTTTCTTTTCAAGTCCAATTGGTCTTGGCCATGCAACACGTGACGTAGCTATTACCCAGTATCTTGAGAATATTAAGATAAATTTTGTCAGCGGTGAAGGAGGCTCCAAACTGTTATCAAATTATGGATTTGAGGTGCAAAACCTCTACAAACCGCCAGGTTTTGAGATTCAAAGTGGAACCCTGAAAAATCCTTTGATTTGGCTCTTTAGATATTATTTCTATTATAAAGAATGTAAAGACATTTCATCAAATATAATAGAAAAAGAAAGGCCAGGACTGGTTGTAAGTGATGAAGATTTTGCATCATTGACTGTTGCTCAGGAAAAAAAACTGAAAACAATTCTAATTACTGATATTCTTAGGACAAACTTTGTCAAAGGAATTGGATCATTTTTAGAAAAAAAGATGAATGGATCCATGAAAGAAATAATGAAAAAATGTGACATCATCGTCATACCAGAGGATGGACAGAATGAGGACAACATTATAAGGGTCGGTCCAATAGTCAGAGGGATTGCTTCTTCAAGAGAAGAACTTAGAAAGAGATTTTCTTTTGTTAGAAAAACAATCATAATCAGTGTAGGTGGTACGAGTGCAGGGCAATTTTTAATAGAAAAAACGCTCCAAGTTTTGAAAAAACTAAACCTTGATGCAGAGATTGTTGTTGTTTCTGGTCCAGCTTTGAAAATTCCAGGCAACGATATAAGAAATTTTGGATTTGTAAATAATTTGCATGAGATCATCTATGCAGCGGATCTGATAATATCTCTAGCTGGTAAATCCACCATTGATGAAGCTTCTTCTTATGGAACACCTGGAATATTTATTCCAATTAAAGGCCATTTTGAACAAGAAGAAAATGCAAGAAAAGTAGGTTTTTCCTTTAAAGATCTTGATCGTTTAGAATTTTTAATTCCCACTAAAATTAATGAAAAAAGAAGTCCTAAATTGTACAATGGTGCACAAAAGACTGCTGACATTATTAAGAAATTTTTTTAATTCAGTTGTTTTGTTGAAAATTGATACATCCTGTTATTTCTTTACAAAAGGATTCATTGTGTACCAATCCCACACCAGGAATAAACTGTAAAATGTGATTGGTATTATTGTCCTTGAAAAGCTCACCGCGATGAATCTGGTTTGGCTGTTCCTCTTCAAAAAAGCCTCTATTTGGAAGCATGGTATAAACCTCCTCTTCGAGATAATAAGGAATACGCACGATTTATTCTAAATGGTGAGAGGAAAAATTCATGTAAATTGATTTTTTGTATTAAGCGTATTTTTACCCAAATGCTTTATACCGGGATTTTGAGAGATGTTATTCAAAGTTTGAAAAATCTACTAGTAGCCAAGTTTGGAGGCAGTGCCATAGGGATTGACGGCAATTTGATCCCAATTATTATCAAAAGAATAAATGAATTAAAAAAAGATGCAAAGGTAATAGCCGTCTTTTCTGCTCCACTCACATTACATGAAGGTAAGCAACGGTCGCTAACTGATATTGCAATAATGATTGGACAAAAAGCACAGGAGGGAAAAGATGTTGGTGTCGAAGATCTTAAAAAGCCATATCAAAAGATACTTGAATTTGTAGATAAGAAATATCAAGATGAATGCAAAAGAACAATTAATTCTTTTTTAGAAAAAGCTTCCAAGGCCGTCAAGCAATCTTCAGAGAAAAGAGAGTTTACAGATGTAACTAGGTCAAGTACACTTGCCTATTCTGGAGAGATCTTAATGTCATACGTAATGAATTATATCCTTAAAAGTAATGGCATAAAATCAGATGTAATTGGGTTTGACATATGGCCCATAATAACGGATAAAAACATTGAATCTGCAAACTTCCTTGCATCAGAATCTGCTAAAAATATAAAATCGGTTGAAGTATTGTTAGAAAAAAATGATGTGTTGTCAATAGGAGGATTTATTGGAAAGACTGTTGATGGATTAGAAACAACCTATGAGAGAGGCGGTTCAGACAGAACTGCTGCAGATCTTGGAATATTGTTTAACAAAAAATATAATACAAGAATAGATTTTGAAAAGGACAGTGCGGTACTCTCTGCAGATCCAAGGGTAGTAAAAGACGAATTAGAATACATCACACATCTATCATATAATGAGGCAAGAACAGCAGGAATGTTTGGCATGAAGATACTTGATCCTATTGCCATCAAAGAAATAGTGGAAAATGGTGTGAACATACCGATAATAATCACAGACATGAATAATCCATCAAAGATTACAACGATAGAAAGGAGACCACCTGACAAAAATGGCCATCCGCTTAAGATAGTAACGGGAAAGAAAAACTGTGCAATCCTTCGAATAGAAAGTGTTGCTGCAAAAAGCTTGTTTGATTCACTTGAAAAAGAGAAGAGATACAGTGAGTTTGTTGTGCTTTCCCCTTATACAAAAGACGACATTGAATTTACAAGGATTTTGTTCCTTGATGCGGATTATGTAAAGAGAAACGAACGGTACATTCTTGCTTTTGATTCCTTGGCTACTATAACCTACAATCGAGGAGTGATTACCTTGATTGGAGACGAGATGTGGCGGGTACAGCAGATTGCATCTAAAGCAAGTTCTAGGGTCGGCGAAGCAGGACTTAACATCTTAAACATGGATGCACAAGAAGAAACTTCGAGAATCATCATAGTAATGGAAGACGCTTCAGACAACATAGAAAGTGCTATTCGTGCAGTTCATGCAGAAAGATCAAAAATCACATTTTTATAAAAATGAGTATAACAATTGACCCCTACAGGTCTTTACCTATAGAAGTCAAATAGGGTTTGTTCTTGGACCTCTTATCTAGAATCAGTCCGGCGTTACCCAAAACACGCGCTATTATACTATGGTAGAGGCAATATTTAGACCTGATCTATATAGATCATCTAGAAGAACCGTTCTCCAGCGTACCACAAAACCAATCCTGCGCCGATAATAGCATACCATTTCAAATTCTTTTTGTTCGTAAACATGTTTTTTGATGAGAAATCTTCATCTCTTGTAATTGATTCTCTAATCTTTTTCAGCTCAAAGCCTTGACCTATCAGACCGATAACCAGTAACGCAACAGCTGTGAAAGAAAGTATCGGTTCCATGTTCTCAGGTTTGTCTCATACAATATTAGTATGTCTGAAATTCTTATGTTTGAAATTATATATTTTGATTAATTCTTTAAATTACCATACTTGCTGAGTTTTCTCATGAAAGAACGAGGCAAGATTTGGATGAATGGTAAACTAGTACCATTCAAAGATGCCAAAGTGCATGTTCTTACCCACGCCTTGCATTATTCCACAGCAGTCTTTGAAGGGATTAGATGCTATAACACACCAAAGGGTTCTGTTATATTTCGTTTACCAGAACATGTTGACAGATTATTTAGCTCAGCCAAGATGTACGCCATGAAGATACCATATTCTAAAAAACAAATTTCTGATGCCATAATTCAAACAGTCAGAAAAAGTACCATGAAGGAGTGCTACATTAGACCAATTGCATACTATGGATATGGTATGTTGGGACTAACACCGACTGCAAATAAGATTGACGTTGCCATTGCATGCGTTGAAGCATTACAAGAATATACAAAGGCAGGAAAAATTCGAGGAACACGGTGCAAGGTTTCAAAATGGTTAAGAATTGATTCTAGATCACAACCGATGCAGGCAAAAGCAGCTTCAAACTATGCAAATGCAGCACTTGCTAGAGTCGAGGCATTAAACGATGGTTATGACGAATCAATAATGCTCAATTATGATAACAATGTTGCTGAAGGAAGTGCAGAAAATATTTTTCTAGTAAAGGATGGCAAAATTATTACGCCTCCTTTGAGTGCGGGCATATTACCGGGCATAACTAGGGATAGTGTCATAAAGATAGCAGGAGCTGAAAAATTATCTATTAAAGAAAATGATTGCAATCTAAAAGAACTATTTTCTGCAGACGAGATATTCATGACTGGGACTGCTTCCGAGATAAAACCAGTTACAGAAATCGATGGCAAAGCCATTGGAGATGGCAATCCAGGAAATCTCACTCTTATGCTTCATAAGATCTTCATGGATGTAGTATCAGGAAAAAATAGACGATTTTCTAAGTGGCTCACACCAGTCTAAATTGCATATTTTATCAACCAACCATGAAAGATTCAATTATATCAAATCAATACTAGTCTACATGGTTCTATCTTTAGTTGATCAGCACAAACCCAAATGCTATCTATGTGAGAACATATTTGAGTCCCTTGAAGAGCTGCGAAAGCATCAAGAAATAGTACACAAAGACTTTATCGAATATCATCAAAATAAGCACGACCAGTCACCTGCTCCAGGGGATGTGACCGTGTTTTAAATGAGTGAGAAATGATGGAATCAAAAACTCAAAATGGCCCAGTTTGTTGGTTTTGCAAAAAAGGACGACATGAGGAGTGTATGAAAAAGATTCCCGTAGATGCAGCCTCAGAAGGACCACATGACTGCACCTTTGATACCAAACTTGTAGATTGTCAATGTACACATTAAAACGGATTTAAATTCAAGTTCCGTTGGATTTTTTCCAGCCGGTTGGTCTTGAATGTGCCTTTGTCATGTGTCTGATCATTCTTTCCTCCATCATGAACTCCATATTGCAGATTTTACATATTGGAGCTGAAGGTTCTTCTTTTTTTCCAAACAGTTTCATACAAAAAATAAAAATTTAACGTGCTAAATATGTTAGGAAAAATTTTTTTTGAAAAATAAAAAATAATATTGACTAAAAGCAGCGGGTCTAGTGGGAATATACCACCATGATGGGACTATTTTGGACCCGGTTTATTCGTAAAAAACTAGATGCAGAGTTTTCATTTTGCAAATCCACTTTCATACTCTGTTACATTGAGTACTTTGGTTAGATTGACATCTTCAGTTACCTGAATATTTATAACGATACTTTCTTGATTATTCCCAGAAAATATCACATTAACACCTTTCCATACTGTATTACAGGGGTCACCGGTAATCCACTCGTTGAATATACTGTTAAAGTGAAGGGAACTATATTGATTTGATTTTGACAGAAATTCCTGTGATGTATAAGCAAGTGCAATGGCTTTTGTTTGATTGATGGATTTATCAATTTCCTGCATTTGCAATCCAATTGGTTTGGTGCAATCAAGTTTTATCCCCTTAATCGTGAAATCTGTGATTTTCGTTGCCCATCCCCACAGCTCAAGTTTTGACGCACTTCCGGGTTTTACACATGCAGGAGAACCATCTTTTGATTTGATTATCAATACGAATCCCATATTGCATCTAATATCTTTGACAGCCACACCAGACCTGTATTGTTTTAGGGGTGATGGATTAGACATATCTTGTATCTCCGCAATAGCAATGGGGCCGATAACAGAAAATACTATTGTAACGAGCGTAATGAAGAAGAGGATTGATTTTACAAGGTGAGTATTGAAAAATGACAATATATTATCTGTTAGTATTGTAAGTATATAAAAAATAAAGTAAATGATTTGTCAAGTGTTGTTGCTCGACAACCAAGTTTCAGTAAACGAACCAGAGCCTGCACCGTTGTGGCTTACGTTATGTGTGGCGCCATAGGATGGATTCCACATTTGGTCTTCCGTATAGTACGAGTTATTGTATGGTACCGAGATGGAATTCAGAATACCATTATATTGCATATAGCCAACGATTGTATCTGTGCCGAACTTTGCCAACGAATGAATCGTTGAACAGGAGGAAGTAAAACAATCTCTTTCATTTATGAATGGAGCTATTGTAGGATTAGTCAATTGTGGATATGAATATCCCGTCTTTGTACACATTTTTGACAGATATGTATCAACAGTACTTACGTCGTAAAGACTACTAGAGCCACTACCCTTTGTTATTTTGGCAGAAATCTGGTCATTGGCGTTTATTGATCCGCAATTCACGTATGCATTAGGAAGGAACTCATAGAACATGAAGTAGCTTGTGGTACAAGGATTAGTGCTGCAATTAACAGTACTAACAGATCCTGTTTGTGCAAGGTTACCATTTGATGCTCCTACTGCATTCCCTAGACCTGTCCATATTAGTAGATCACAAGTATTTGAAGAAGGACAAGTTGGACCAGAAACAGGTTTGGAAACTGTAGGATGATTGTATATTGCTTGTGCCTTATATACAGTTAGACTATGTAGTGAGTTTCCATAGAATTCGTAACCATCCCAGTGAGTGTTGGAAATGAAGGCAAAACCCGCCTTGTATTCATCAACCTTGATCACAGTCTTCAATTCTGGATCCAGTGTAAAGACTAGGTTTTTTGCATAGCCACTAGTGTCGTTAAGAAAGTAGACTATGTTTACATCTTTCCAAACAGGAGTACAATCTGTTTTATTGATTTGCCATTCATTAAATATATCACTATTCGATATGATGTAACCTTGTGTCCGATCATTAAACTCGCTATTACTTGAAGCCAATGATTTTGCTTTAGTCTCATCGAGTTTAGAAGCCAGAGAATGGGCTATTGTGCTGGCGTTGTCTGCACAGTCCTGACTCAGTGTGGTTGTAGCTGCATTAACATTTGGTATTGTTATCATTGTGGATAACGAAATCAATCCAATTATCAGTGATGCAATGATCGATGTGGTTGCTAATTTTTTGAATTTAATTTTTATCATTGATATTTCAATTCTTGGGAAATTATATAGGAGTTTAGATGACAACAGTGACATTTGTGACAATTGATGACAATGTCACAATCTGTGACAATGTCTGCCATCGTCTGACACTATCGTTTTACAAACTTGAAAATTATTATGATCTTATTTTCAAGAATTAATATTTTATTTATTCATGATGTTGTTCAGTATTTATCGTATAAGATACAAAACAATCCAGTCGCTCTATCCTTATTGTCCGAGAATGACAAAAATTTTTTGCAAGAGCTGGATCCATGGGATCTGATATTATCATGCAAATACAATCAAGATAAAAAATATCAGTAAAAAATGAAGATATTTCATAGATTAGATTTAGATAAGTAACTCATAGATTCATAGTTACAAAAAATAAGAGGGTGTTGGTAGCTTATTTTATTGATTCTGCTACCTTTATCAAATCGTCCAGAGGCAAATTACCTGATATTCTGTATTCTGCGTTGTCATCTTTATGGATAAAGTACACCATCGAAGGAGATGGAATTGGTTTTTCATCTACCAATTTTCCGTCAAGATAGGTTGAGCTTTTACCTTCAAATGGTTCGGTCCCAACTGCTTCGGTGCCTGCAAGATTTCCACCTAAAGTGATAGTATGCCATTTAGCATAGAGTTTGTTGTCTGGATCAGACAAAACACTATTCACATAGTCAGATGCATTTGTGGTTCCTCGTGAAGGGTCTTGATAATACTTTGTTATTGTGATTACACCTTTTAGAGAATAATCATGTGAATTGAATTCAAATGGGCACATGGTATTATCCCAGTAGAACAGAGTAACCCAGCCTCTTTCAGCGTAGTCAACCGCTTTCAAATCATATCCTAAGGGTAACACGTGTGCTGTCCTGACTTTGATATCTGGTTGTTCTCCTAAGGCAGTTATTGAAGACGGTAGGCATCCTGCATTTTCTATGGGCATAGCATTAGCATTTTGGGGTTCAGGTAGGATAGTCAACTGGATGTGTTGAATTTCGCTATTTGTCATTATCATAGGACCTAATTGTATGATACCAATAATTGCGACTAGTAAAGATACTAAGGAAATCGCAATTGTTTTTCTGTTTAATTTATGTTGATTCATTTCTTTTATTCACCCGGGGCTTTTCTGACAGAATTATCACTAGAACAGTTATCTGATGAAGCTACTCCAGGTCCTGTGGTAAATTTGTAATAATTAGATACAAGGTTATACAACCAACTATCTTCACTAGCACATTTATAATCACTCACTGTTACGCCAGAATCTATAAGATGTTGACTAAGACTTCCGCCGTTCCAGTATCCTATTGTTAATTGATCAATGGTCGCAGGTAAGTTATTTCCTGTGACACTTTGTGACAATGCTCTAGACATAGCAGCAGGAGTTGGGTTAGTTACTCCTACTCCCGGAGTAAATGTATAAGTGAAGATATCTACTTGATTACAATCTCTTATTGTAGCCTTCCAGTTTGTGCTTCCTGGAGATGCTTGTTGCACAACTCCCCAGATACACGGATATGCAGCAGCCATAGTTACCAGGTTATGTGACAAAATTCCTGCAGAGTCCTTATAATAATAAACAAGGTGCGTCTTTACCAAAGAGCCAGAAGGTTTCGTTACGTGATATCCAGCTCCAAGAGTAAACTGAAATGGGTGGAAGAGGTAAACCATGGTATCACGATGATCTGATGATTGACTAATCTGTGGATCATAAATGGTCATCTTACCCTTTACTGCAGATACATTTATCGACGTACTACCTACCTTTGTGACCTGAGTGCTCTGAAATGAATCATAGGAGGTTGCTGATGCTGACAGAGATGGCGAAATCATTACACCTACCACCAAAGCTATTATCATTATAACTGCATTAAAAGATCGTGTTGCTAAATTTTTCTTTTCTTGATATCGTATAATAGTCATTGCATTCTCATTCTTGGGAAATTATATATGAGTTTAGATGACAATCGTGACATTTGTGACATTGTCTGACAATGTCAGACATTTAGGAACAAATCGTATCAGAATTATCGTTTTACAAACTTGAAACATATTACATCATCCTCCAACGATTCATGATCAATTCGAATCTTCATTGATTCTAAAATTGATCTAACATAAATCAAAAGAAATTTTGCCCAATTATGACCCAAACGTGTTTCAAAAACAAGATGATAATTTGAATGAGCAATATGATGCTTAAACTTGAACCAACCACAATATTTTGTAAGTGTTGTAAAGTAATTGTCTATAATCGAATCAATATCGTACTTCCATCTAGACAAAGTGCAGAGCTTTCTTACTATCTTTGGTCCCATCTTTGCCACTTTTTCAATTGTCTCTTGATCCATGTTGTTAATTATATCCTCAAACAAGACATCTGACAACAATATGGTCTTTATTGACCCAAACTGTCTCTCAAAGGAGACGTTTTTGTTTAATATTCTAATCATAAGAGAACTTAGTGGCAGGTCCTTTTCATCAGCTTCTTTTTTTAGCTCTTCTAAGGTATTTTTTGGCAACCTCAGGGTTATTCGGTTCGTACTAGGAGCCATATCTATGGTTTCAAGGTCAAATAATGCCGTAGACTAGCGATATCTCTCATATCTATAAAATGATGCGTATGTTTTCTATGTAAACATCCAGTCAATGATCGTTTTATTTTTAAAATAAGAAAAATGAAAGTTGTTCTAGAGCAATCACTTTTGACTGATGTGGAATATTCTAAACTTCTTGTTGGTGCATGATGATTTAATTTCATCTACATTAAATTTAGGTTATCGATGTAGATTAGATCAAGTGTGTGAATCAGCTTAAAATTTGCACTTTCAGCTATAATTTACTTTTATTGTAAGCGGGATGTTATCAAGAGGTATCTGATAAATCGTGGGCATGGATTTGATAAGACCCAGTTATAATTTCAGAATTTTTTCTGACTCTATCTTTTCATAAAAAAATTCAACGGGTCTAGTGGGATTTGAACCCACGGCATAGGGATTTCTCTGAAATCTTAAGAGTCCCTCGCTCTACCTGGCTGAGCCATAGACCCGCAAAATAGCAGGCGCTAATTTCGTTATTTAAACTTGAGTGAGAATGAAATTAATTTTAAATTTTTGCAGTCTCGATTTGAGAGTATTTCTCAAGTATTCTTGTCAATACTGTAGACACTGGTGCGTTATTCATCTTTTCTTTTTCTGTCAAAAGTTTTCTGTATGCATCAAGTGTGATGTAAACAGGAATTGAACCGTTTCCTTCTAGTAGTCCTCTAACTTTGTACAGTGCAGTCTCCATTCCTTTTTCTGCAATCTTTGCAAATTTCATCTTGTTAAGAATTCCACCTAGTGGGCCAAGCGGCATTTCATAATTTACTATCATGCCAAGTCTAGTCAGCTTTTCGTCAAGCTTTTTGAACTCCATTACAATATTCCATTTCTTAAATGGGCCCTTGATCATCTTTGCTGCAATTCTTTCGCCTTGAATAAACTCTGTAGTTTCACAATCCCATTCGAGTCGTTTTCCATCAAAATCACCTATTACTCTAAATGTAGTTCCAACCCCCATTCCTGCCTTAACATCCATTGGAACGACAGTCATACCTACACGTTCTTCAAATTGGTCGGCAATGTGTTCAGGTCTTGCAAAATAAGTAAATACATCTGATACGGCTGCTTTGATATCAATGGTTTTACTAACAGTAGCCATTCATTGCAATTCTTTTCAGACCGGATTTAAAGCTTTTGTTAATTTTCAACCGCACATTCATTTACAATATATTAAAGAAAAGTCATGTTTTAGAAATGGTAAATTTTAACCAGGTTTTTCTTATAATTTTTCTTGCCTTTTTGGTAATTTCACCAATTTGCTATGCAAATGCACATTCTCTTTTTAATTCCTCTGAAGAAAAGATTGGCAAGTACAGGGTGGAGATCGCAACTTTACCTGAGATCCCAACTGTTGGTGAAAAATCCCAGATTCTTTTCAGAGTTTTAGACGATAGTGAAAATGAGGTCGAAAAATTCAAGATGGGAATTAGGATATACTATAACGACGAATTGATAGAAACGATACAGCCGGCATACCATGAAGGAGGACATTGGGAATATGATTATGTCTTCAAAGATCCAGGGATTCATATCTATAGAGTAGATCTGTATGATGTAGCAGACAACGGTGGCGTGCTAACATACACTTTTAATGTTACTACATTAGTTCCTTTTGGATATATTTTCTATTATACCGTAATTGCTGGCGGCTTTGCAGGAACTGGATTGATGATCTGGAGTTTTCTTTCAAGGAAGAAAAAGACAAGCGCTAAACCTTAGCTTGAACTGATACTCTATCCATTCTAAAAGCAAACAAAACAGTAAGCAGAGTCATTGCAAAAAGTAAAATGCCGATTCCAAGGTGAATGGCAACCAGCAATGCATGTAATTTCAGATCAATTACTATGGCGCCTAGAGTTATTTGAGTAACAACAAAAATGCCAGCCAGGGTTCCAGTGATTCTTATTTTTTTGTCAGAACCTTTTGCTAACCAGCTTCCAACTGCTGTAGAGACAATTAGGACACCAGTTGTTGCTGCAATAAATCTGTGGCTCCACTCAATTAGATATTCTTGAGTTGGTAGTACACCGCTTGGGCACAAAGGCCATTCTGGACAAGAAAGGCCAAGACCACTTGCAGAAACATAACCACCTATGAACATCAATGAATACAGAACAATCAGAGACGCAAGGGCTAGATATTTTAAAATCATTATTACTCTACGATAAAGCTGCCTTTCATACCTTGTTGTGCATGACCAGGAACTGTACAGATGTAATAGTATGTGCCTGGTGCACCTGCAAGAAACGTGACCTCACCCTCTTCCTTTGGTTTGATGGGATTATTTGGATCCTTTATTGTAGTACCTGAAACAACAGTTGTTGGATCATCAGGGTTCGTTACAACACCAAATGCATGAAACGATTTACCGATGTTTTTAACATGAATTGTTACCGAGTCACCAGATTTGACTTTGATATCAGGATTGTGTCCTTCTTCACCTGGAAGAGCATTAAATGCGAGTGTCTTAAAGTCAGAGCTTTCAAGAAAGTCTAGATTAAAAGAAACTTTGTTTCCTGTTGGAGTCGCTGCTTGGCCTGCCGGTTTTACCGCTCCTACTACAATTTTTCCTTCCATTCCTAGTTCACGGTGTCCCGGAACAGTACAAATGTAATAGTAAGTACCTGCTTTTGTTGGAACAAATGTAGATTGACCTCCCTCGCCTGGCTTTAGGGGATTATTGGGATCCCTAATAGCTGTGCCCGGCAATGGGGTGTGAATTTCTTCCTGATTTTCTACATCTTCTGGAGTTGGAACAACACCAAATGCATGAAACGATTTACCACCGTTTGTTACATCAAAAATTATTTTATCACCTACATTTGCTTGTATTTCTGGATTATGTCCAGCTTCGCCAGGTAGTGCATTAAATGCTAGTGTCCTAAAGTCAGGGGATTCAATGAATTTTAAAGAAATTTGGATCTCTTTTCCTGTAGCAACCGCAGGACCGCCTTCTACTGGTTTTGGTTTCGAAACTGCCGGTGGCAACGATATCCAATAATCCCAATTTGCAAAGAAGATTACAGCTCCTACTACCATAAGGCCTATCAAAATAGCAAGCATCTTGCCAACTCGTGCTGGCGATGTCCTTAGTATTGGTGCTTCGTGTTCTGTGTGACTCATATCAATCTCCTAATGATGTGGCGTCTTTGCCTGATGTGGGAAGTAGTATTTTCCGCCCAGTCCCCATGGGTCATCCATATTGGCTTCTTTGCCTTTGGCAGAGCTATGGATCATGTTGATTAAGAAAATTATCATGCTTGCACCAATTATCATTGCACCAACACTAGCGATTTGGTTCATTTCAATCCATGCTGGGAATGGAGGATAGTCGAAAACTCTTCTTGGCATTCCAAATAATCCAAGTATGTGTTGTGTAAAGAAGACTGTAACTGCACCAGTAAAGGCCATTACAAAGTGAATTTTTCCAAGTTTTTCGTTGTACATTCTTCCTGTGACAAATGGGAATATGTAGTAGAGAAATGCAATTGATCCAAATGCTATTGTACCAAAGACAAACAAGTGAAAGTGACCTACTACCCAGTACGAGTCATGTGTGATAAAGTCAAGTGGCATAGCAGTGTTAAGGACTCCTCCTGCCCCGGCTGCAAAGAAGAGGGCGATTCCACCAACAGACCACATCATTGGAGTAGCAAATCTAATTCTTCCACCCCACATTGTTGCAAAGAAATTAAACACGTGCATTGCAGAACCTGGTACTGCAGCTAGTGTTCCAATCATGAATACTGTTTTTTCCGTAAATGACATTCCTGTAGCATACATGTGATGAGCCCATGAAGCAAATCCGACTATACCAAGCAAAATAAATGCCGCAATTCCTGAACCAGTACTGAAAAGAGGTTTTCTTGAAAATCTTGGAATAATTTCATACATCATCCCAATCGCTGGCAATACAAGGATGTAAACTTCGGGATGGAATGTAAACCAGAACAGATGTTGATATGCAATCGGATCACCTCCCATTGCCGGATTGAAAAATCCTGATACTCCTAGTCTGTCAGTTAGCAACATCAAAAGGGCAGCTGCAAATGTTGGGACTGCGACAAGGGTCATTACAGAAGCTACAAGTGTGGACCATGCAAAGAGTGGAACCTTGCTTAAGGGCAAATCAGGGTGTTTGCATTTTAAGATGGTGACAATAAAGTTTATTGAACCAAGAATCGATGAAACTCCAAGAATTTTGAGACCAAATATCCACATGTCTGCTGCTGGACCAGGGGCTCTCAAAATAGAATATGTAGGATATGCATTCCATGTGAAATCCGCAAATCCAAGCCAGATTAGTGCAGCTCCAACTGGAATCATCCAATAAGCTACTGCATTTAATTTTGGATATGCCATGTCTTTGTATCTTACCATTATTGGAACCAGATAGTTTCCAATCGCAGATGCAAATGGAAGAATGAAAAGAAATATCAGAGTGGTGCCATGGACGGTAAAGAATCTATGGAACGTCATTGAATCTTGAATTATTTGTGATCCTGGCAAAAATAATTCTGCTCGCATTGCAAGAGCTAAAGCTCCACCCATAAAGAGAAACGCAATAGATGTTATCAAATAAAGAAGACCGACATCTGTGTGATGTGTTGAAAACATTATTTGCCAGACTGGTCGGGGTTTTGCAATTTCTAAAACCATGTCAATTCCTCCCCTTTATCCATCTGCAAAGTCATTAAAAGTTTTAGGATAATCATGTTTCCTCCACATAAAGTGTTCCGCGCATGTTGTAGTGAAGCAAACCACAATATTCTCTGCATTGAATTGGAAACGTTCCAGCCTCATCTGGTACAAACCAGATTGTATTGATTCTTCCTGGTACTGCGTCCATCAATA
Source organism: Nitrosopumilaceae archaeon (assembly GCA_035455245.1). GTDB lineage: Archaea > Thermoproteota > Nitrososphaeria > Nitrososphaerales > Nitrosopumilaceae > UBA8516. Next base: position 6,569 of record DATIFN010000042.1, on the reverse strand, counting down.
CAACATAATCATGAATATTAAAAGAGTGAATTACGTCTTTTGATTGTACTTCAAATTTGTAAGCATGACCTTTCTTTAGATGCAACTCACCAACTTCTTTTGTTCCATCTGCGTGCTCAAAACTCCAAAACCATTGTTGTCCTGTTACTTTGATTATTTCTGCTTCTGCTGGTGCATGATCAATTAAATGTTCAATGTACCAAGAGTCAGCACCAACCCAGACAAGAATCGCAATAACTACTCCGATGTAAACCCATTCTGGCCAATTAGAGTGTCCACTCATCTAATGAGATTCTCCTGTTTCCCACTTGGTGGGTGTTTTGTTTTTTGGATGTGATTCCCTAAATCTCCAAACTAACCAAATTAGCGTTCCAGAAACTACTGCACCAACTACAAAGGCAGCTGTTGTCATTCTAAAAAATTCATTCCAAATTTCTACTCGTCTGTTTACGTACTCTTTTGTTTCTTCGCCAAATACTACTCCAATTGTCGGTAAAATGAAAAGTAATACAAGAGATATTCCTAAATAGTGTATATTTTTCATACTGGGATGTTTTGACGTGGTTTTAAATTTTTATTTAAAGGTTTTGGAGATTTTCATATGGTTTGATCGGATCAAATTTGAATAACACATATCTTTGTTGGACAGTTTACACACATTTTCCGGAATTTTTATAGAATATAACTATCGTTAGGAGTTTTTAAAAAAAAGAAAAAAGGGAAAATTAGATGTTTCTAGTCTATGCTACTACAGATATTGTAGTTGATACTGGTGGAGACAGTGCGTCAGGATTGTCTACGCTCTCCCATACAAAGATTTGTACATTGTATGTTCCTGGAGATGTAGGTGTCCATGACTGTGCTGGGTTCAGGCTTTGACCTGGTGCCAGCGAACCGGTAATCCATGATAGTGAGACTGTTACTCCGTCCTCGTCCTGAATTTGTACCAAGTAGGCAAATGGTTGATCTCTATCTTGACCGTTTGCTAAATCGGCTACAATCTGGATCTGTTGATCCACATTTACCTCAGTTAGCTCGTTGCCAAATGCATCAACAATTCTTGGGTTGCTTGCCGGCGCTCTTTCAAGCGGTGGGACAATTGAACCAATGAATGTCGTAGCTGTGATCTCTAATTCGTCTGCTGTGGTGTATGGACTTGGAAGTGTACTGTCTTGATATTCTGCAGTGACAGTATCACCCTCTGCTACTCTAAGTCTGTGACCGGAAGATTGGTCAGTGACTGTGAAGAACACAGTACCTTCGAATATTCCTGTAGCCTCGTTGGTTTCTGTTACTGTAAGATCGATACCACCTGCGTCAGAGTCTGACCAAGTGTCAATATCGAAGTTATCAACTGCTTCTGGATTAAGATTCATGTCTGGGTCTACTACGCGTACTACTCCTTGGCCTGTTGCTGGATAGCTTGCCTCTAGGAATTGGACTTCACCAATGTTCCATCTGATCAATGCTGATCCTACCACTGTTTCATCTTCTGTGAATTCGAATGAAACTGTGAGACCGTCATCGTCATCAGATTCTAGGTAACCGTCTGTTGGACCTACTGCGATACCACCAGTGCTGGTTCCTGTTCTTGGATTAGTATCATCGCCTTTGGCACACTTGCTATTTGAGGTAATTGATTGTACACCAGTATTGGTATCACCATCAGCATCGTGACAGAATCCTGTAAGGATTACTTCACCTGTGAAGATACCCGTATCGGTGCCAGTTTCAGTTAACGCATAATTAGACAATTTGTTGCCTCTTGTAGCTACTCTTACCTCATCAACGTCAGTATCACCAATCTTATCGACTAGGTTACTGTCGAAGTTGTGGTCTGGTGCTACAATGGTAATGAATACTTTGTCAGTCCATGTGTATACCTTTTGGTCAAGTTCAACTGTTGCTCCAAAGTTTGAGGTGTAGATAGTCAAATGCATATCTTCATCCTCGTCACCTACGAAGTTAGCTCCAGATGGACCCCAGTCAGTGTATTCTAGTTGAATTTCCTCTCCTCTGTCAAGTCTCTCTCCGCCAAGTGTGTTAGGAATCTCGACTACAACCTGGAATATTCCAGTATTGTCACCGGTTTCTCTAAAGTCAGTTGGTTCTGGATCGAAGGCTGCACCGTTTTGACTGTCAGCACCGCCAAGGTTGCCCATGGTAAGTGTTGCAGCATCTGAATCCCATTCAATGAGATCAAGATCATAGGTTTCTGTTTCATCAGAGTCAAGGTTCAAGTCTGGTTCAATGAGTGTCAGAATTGCATCTGCACCAATGATATAGACAGACTTGTCAGACTGGATTACACCGTTTCTAAGGTCAAATGTAGCTGAATCTGTAACAGTATTTGGATCACCTGAAGAATCTGATGGATCTGTGTATTCTACTGTGAGAATATCACCTTGTAGAATACAGTGTCTATTGTGATTAGACGCCAGAGTATCATCAAATCTTGCTGCAATAGCAGCATTGCTTATTGGACAATTATTATCTGCTGGACCATCGCTATATTTGATAGTCAAATCAGATTCAAATATGCCTGCATTAGGTGCGATTTCGACCATAGGTCCTAGCTGTGTGACGCCTGAGCCTATTGGCGTATTATTGTCGTCAACATCAGCTACACCATTTGGTATTGTATTATTACCACCAGCATATGCAATGACAACTACGCTTGAGCCTCTCGAAACGGAAACCTTTACTGGTCCCACGTTTTCACCGGCTACGTTTTGCGCAATTTTGTCTTCACCAGATCCAGAGATATCAAAGTCTGGGTCATTAACTCTAATGTGAGCTAATACATCACCGTTTCCTAATGTTAAGGAAGCAGTGCTGGGTGTGATTGCTGTATTACCAATTCCAGTTGCATGAACCGGGAAGATTGCTCTTCCTGATGGTTTTTCTGCACTCTTAGATGGAACGGCAAAGTCGGTTACCTCACCAAATGGTACTGGATAGACGGTTCTGTCAAGGCTTACTGAACCAGTGTTAGCTCGAATTCCTGCTCCATCACCTACTTCGATGGTGTTGCCGGAGGCATCTCTAAAGTCAACATAGTTGACCTCGATGTCCAAGCCGTTTGATGTAACTGGTACTGATGAGCCTGCTTGACATATTCTTGCCGGTACTTGGAAGTCACCTTTGAATGTACCCGAGTCTTTGCTTGTTTCAACGAATGTGAAACCTGTTGCGCTAAGACCAGTGTCTGTCACGCCTGCGCCTGTAAGGGCTGCAAGACATGTAGCATCTGTTGGGATTGCCCATCGTGCGTCATCGAATGTTACATCAAATAGACGTCCGAAGGAGTCTCCATTGGCGTATGTTCCAAGGCCTGCTTCACCAACTGTATTATCAGCTGGATCGCCTGGCAGAGTTACCGTCGTATAGATATCGATTGTATCGCTATCTACGTTAAGGTCGTTATCTTGTAGTGTTACTGTTACTGTATCTGCTGTTTTGTAGTTATCCTTATCAAATGATACAACACCTGAGGTTGTTCCTGCAGCCTGTTGGTCTGCAATCTGTGTTGATACACCATCTGAGCCCAAGTCAAGATAGTTGATTCTTGGTGACTCTTCATCATCAAGGTCCTCATGGACGATGAATGTTGCTTCGTCATCTATTGGTCTAAGAACGTCGTATGTTGCGGCGTCAAAGATGTTTAGCTGACTGAGCATAGTGTATTCTGCAGATCCAATGAACGTGCTAGTGTTATCACCTGTTTCTTCTAATTCGAATCTAGTGATGCTGTTATTGATCCTATCTTTAGGCAATACTCCGTCACCAATAAGTCCGACTGAGAAAAAGTCAGAAACAATTGGTTTTGTGTCTTTGTCTAGTGTAATGCCTGTGGCACTATTCAAGACAAATAACAAAGCAATGTCGTCAGTTCCTTGGTTTGCAGTTGAGAAGAGTTCACTATTAATTTCAGTATCTTCTGGATGACCATTTACTGGATCAACAGATCCTGTTGCTGTTCTATTCAAGTTGACATGGCCTTGAAGAGGCTGGTTGTCAGCGAGTTTGACAGCACTATATCCTGTAAGATTAGAATTAGTTGGATCAATCACAGTATTGCCGGTACCTTGTCTGTTGATTAACAGGTAGATATCGACATTGTTTACTGTTGGAGTTGAGTCAATGCCTAATGATCTTACATCATAGTTAAACAGGTTATATCCTCTGAAATTGCTTGCAGTTGCTGGGTTATTGATCGATTTTTGTAATTCTGTAACGTCTCTATTTAGGTCAACGAGTAGAGCACCATTTGTTCCAATAGTAAAGTTAAATGGAGCACTTGTAGTTGGTGTGATTCTTGCTCTTTGACTAAATGATTCAACACTGACATCAGCAGAACTTGCAATTGATGTGGAGTTTACTGTACACAAAGCCACAGTGCTGCAACCACTAACGGTTACACCACTAAGGAATGCTGCTTGATCTCCTTGAACTAAAGTAAATGGATTTCCAATCTTTAGTGTTGGGATAAGAGCAACTGTTGGATCGAATAGATCCAAGTCTTCATCAGCTCTGGTGTTTTTGTTTGCATCAGAGTCAACTAGTGTTACAGGAATTTCTTCACCTGAACCCCATGTACCATCTGGTACATTCATGTCTAGGGTACCAAATCCAAATCCGACTACGATACTTGTAGATACATCATTGTATCTAATTGTAGCTGACTTGCCTCTTAATGCAGAGGATGGGCCATCTAAAATATCCAAGTTAGCGTTATCAGATTCGTCATAGTTACCAAAGACACCACCCTTTACATCGAGCTCGACGAACGTCATACCAGTAGCATTAAATCCTGCTGTTGGTGTGCCGGTTCCGTCATTTGGATTGACTTGATCATCGTTATTACCAAACTTTGCAACAGTTGTACCCTGTACTTTAAGGTCTACTGCTACTCTTCCGTTCTTTTCAAACATGAAGGTTCCTAAGTTTGGAACTTGATCGACCATGCCAGCACCACCGTTTGCATCCGTGTCGCCGTTTTCATCAAATGCTTGATAGAATAGACGAACGCTGCCTGGTGTTGTGTCCCATGTCCAAGAGTCTTCATCGGTTGGGTCTATGTTCAATTGAGGATCTGTTAATGTAGTGTGAATTTGTGCGCTTAGTGGATAGGATGTTCTATCCAATTGTGTTTTGATCAAATTAGATGGAATCGTATCAAAAGTAAGTGTAGTAGTTTGTGAACCACCGCCCTTGTTGTACTTTACGATTACGTTACCACCAACTGAAAAGTCATACAATTGAATTATTGGGAACACATTATCAGCAAGGCCAATTTGACCAAGCGTAATAGTAGGTCCTACCGGGTTATTGAGAGTTTTGTTTTCTCTTACAACATGGTTAAGAACAGAACCAGAGCCTGAGCCACCTGTACAATCAGCTGTATCGATTGCAGTTTGGTCAGCTGGTGCATCCTGTGCACCTGATACGGCTCTTGCTACTGTAAATCCACGTGTCTGAGTAAATGATGTTGGTGTTGCACCAGCATCTGATGGATCAAGTAATGATGATGAACTACAGAATTGTCCGAAGTCCAAGCCAGTTCCTCCTTGACCAACTGTTTTGTCAGCGGCAATTGCTTGAGCAGCGGATGCAAAGTAGCCATACCAGTTACCATCAGTGGCTTGTGCCATTCTCAATTTCTTGCCGTTTACTGTTACATCGGGTTCTCCGTGAACATCGTCCAAGGATCGGATATCGTTATCGTTGATAACAACTTCGATTACCTGCGGACCGGCAAAGTAATTGCTAAATTGTGAGTTTTCAGCAGATACAAATAGGTTAGCGTTGTGTGCTGCCTCTGCAACTGGCATTACACCAGGAACTGCAAAGGTCACACTGCTAGCCAAAAGTAGTGTTAGTAGTGTTAGACTAGTTAATTTTCGTGTTATTTCGTTGTTCATAGTTATTGTAATTTTTGGCCGGAATGTAATATATAAGCATAATGGACAATTTGTTCAGTTCTTCAAATCTTCTCATGTATTTTTCATTCACTGAGATGACTTTATGAATAATTCAGATCGCAACATTATAAATTTTACAATAATGGACGCAAACTACTCGCGCTCGCGCATCAAAGTTACCATAGAAAAGAGTATGATTGCAGTGACACAAAGTATGGCTCCAAGCAAGAAAAGAATTACTGATGCCATAAGGGAACCCAAGAAAACGACCTGTTTGTTCAAATATGCATCTAGGAATTGATATCCGATTATACTACCAATTATGACAAGTGCAATTCCTGGAAATCCGTAAAATGGTATAGGGTGTTTTACTGAAATGAATCGTAAAGTATTCATCAAAACAACGATTCCATGTGGGACTGGATTTTGCGATGATGTGTCGCCTTCATAGGATATAGAAATTGGAACTTCGGCTAGACTTAGTCCTTTGTTACTAATCTTTTGTAAGATTTCAGTTGATATCGACATGCCTGTTTCGGTGGGATGGATGGAATTGATTGCATTTTTTGAATAAGCCCTAAACCCTGATTGTGCATCTGACACTTTAAAGTCAGTTCCAAGGTTTGAAGCAGATGTTATTATTTT
>DATIFN010000041.1:0-13348 GCA_035455245.1 Nitrosopumilaceae archaeon | reverse complement strand
TTAATAAATGTATGTGGATATACGTATATGTTTATATAATGTGTATGAGAATATTAGGTATGAAACAAATTAAGAAAGAAGTCACGAGGATAAATTCCACCATAGACAGCACTCTTGAAAAAGAATTTAGGGAATTAGTCAATAAGAAATTTGAATACAAAAAAGGCAGTATCCAATTTGGATTAGAAGAAGCAATAGACCAATGGATTAAAGATCAAAAACAGAAAAAAGGAGCTAAATCTTGAACGAAAAGGAATTTGATGAACTAAAAAAGGAGTTATTACCAAAAGAACTCCAAGAACATTTTGCTAAAAATAAACAGGTAATTGACAATAATGTAGCAAAGTTTGAAGAACTTGAGAACGGACTTTCAAACCTAGAGGCAACAGAAGAAGGAAAAGCTATTATTGGATTTATGCTGGATTTTGCAAAAGAACAATTACGCTCTTCAAATATAGCATTAGAACATAATGAAATGCTTTATGTTGCAAGTTACTTTCTTAAACAAAAAATCGATAAAATAGAAAATTCATCAGGTAATCAAGGCATTAAGATAGATGGTCTGCTAAAATATGATAATGCTTTGAAATTCATAGATGATTACATAAAACGTTCTAGTGAGGATAGAGAGATTGGATGAATTTCAAATAGTAGAATATGGGCGTCATTTGAATAATATGCGTAGAATTAACGAGAATATCTCAGAACATCTTTTTGGGAGCGTGATTTACCTTTTAAAATATTCAGAAAAGTATAGTGTCAAACTACCTAAAAAAGAGGAATTGGAGAGAATCATACTAAACATGAAACCATTACTAGAATCATATAATCAATCATTAGATGAATTTGAAAAAACAATGGAATTTTTCAGAAACTCCGATCAACCGAAGGGTAACAGGGAGAACATCAACCGTGAAGGTAACAGTGCCTCAAAACAAAATCTTTATTAGGTACTCGTACCGTACCCTACGGTAAGTTGGAAGATTTAAGACTAGATAGCCTTGATGGGGTTGGTCCTGTAACTACAAGAAAATTAAATGATGCAGGGGTTCATAACATAATGGATCTTCTTGTAAGAGGTCCAGTTGATATATCTGAAATCACTGGAATGGATTTAGAGGCTGCAATAAAATTGGTAACCAAAGCACGTCAGCAGCTAGTTGAAGATGGTAGATTAGACAAGGACTTTGTCACCGCCACTGAAATTTTCAAAAGAAGGCAGGACATTGGCAAGATTTCCACAGGCACAAGTGCACTAGATATGTTATTTGATGGTGGAATTGAAACTCAAGCTATTACCGAAGTTTATGGTGAATTTGGTTCTGGCAAGACACAGTTTTGTCATACCATGTGTGTAAATGTGCAAAAATCAAAAGAAGAGGGTGGGTTAGATGGCGGAGTTTTGTATATTGATACAGAAAACACATTCCGACCTGAAAGAATTGTTTCTATAGCCAAAGCAAAAGGACTTGATCCTGAAAAGGCGCTTGATAGAATTATCGTAGCAAGAGCATACAACAGTGCACATCAGGAATTAATCATGCAAGAAGCGGGTCCTGTAATAGAAGAGAGTAAAATAAAACTAATTGTAGTAGATTCTGCTGTAGGATTATTCAGAGCAGAGTTTCTTGGTAGAGGAACTCTTTCTAATAGGCAACAAAGACTCAACAAGTTCATGCATCTTCTTGTAAGGACTGCTGAGACATACAACATCGCAGCCATTGCAACAAACCAAGTAATGGCATCTCCTGATACGTTCTTTGGAGATCCAACTAGGCCAATAGGTGGAAATGTCGTTGCACATACAAGTACATATCGTGTCTACTTTAAGAAATCTGGGAAAAAGAGAATTGCAAGAATGGTTGACAGTCCGCATCATCCAGAGCAAGAAGTAATATTTGCTCTAACAGAAGCGGGAGTTGCAGATCCAGAAGAAGAATCAAAGAAGAAAAAGAAAGACGAAGCAGAGGAATAGATTCCTAAATTTGATTCTATAGGTAACTTACTCTGGAAAATTTGTAGCAAATGTTAAATTAAGGACAACTCAACTCTATTCGAATATGACTACTAAAAAGCCTCACGGTCATTCGCATGGGTTTATGCATAAATCAAGATCCGTGATGACAAAGGAGCATGTTAGAGGAGTCTCTTTTCTATTGCGAGAATTCAAAGAAGGAGATAGAGCACTAGTAATCATAGATCCATCTCAGCATAAAGCATTACCACATAGAAGGTATCATGGTAAGGTAGGAACTGTAACAGATGTAGGAAGAAGAACTGTAACACTGGACGTTAAACTCGGTAATAAGACAAAAACTCTAATCACAAGATTAGATCATATCAAACCATTTGGTGTATAAACATGGAAGAGGTAAGAAAAAAACAATCCATTTCTATTTCTGAAGTTAAAGAGCTTATGGAAAAATCTGACCCAGAATCAATGGATCAGATACAACGCTGGACATATGATTATGTCTTGAAATTTGCCAAGCTTGATGGAAAGACTGCAAAGAAACTAAAACAACAACTTGTCAAAGACTGTGGCATTACAGAAGAGGAAGCAGTAGAGATCGTAAATAATCTTCCAACAACTGAAGCAGAATTACGAGCTTTTACTTTTGGTTGGAAAAAGCTGATTCTAGCTGAAACGCTAGAAAAAATGCTGAAAATTATCAAGGAGAACGTATAATCACGAGTGATTGTTCTTGGAAAGAACTCAACCTAGAAAGTATGAAGAGTACGCATACGTCTTAGACTTTGTATCACGTGGAAAATCTAGAACAGTTAGAGGACGCGATGGAATTATAATAACTGCATTAGGCGAGGACAGATTAACAATTCTAGAACTTCTTGGTGTTCCAAACTCTTCCTTTGAAATCGGAGAAAGAGTATACATTGGAAAAGAAGGAAGAACCAAAGTGCTTTCTGTATTGGGAAGATTAGAACATGATCAAATTTCAGCAGCTGCACAAAGCGAACTTGCTGGAGTAGTAGAAAAAATAGTTTTACAAAACGAACAAAGATTCATAGACTATCTAAACAACGCACAACCTCTCACTCCAAGAATCCATGCACTGGAATTAATTCCAGGCGTTGGCAAGACATACATGAAGACTATGCTTGAGGAACGTGAAAAGAAAAAATTCACTGACTTTAAGGACTTACAAGATAGAGTGGGACTAAAAGAACCTGTAAAACAAATTGCAAAGAGGATACTTGAAGAAATAACTGGCGAATCAAGAATGAACCTCTTTGTTAGACGATGAATAGACGCCACTCACTTGGACAGCACTTTCTAACCTCAGAACCAATAGCAAAATCCATTGTTGATTTTGCCAACATTACAAAAAATGACACAGTTCTTGAGATTGGTACAGGAAAAGGAATCCTTTTGCCTTTTCTTTGTCATACTACAAAAAAAGTGATGTCTGTAGAAAAAGACAGTGACCTTTTTGTTGCAGCATCAAACAAATTCTCCAATTTTTCAAACCTTGAGTTAGTTCAAGGTGACGGGTTTAAGCTAGATCCTCAATTTACAATTCTTGTATCAAATCTACCATATTCAGAAAGCCGTAGGGCAATAGAGTGGTTAATCCAGAAGAAATATTCTCATGCCGTTATAATGGTACAAAAGGAATTTGCGGAGAAACTTATGGCAACTAGCGGCAAGAATCGCAGGGCAATCACCGTCCTTGCAAATTATGGTGCTAAAATAGAACCGCTTATGGAGGTCAAAAAATCTAACTTTTTTCCACCGCCAAAGGTAGACTCTATTGTTCTAAGAATGACAGAAACACGCCAAATACCCAAGAGCATCATAAATACGGTAAACAGACTGTTTTCATATCGAAGGAAAACAATTCATAATATCGGCAAAGAATTTGGAGTATCGATAGACTCTAACAAAAGGTTAGAGGATCTGACAAATGGTGAGATAATAAAACTTGCAAAACAAATTAACAAAAACTGAACAATATCTTCCTGCAGAAGACACTATTTTTTTTGCAAATTATATTGCCCATGAAAAAGGAACCAATGCTCTTGACATCGGCACAGGCTCTGGTTATCTGGCAAAGGTTCTTCTGCCAAATTTCGATCTTGTAGTGGCTACCGACATTAGCTATGATTCAATAAGAAAGGCACACCAAGATATCGAAAACTGTATTTGTTGTAACGCTGCAGAGGCAGTTGGCATTGATTTTGATCTGGTAATTTGTAATATGCCATATCTGCCGTCTGAAGAAATAGTAGATGAAACAGTGGATGGTTTACATGAAGGATTGGATGTCCCACTCCAAATAATAAAATCTGCCAAAAATGTTTTAAAAAGAAACGGTAAAATGATTTTCTTAACTTCCTCACTTGCAAATTACGAAAAATTAATAGATCTGACTAATTCTTTAGGATTTCAAGTAAAAATAGTTGCAACAAAGAAACTGTTCTTTGAAGAATTAATTCTTGTTGAGGCAGTAAAATAATTATTTTCTGAGTTTTTGTTTTGCAATTTCTGCAATGACATCAGCCATCTTTGAGGTAGCGGCATCGCCACCAATATCATATGTGACATATTTTCCCTCATTAATTACCTGCTCTGTGGCATCAAAGATCGCATTTTTTATTTGAGGTTCTCCAAGGTATTCGACCATCCAAGCTCCCGACAATATTGCTGCAGTTGGATTTACTTTGTCCATTCCTTTGTATTTTGGTGCGCTCCCATGTGCAGGTTCAAACATTGCATATGAATCTCCTATATTTGCAGAGTAAACATTCCCTATGGAGCCAATGTTTCCAGAAGCACATTCTGAAATTATATCCATGAACAGATTCGTGCTTAACAAAATGGAATCATTAAATCTCTCTGGATTTTTGACTAGTTGCTGGGTCATGTTATCGATGTAATATTCTTCAACATCAATTCCTGGATTATCTCGTACTGCCTTTTCAACTTCGCTCCAGAATATCCCATCAGTTTCCTTGAGTATGTTTCGTTTTGTGATTGCAAAAATCTTCTTTAATTTGTATTTTTGTGCCCATGAAAATGCTGCATTTACTATTCTTTGGCACCCTTTACGTGTGGTCTTTCTTATTGCTATAGCTGCATCATCTGATATCTTAAACTCAATTCCAGCATAGAGTCCTTCGGTTGCCTCCCTAAAACAAACAAAATTTAGCTTTTTGTTTGGTGATAATCTTTCATACGTCTTGATCGGTCTAATGTTACTATAAAGCTCAAATTTCTGGCGAATGGTAACAGCAACACTTCTGGGTGCATTTGGTCTTGGAATAGTTGTAGTAGGTCCTTTGTAACAAGCATCGCTTTCCTCAAGCAATTTCATTGTAGAATCTGGTATGTAAGTTGCGCCGCCGTGTTTTTCCCATTGTTCTGAACCAGCTTCACACAATATCAACTCGGTTTGACTGTTGCAAGATTTCAAGACATGCATCATTGCATTAACAAGTTCAGGTCCTGTACCATCGCCTTTTATGATTGCAGCTTGCTTTGCCAAAACAGACAAATTTGTCGGACTAGTCTATTTAACTCTAACTAAGAAATTTTCATTTTTGTTTAAAACCAAAATGAAATCATCACACAATCAAAAAAGCCAAATCCTTAAACTACGATTATGTATTGATAGATTAAGATCATGAAAATAGTACAGCTTTCAGACATACATGTTGGTTCTCAATTTCATGAAGAGATATTCGATAAGGTGGTTGAGGAAGTAAATGACCTGGGACCTGCTGCGGTACTGGTAACAGGCGACTTGACAAATGAAGGACTAAAGAAAGAATATGAAAAATGCAAAGCAAAATTTGCCGAAATTGAAGTAGATAAAATAATTGCAATTAGTGGCAACCATGATTACCGAAATACTGGATATTTACTGTTTAAGAAATTCTTCCCTTTTGAGACTGTAAATATTCTTGATGATGACGTTGTTTTGGTTACCTTGGGTACTGCTAGACCAGACAGAGATGAAGGTGAAGTGGGGTATAGGCAAAACTTGTGGTTAGAACGCACTATGAAGAAATATCCAAAAAGTACCAAGATTGTTGCTATGCACCACCATTTGATAGGAATTCCTGACAGTGGCACTGACAGGGTAACTGTAATTGATGCAGGCGACGTTTTAAGGACGGCACTTTCAAGCAAAGTAGACCTTGTGTTATGCGGTCACAAACACAGACCGTGGATATGGGATTTTGGTAATCTTTCAATAGTAAATGCAGGAACGACATCTTCTGAAAGAATGCGAGGCTTTTTTGAAAATACTTACAATATAATAAACATTGAAAAAAACAAGATAAAAGTAGATCTTAAAATTGTTGGCGGAAAACGTTTTCCACTAAAAGATCTTGTAACAAATTACACACGTTTTGGGGAAGAGTAAGCTAGATTAATTAACAGTTGCAATTTTCAGCACCTGTGTGCGGGGGTCGCCTAGCCTGGTAGGGCGTGGGATTGCTAATCCCATGTCCGCAAGGACCCGTGGGTTCGAATCCCACTCCCCGCGCTTTTTGAAAAACACAAACGCTTAGACTTAATAATCCGAGTTTTTGATTGTGAAATAATGGTGCGAAGAAAGACCGTAAAAGCAAAACCAAGTTCGCCAAGAAATGTAACTACTGGTCTGTGTCCAAAATGTGGAACCATTGGAAAAATTTTGATTATAGGTGCCACTGGGGTAGAAAAAGGAAAGTGCCAGTCCTGCAACGCTGAATTTACACTTTAGAATAAAAACTTTCCAAAATTTCAAAAAATTGACCCATAAATTTTTAAGGTCATTTCTGCGCTCTATATCCGTATGAGCGCAGAAAGCGAAGAATCAATTTATGAGAGAGTTGCAAGATTAGAAGACGAAATTGCCACACTTAAAAATGAACTCGATGTCCTAAAAAACGCTATGCGAAACAAGATAGCTCGTTATGAGGTCTCACAAATAAAACACGGTAAGGATATTACATCAATCATTGACTAGTTCTTTCTCTGATACTTTTTATCAAATCTAGGATTCCATCCACATCGTCTGCGTCTGGTGACAATTCCAGGTATTGGTTTAATGACTTTAGCGCCAAGTCGTAATGAAGTAGTCTTGCTTCTAGAATGCCCCTATCTCTTACCTCTTCTGAAGCATTTGGTTCCAAAATGAGGATAAAATTGATGCAATGCATCGCCATTTCATAATTAAAGGACTCGTTATAGGAATTTTTGAGATTTCTACATATTCGTATCAAAATTTTTTCTGGTTCGATCTCATCCAAAAATTCTGGGATGAATTCTATGCTTCCACCATAACTTCTGTTAAGGATCCCGTGAAGATCATCTATTGAAAGTATCCTGCCTCGCCCAAAAGGGTCAATTATCAATTCCTCTCTATGTTTTACAAGAAAATGACTTGGAAAACCAACAGGACGCAAATCAAGGCCTATTTGCTTTGCTAGTTCGATGTAGATTATGGAAATAGTTATTGGAATGCCGACCTTGTTATCAATCACTTTGTTTAGAAAATTATTGTCTGGATTATAGTAGTCATCACCATTTCCAGAAAATCCCAGAGTGTTGAACATGTACTCGTTTAATATGGAAATAAGGTATGTTGGATTTTTTACCTCTGATACCAAATTTTGCAAGCCCCCTCCCATCAGGTTTAATTTATCAACATATTCTTTTATGCTCAAATTGGGATACCCAAAAGTCTGGGAAAGCTTGAGGCACTTTTCTACAAGTGAAAATCTGGGATCTAATACATATGAGACAAGTTCTGCAACGAAAGGATCAAAATCTTTACTCATAGTCTTTGCAGATAAATCTCAGGATTTTTTAACTCTTTTGTAGTTGGTGGATTTTCGATTAGAGTACGATATGTTTTCTTCCCAAGTTTTGCAAAAACTGCTTCTGTAAAGTCTTTTCCCATGCTTTTTCTTACCTGATATGTTGTGATGTCCGTGTTGGCAAATGTTTCAAGATAGTTTTGAAAGTCCCGGTCATCTCTTAGGATATTTTGAACCGCAAATTCTGCCATGCCCTCCATTATAGTAAATGCTGCATGATGGATTTGTATCGGCCTCAACCATCTTTGATAAATGTCTAGTAATGGTGGAATCATTTCTGAGATTTTTGGATCAACTGTTACTTTTGTAAAAGTCATTACGTCAGGACCCAGCACTTGAACAATAAACGTGTCTGGGTTTAACACAAAAAAGAGATTTGCTCGTCTGGCTATGGGGAATTCTTCGGGTATGGGGGGAATTTGTAGATAATCAGAAAGTTTGTTTACTGTAGAATCATCTAAATTAAGAATTATTTTTGCAAGTTCCTCATTTATGGCATTGACCTCTCTTATTGCAACCTCGTTTTTTTCCTGAAGGTTTGTCTGGATTGAGTGAATTTGCTCCTCAAGTATCGTCATCTTCAATGCCCCAATAAAACCTGAATTTACATAATCAAAATTGGATTCGTATGGTTGACCCTTCTTGTGCAAAATTATTTTGGGATAGCTTTCAAGGACAAATTTATTCAAAAAAATCTTAGAATCAAGATAATCGCCATATGTTGTGGATATCTTGGAGATGTATGATTTGGCATATGTAGAATATACAAGAAACTTGGCAGTATCATTTTTCATAAGTTCAACCAGTTTGCTTATTTTTTCAAGCGCTATTGCTGTGAAAAGCTCATCCACAAACCCGGCAGAATCTTTTGTAGGAAATACTTTTTTTCCTTTTAGTTTTTTTAGGTCAATTAAATCTAAAATTTCAATTTTTGTTTCCGGAGAAACAACAATGCCCGTAAACTCTGATACTTTATCTGCCATTTTGGGAAAAATGGAATATGCTAAAACCCCGATGTCCTCAAATTTTACTTTGGGATCTATGGCTTGGGAAGCGATAGAGGAAGTGGAAGATATTTCCTTTTCTTCATTTATCTCAACAGACAACTGATCTATTAACGCCAAGGCAAATTCCTCAAACTCTTCCATCTCAACTGGTGATGCTACAAACCAATTTAACATTAATTATTTTGTAAACCATACGGTCGTACATCTAAAAATTAGAGAATTTGTGTCATAAAACATTACTGAGTATATATAGTGGAAACATACCGGATCTGATATGCCTCAAACAAAACCCATGGTAAGTATTGTCAATGTCGTTGCTTCCGCGTCGGTTGACCAAAGAATTGATCTAAATGACATAACGAAAAAATTCCCTGATACGGAATATCACCCTGAACAGTTTCCGGGATTGGTATTTAGACAGAAATCACCAAAGACTGCAACGCTGATCTTTAGCTCCGGTAAAATGGTTTGCACAGGAGCAAAATCTGAAGAACAATCCGTAAGTGCAGTAAAAAGTGTTGTACAAAAGCTTCGAAAAAGCAAAATAAAGATAAAAAACGAACCTGTTATTGTTATTCAAAACATTGTGGCTTCTGTAAACCTTGGTGGAAAAGTTCACCTAGAAAAGGCAGCAAGAAGTCTCCCAAGAAGCATGTATGAACCAGAACAGTTTCCTGGACTGATACACCGAATGCTTGATCCAAAAACAGTGATTTTGATTTTTGCATCAGGAAAATTAGTTTGCACCGGTGCAAAAAAAGAATCTGAAGTGTACAGATCAGTGCACAACCTGCACACTATGCTTGAAGAAAAAGAACTAATGATATACGACCGCTGATTGTTTTTACTCCTAACTTTTTCTTATTTTATTCCCTAACAGAATTGCTCCAATTGCAAAAATTGTTGTAACTAAAGGTTGTGTTGAATGATTCCAAAAGTCTGATCATTTGTACTTGAAATCCCTTAAAATTGTCATGTTAATTTACCTAAGATGAATTTTCTGAACTTTAAGACAGTTCTTATTGAACATATGTATGTGTAATACATGCAAGTAAGATGCAAAGTTGGATTTAATTTTACTACAGTGGATACGCCTTACTATATCGGTGGTATATGCGATCCTTTGATTGATCTGATAGATATTGAAAAAAAATTGCCTGCTCACATAAAAAAATCACAATATAAAAAAAACAGAGGCTCAGGAAAAGTTTTTGCAGAGTACTTTATCAGTTATGAAGACACTGATCTTCCAAAGCAGGCAAAAGAGGGTTCTTTTGCAAAATTCGTGGGAAGAGATCCATACGAAGAATTGCTTGAACCTGACATCGAACTGGTAAAAGATTTAATAAAAAAGACTTATGGTGTAAGCAAGAATCAAGACGATAAGATTGAACACAAAATAATAATTGAAGATCCTAAATTAATCAAAGCTTAACCCATTCTGTGCAAACGATTAAGGCAATACTACCAGCTGGCCTGTCATACTAGGCATATCATAAGTGCAGAAATATGTGAAGGTGCCCTCTGTATCAGCTTTAAGACTAATTGTTGCTCGTTCCCCACCAGCTAGATCATAATTCATCTTGTATGGGTCCTCCATAGTGAAGGTATGTCTGTCATCTGGCTCTTCGGCTGGATTGATAAAGTGAATTGTTACATTATCGCCTTTATGCACTACGATATCTGTTAAAGAAAAAACTGCAACTGGAACACCTAGTTTTTCCTCATCAGCGTTTAACTCTTGTGTAAAAATATAAAATTCATTTTTGCTTATGCCAGGCGCACCCACTTCCAATTTCTCACCTTCTTCATGTGAAACAATTGAACCAATCTTTTCGTTGAGTGTAACAAGTATCGCCAATGCTACCCCCGACATTATGATCGCTACTATGCCAATAATCATGCCAATTTTTAATCCACTCTTTGAACTCATGAATTCTAATCACACCATTATCGTGAAACTATTACTTAAAGTGGTATAACGATTTTTATACTTGAAAATATTCTAAACTCCTAGATTTAAAAATAAAGTAATTTTCATGTCTGATAATCTGGATCCTTCTAATATTAAATGGGTGTTGATATCCCATCATGAAACGTAAAAAACCAAAGAAGATCGAAGATGAAAAAAAGGAGTTAGAACATGAGCAAGCAAAAGAGGAAATTCATCAAGCAGAACTAGAAATGGGTTATGCGCAAGACGAAAAATTCGAAGAGTCAGAGGATTAGACTCATCAGCAACTTGCTTTACAATCAGTTATGCTCCTCAATGAGGGGATTAGTAAAATAAGTTATTTGTCAGGACATACCGGGGGTGGGTTGTGAGTGAAAAGTGCGAAACCCCTACAATATTGCTTTCAATTTTGAAGTTTTTGTTCGTTACTTGGAGATTGCTGATAAATTATGAGTATCAATTTTCATATTCATTTCATGACAGCAAATTTCTCTTGTATTACATGTTGGTTTACAGATATTATTAGAACATATATCCCAAGATTTTCAATTCTTATAATCTCACCAGCTGCAGGAAATTTGAAGATCAGATCAAAGGGACCTGGCGGAAAATCAGGAGGATTATTTGAAAAAGATTTCTTACTCCAGATTTCTGTTCCTTTATCATTCTTAATTGACAGAGTCATAAAGCCTCCCTTCGAGTATCCTTGAATTTTTAAAGAGAAATTTATTGGTTCGTTTGTTTTGTATGTTTTTTTCAATCCAAGTACGGATATATCAGTATGGAACTGCTGGTGAATTCCCCTACATGTACATTCTTCTATTTTGCAAGAGATTGTTTCATGGTCATTACCCTGTTCAATGTCATGGTCTGACATGAGATGGGAACATAAATGACAATTAACACTATACTGCATACCTAATCCTCTTGAATTTCATCAATCATTCCTTTTAGAGATTGCTGACAAATTGTATTATCATTTTGAAAATTTATGGATTAAGAACAATACTTGAATCCGTTGGAACTAGAAACCATCGTGCTCATATTTATTGCAAAAAATCATAACCGAATGTGAGTTTCGATCGAAAAGTGCGAAACCCCTGAAAGTTCAAGTCTAGTGGGAATATACCACCATCATGGGACTATTTTGGACCCGGTTTATTCATAAACAGAAGAATGACTTTGTTGAGATTTTGGATTCTTTCTACTTTGCTTGTAACTGGTTTTTGTAGTCAAGTCTTTTGGGGGTTTTCTTATAAAATTTAGGTTTTTTTGTACCATCAGTATACTTTTTTTGTATCTTTTTTGCAAGTTCCTATGGATCACAATTTATTTGTGGAATTAAGAATTAATCACTTATGTCTACGTGAAATGATTACAATAGTACCTACCATGGCAGCTGCCGCTCCTATGATTCCAAACATCATTACTTGAAAAATTATAGGTTGTATTTTGTCCGAAGATATTTTTGCATCTACTGGGATGTCAGATTTTCCGGGATAGATAATTGTGTTAAATTCAGCGTTACTATTTTTGTCCGTCCCCATATCTTCAAAGCGTATTGTAAGAGGCCCTGCTTCTGAGAACACAAAATATTTGACATCTGAACCATTCTCAGAATAGCCATGTGACCTGTGAATCTCTTTTCCATTTTGGATTAATACAAAATCATACTCTAGCAAATGTAGTTTTGTATAACCATCCTTGTCAAAAAAATCATTTGTGAATGTGACCTGTTCTCCTGTTTTAATCACGATTGGCGACCAGTACAGACCGTTATGGTATTTTTTATCAGAACTTAAAGTCATAACCGGAAGTGTTACCTTATTTCCTTCGGCATCATGTGGATAGTCAGGAATATCTGTTTCTACAATAACTACTCCATACATCCAAGGATGGATTGAGCAAAAATATTGAAATGTACCAGCACTGGTAAAAGTATACGACCAGGTTTGTGATGGTGCAAATAGGCCACTATTGAATAATCCATCAGGCTTTCCCATGTCACCTCGAGTGAATCCAAATCTGCCACTGGATTCTCCGCTTGTAACAGAGTGCTTCTCAACATCTTCATTCACCCAACTGACAGTATCATTCACCAGTATGACAAGTTTTGTTGGAACATAGCGTTCCTCCGTCCTGTCTTGTGTTAGTTGTGGATCGAAATCAGGATTAGCTGCACCTTTTGGTATGGTGACATTGTATGAGATTCCAACCACATTTGTGATGGTGCCAGAATATACTAGGATGATAAAAAAGAACAATAATCCTACTCGTTTCATATATGACCTAAATTGTTAAACAATAAGATGTTTATGAAAGGTCTTTAGATTTTCATTTTCGATCAGTAACAAGCCAATTCAAATTCCATACAATTCATATTTAATATCAAATGAGCCGTCTTTTCGTTTCCTTCGATTATCTACAAATCCTAAAGGCGAAATCATGGAAATTACATGATCTATCATGTTTTTGTATCCACACAAGTAAAATAATGAATTTGCAGGAAGGATTTGTTCGTCTAAAATCTTTTCTATATTAGAATCATGTTTTT
>DATIFN010000040.1:0-2343 GCA_035455245.1 Nitrosopumilaceae archaeon | reverse complement strand
AGAGTTCGCTTTTGAAATTGATCACACGATTATATGATCCCTCCCAAGGACAGATCCTCGTAGACGGCCAAGATGTAAAGCAGGTCAAAGTAGAGTCCCTTAGAAATGAAATTGCGGTGGTTCCTCAAATGCCTGTTATTTTTACAGGGACCATATTAGAAAATATTAGGATGGCAAAACCTGATGCGACAAATAAAGATGTGGAGGAAGCATCAAAGTCGGCGGATGCCTCGGAATTTATCGGAGAACTACAAAAAGGATTCAATACAGTGCTTGGCGCAGGAGGAACCAATCTGTCTGGTGGGCAGATTCAACGGATAGCAATTGCAAGGGCACTACTAAGGAAACCAAAAATATTGTTGTTAGACGAACCCAGTTCTGCATTAGACCCAAAGTCAGAGGCAGCCATAATGTCCACACTTGACCATCTAAAGGACACAATTACAATTATTTTGGTAGGACATCATCTTAAAGCTATTAGCAGAGTAGATAGACTGGTTGTAATTGATGGTGGTGAAGTAGTACAAGACGGAACACATAACGAGCTTATTTCTTCGCCTGGAGTTTACAGTATTTTGTATTCTGGAGGCGAGACAACAAATGAATGAGCAAAATTCAGCTATACTAAATAGTAAGCTAGATAATTTTGGTGAATCAAAAGTGATTGGTTTTTCCGAACAAGGAAAGCCGTTAATTGTACAATTCATTGGAGACACTGCAACACTGAGAATTTTCATCCTCGCAGGTCAACACGGCGATGAAAGATATGCGAAAAAAGCTGTGAATCGTTTGGTTTCTTTTATATCTAGACATGCTGACAAGGATTTTCCACTAGTACAATTTGCAATTTTATCCAATTCAAACCCAGATGGCGCATTTAAAAGAACTCGAAAAAATGCAATGGGAATAGATTTGAATAGAGATCATCAACTCTTGGAAAGTAAAGAAGTCCGTAGTCTACATTCCTTTGTCAGACAATGGAGACCACATTTGATAATTGATGTCCATAATTATCCATCAAAAAGAAAGCATCTGCTTGAAAAAAATAGAATGTTGTATCACGATGTATTCTTTGACATCCCTTCAAATCCAGCCATACCAATAACACAAGACCAAGACTTGATCAAATCAATTCTAAAAAAAGTCAAAACTGACCTTAGAAACCATAACTTTAGTTGCGAGAGATATGTCATCATTACTCCATCCGGAAGAGTAAGACATAGCACACCTGACGTGGTGGATGCTCTGAATTCGTTCTCTTTGACTAGCAACGCCTTTACCGTCTTAGTAGAGGGACGCAGTCCCACAAAAGGAGAAGACAAAATGGAAAGAAAACACCTTCTTTTGGCCCAGCGTCAAGCGATACTTTCAGTAATTAGATGGGCACAGGCACAGAAAAACTATCTGATTAGAAATCAAAGTTACCTTCCTTCAAAGGGGGATAAAATTGCAATTCGATCTCGTTATATGACAAGTGATGAACCCTTTCAGATGACCTTTAGAAATACATTGACCAAAAATCTTGATGTTATTTCACTACAGAATTATACTCCTTTCATCAAAGTCACAAATTATTCCACAGTGCCTTCTGCTTATGCAATTCCCTTCAGCAAAAAGAAGATAATCGAAGTTCTACATAGGCATGGCTTTAGATCTCAAATTTCTAATGGGAAAAAATTGGAAACCATTCAATCGTATACCATACTATTGGTGAAACATTCAAGACGAGAAAATCGATATCCACGAAAAATATCTCTGCTAACTAGTAACATACAAAAGAAATTGGATGATTATGAAATTTTTCCAACAGATCAAGAAGGAGGAGGCTCGCTTGTGGTCTTCCTTGAACCCCAATCCAAATATGGGCTACATCGATTTACAGAACTTGATTTACCAATTTCTCCTGGAATAGATTATCCAGTTTTACGAGTCTTGTGATTTAGATTGAAACCATAGATGAGAAAGTTTCAAAGTTTTTATTTTCTATTCCTCTTCTGATTCTTGCTCGTCATCCTCAACCATTTATCATACTGATTGTGTGTAATCTTATCTTAGTTTAATAAAAAATAAAGAAACTGAATGGAGTTATAGTTCTCCAATCAGGAATGTTACGTTTGCAGTGGTTGTGACATCTTGCTCAGACATGTCTATTGTAGTTGTGTAATTATAATTCCATCTTTTCATAAAAAAATTCAGCGGGTCTAGTGGGAATCTACCACCATCATGGAACAATTTTGGACCCATTTTTATAGGAAATTAAGAAGATGTTGGTTGAATTCAGAGGTATTTTCAAAATTACTCATGTGTCCTGCATCCTTGATAACATGAAACTCAGAATTTGAA
>DATIFN010000039.1:0-8401 GCA_035455245.1 Nitrosopumilaceae archaeon | reverse complement strand
CAGATGGTTTGGATGGATCAATTGATAATGCTGTAGCAATGGACTGCAGTGCTTTTCAGGTTTTTACAAGAAATCCACGAGGTTGGACAGCAAAACCACTCTTAAAAAAAGATATAATAAATTTCAAAAAGAGATTGGAGCTAAGCAAGATCGATAGAATTGCAACCGCTGCCCACATGCCTTACCTGCCAAACTTTTCTTCACCTGAGGCAACTCCCTTTATGAAATCTTTGCACTCTCTAATTGAAGAAGCAAAAAGGTGCAGCAAGCTTGGAATCCCACATCTTGTAGCGCATCTTGGCAGCCACAAAGGGATAGGCCAAGAAAAAGGAATAGAAACTATTGTCAAGGCTTTTACAAGAGCTGCCAAAGAAACGCCAAGTGATGTTATCTTTCTTCTTGAAAATAATATAGGATTTAAAAATAGTGTGGGTTCTGAGTTTGAGCAGATTGCGTCGATTTTCTCTCAAATAACACCCAAAAATCGATTCGGGATTTGTTTTGACACTTGTCACGCGTTTGCTGCAGGATATGATGTACGAACAGAAAAGACGGTTTCACTTACCTTGAAAAAATTTGATGAATCTGTAGGCCTTGAGCACATCAAGATACTACATTTGAATGATTCAAAAGGAGAACTAGGATGTAAAGCAGATCGACACGAGCACTTGGGAATGGGTCAGATTGGAGATGTTGGTCTTAGTAAATTCATAAAATTTGCTAACGCAAAAAAAATTCCAATCATTTTGGAAACCCCAATTGATGAAAGACGAGACGATGTTGGAAACCTCAAAAAAGTAAAAGAACTGGCTCGATAAAAAGCTCTTTTATGATTATATCTGAAATGCTTTTTGCTTCTCTCAATCCGTATTGAACTCAGCTATTAGATCAATTTCCACTGCTGAATTTAGGGGAAGACTAGATACTCCAACTGCAATTCTTGTATGTTGACCTTTCTTTTCAAAAATGTCATAAAGCAAATCAGAAGCTCCATTGATAACCTTTGGTTGCTCGATAAAATCGGGAGGGGAATTTACAAAACCAGACAGACGGACTATTTTTGAAATTTTATCTAAATTTTGTAATTCAGATTTTAGTTGTGCAAGTGCGTTGATAACGCACAACCTTGCTGCCCTTTGGGCATCTTCGATTGACAAATCCTTTGTTACTTTACCGCAGTACGCAACCTTGCCATCAATTATTGGAATTTGACCTGAAACAAAAATGAGATTTCCTGTTTTCACTACTGGAATGTATGAAGCCACTGGTTTTGGAGGAGTTGGAAGCGTAATTCCAAGTTTATCCAGCTTTTCATCAATCATAATTTGGTTTCATAATAATGTCCTTTAACTTTATCTTGAAACAAAAAATAGATGATTTCCAATCTTGGCAGACGATATTTTAATAGTTAATTTAAGAAAATGGTCTAGATGCAAATACAAGAAAAATCAGATTTGTTAGATGCATTAGTAAATCTAAATGATAAATCTCCCTTAGAATATGAGCCACTTGATACTACAGAATACGTAAGACCTGTAATGTATGAATCACTTGAGTTGCTTGAATATCTTTCAGAGATTAAGATAGGATTAGAAATTATTAAAAATGGAGCTAAAGGACGTGTAGACAAAAAAATAACCGAGCAGTTTGATAGAATCAATAATGCAGTAACAGTCATGACTGAAAAACTATCTGAATCAAGACCTCCCAATTAAATTTTCAATATAAATCAGATTGTATTCGTGACAGGTAAAATAAGTTCTGAAATTACAAGATGGAAAGTGGTATTCTTTTTTATTATGACAATAGAACAATTTTTATCTTGAATATTTTACAATAATTTAAAATCTATAGCACCTGAATTATGTCTTTTAGTGATTTTTTAGATTTACGTTATTTCTAAATTTGGAAGATGGGATTTAAATAAATTCCAGACATGGTAATTACACATGTATATAGTTGAGAAAGAATTTGTAGAATCCTCAGAAACAAAAACATGTGATTTAACAAAAATAAATATACAAAAAATAGAGAATCTGATATTTGAAAAGTATCATTTTTCTTTAATAGAATGCAGCAAAAACACTTACAAACTTGACTCTATTTTACGAAAAATTTTTGGTCCAAGCCATCTTTTACTTGAAAGAGCAATTCTTGAAAATGCAGTGGATTTGGCAATATCAAAAGACATGCAAAAAGAATGGTTGTTGCTTCAGAGCAAGTCACTTATCTTGACAATTTTAAATACTTTTGGAGACCGGGACAAAAATAAAATTTTGGCTATCTCTGCTGATAAGCCGCACATTATTGCAAAGATTGTTGAACTCTCTGGCGTGCAGGAGAACTTGGCTTATAAAAAAATTCATCAGTTGATTAGAGATGGTATGCTAATTGAGTATGGTTCAATATTCACACCAGATGCAAGAGAGCTCAAAAAATATGTCGGAGTATTTAAGGATCTGAAATGCGGTATTTTAAATAATAAAATTGCAATCAAAATTATGTTAAGTAAGGCAGCTTTGAATGTTAGCCAAATAATCTTACTGTTACAATCTTTAACGAACAAAACAATTGATAAACAATAGCAGATTAAATTCTAAAACTCTAGAGAATAATCGACTTTAAGTGAAACACGGTTTTTGGATCTGTCACCATGATAACTCTGAAAGGATGATGGGTTTCTATTTTTTTGATTATTTTACAGTTATAGTTCCTGCCATCCATGGATGAAACATGCAAGAATAGGAATAAGATCCAGATTTTTCAAACTTGACAGTAAACTGTTCTGAAGAACCAGGCATCTCTTTACTTTGTCCTTGTGGCAACAAGTAACCCGAGTTAACATATTGTTCTGTGCCATCCATCGAATAGGTTGCATTTGGTGCAAGAGTGGTCTCTTTTCCCTCTGAATCGATAATAACAGGATAGTACACTCTTGCGTTCACTGCAAGTACAACACTTCCTTTGCCATCTTGAGATGGAACCAGCAATGGTTCGCTATTTGATCCTGGTGGTAATGGAATGAGTTGGCTTGAATTTGAAATTGCATAAGGGCCCAACAAGGGTGGATTGGCAGCAGGGTTTTTGACAAAAGTGACAGTATGCGGTTCTGGAACCTTGGTTGGATTGTACCACATTACAGTATCACCTACATTAATTTCCAAATTAGTTGGATAGTATTTTGAAACCAAAATCCTGTCACTGCCTCCACCTGCCTTTACTTTGTAGGTGCCAGTATCTTCATCAAAATAATACTTGTGGCTAGTATTTGTTCCATCCATAGCATTTGCAATTGGATTTGGTACAAACAGTACTATGCCTAGAATAAAAACAACAGAAGCTAAAATTAACCCTAAAGCTAAATGGTTATGTTTCACTAATTTTGAGGTCTCTTACCTACTATATGTATTTTTTCTAACTCATAGAAGGATTTGCATTGTTGTAAATTTTATGATTGATTTTTGATTAACTTGATTGAGTTATTTTTTTCATAAACACTCTAAATTCTATCAGCTTTAGTCATGTTATGATTAAAATATCTTCATATATCATTACGAAAAATTATCTTCATGTCAAAACCTGAATCAAAGGGTCAAAAGTCACAAAAGGAATTAGACATCATAATGTCACGACTAAATGCCCTTGAGGTGTCCGCAACTGATAGTTTCCAGAAATCAATTATCGGTGTTTTACGTGTTTTGGCTGAAACCCAAATCCACTCTTTAAATGAACTTGACCACATCAAAAAAGGGATGGATCTTCTCATGATGCAAATCTTCAAAGTAGAAAATAAAGTAAATTCATCACCTTAATACCCTATTGCTACAATCACCTAAGCGATTTCGTTTTGATAGTTCCTTTGAGATCTTCTGATTTTCCTACTATGATGACAACAAGGAAATTAGATGTCTCATGGTAAATTGATCCAAATAAAAGATTAAATTCAGGCTTTCGTTGCCTTGAAGCAAATGAAAGAGCCTCATAATTACAGGGATGTAGGAAAAGCTATGATTGTAGTCGCTGGTTCTCTTGCTGCCATCGGTTTACTTGTTCTAGTGTTGCATAACCAGCCTTTCTTCTCAGACAACATGATGAATGAAAAAATAAAAGAATCTGAAGAAATGATCAAACGCGCAACTGAGGCTGGAAATGCCACTGGTGGTAAATTAGCAGAGCCAAAACCTGGAATGGCTATCATGTTTGTATATCTAAAGTAGATCTTCATCTAATTGTTCTATGGTGTCAAGATATTGTTTGCAGGTACAGTGGGGAATTAGGCATTTTCCTGCCTTTGCAAGTGAAGGACTATCACTTGAAGTTTCATGTGCGTTATCGGAATGATGACATTTCCTGCAATTCATGTTTGAGGGAAAATCTTTCTTTTATTTAACGATTGAAAGGATCTGCTTTCTGGTTTTTGAAACTATATCACCAAATCAGTTAGGCTAATTCGAAATTGTTGAAAAGACCACAGTTTTGTTTCCTGTCATCCTCTAAATTTGAAGAATTTGCCTCTAATTATTTTTTAGAGGTTAGTTTTGTTGCTTCTTGAACCTCAGCCGCTGCTTGGTCTTGTATCATTTTTTCGTAGACTGGGTTCATTAGCTCATATCCGCTGCATAGGAATTCAAATTTATCCACGACTGCAAATTGGGTTTTTCCGCTATAGGTCTCTTCTTTGTCAAACTCTGTATCTACCCAATAGTTTTGTACCTTGCAATCAGTATAGGTAAAGTGTCTGTAGGTAGAATCTCCCCTTTGTAGGTATACATCTATGTCAAATTGACCATAATTATCTTGGACATTTTGATTTTCAAAATTTGCATCCGCTGCTTCATAAAGTAGAGGTCTGTCGCCATCTACTACTCCTTGTAAAGCAAAGACAGGGGATTTATTGCGAATATAGCCACTTGTTTGGCTAAACACTTTGAATGTATCTATTTCTTCATCACCTGCTCTAAAGTGAAAGATAGTCTTGATAGCTATGCTGTTTACACTATCGGTATGACTCATTTTATCTTCCGCAAAGGTTTGGGTTTGACTTCCATATGATATTAGCAGAACTGAAGCTACTATTACAGATGCAACAATTGCCAGAGAAACTTTATTTTTGAAAATATTTGATATGACCTGACTAGATGGTTTCATAGATACCATAGGGATTTACTGTGTTTATAGGCTCTATATAAATAAAATGTTAAATATCATATTTAATTTTGCATTGGGTTTGAATTAGTGTTTTTTATATTTGAGGATGGGCAAGTTCGTCAAGTATTCCATTTACAAATCTTCTGTGCTTGGTTTTATCCATCTCGGCCCTAGCCACCTTTGATATTTCTGTTTTCAACTCCCCATCATTTTGGATACATGACTTGAGGGTATTGTAGTGCTTTAACACCAGAGAATCATTTTCTTCAAGAATGATTTTGCCTAATAGTTTTGTTACAGTATCAATCCTAATAGGTAATGGCATCTTTGGGAAACAATATCGTAGTATCTGGCCAATGATTTTTTCATGTCCCTCACTTATTGTGGCTGTGATTCTAAATTTTGGCATCTCAGATAGTGTTTTAACAATTTCATCTAATGGATCATCTGAATCTGTACAATACTTTGTCATGAGAGGAATAAACTGATGGAATATACTGTCTTCAAATTGGTATGGGGATTTTAGGTTGCGATTGGCCTCTAGTGCTGATTCGGATACAAGAAAAAGTAGACCCAGTGGATCTCTTGTTACTCGTCTATTATATTCTAGAGGATGGTTGACAAACATTTGATTCAGTCTTGATAAAGTATGGGCAAATGTGAGGCTACGCTGATATCCTGCTTTTAGTTTTTTTGCTAGTTTTACAATTACAACTAGAAACAAGAGATAATTTTTTACACTAACTTCGTTTGGCAGACTATGAGTTTCAAATTCATTTGTAAACCTTTCAATGATTTTAAGAATTCTTTCTTGCTTGTTCATTCTGTGTAGATCTGATTTCTTTTTAGTTTCTATTTTTGTAGTGCTTGATGATTCCCCTGATTCTTGTGGTTTGTTGTTTGGAAAAAGAGACTCTGCCTGTCTTAGTATGCTTAAAATATTTTCAATCTGCTGTCTGCCCTTTTTGGATGAGCCTAACAACTCCTCTACAGAATTTATCAAATCAAATGACAATGTTCTTTGAAATGAGAAGGTACCAGATAAATGTGAAACGCATCTACTCTTTCAAAGAACCGGCACAAATCATAATTGTTTTTGATTTTGTAATTGCACCACAAAAAGTAGATGTTAAGTTTCATTAAAAATCTCAATTTCATCTATTGAGAGATAAATTCAAGTTTTTAAAAAATTAGTAAAACTTGGATTGTCTCGTATCATTAATGATACATTCAAGAAATTAAGGTATTTCCAAAATTGGGACATCCCAATTAATATGAAACAATTCTCTAAAATGAGACATGAAACAAATTGGTATTTTTTGTGCACTGGTTCTTGTAATTGGTTTTGTTAATTATCCTATGACACATTTTGTGTTTGGTCAATCTGAAACGCAAACAGAGACGGAAAAAACAAAAAAATTGGAAGCAGGTGACAAATCTCAGACAGAAGTACAATCAGCCATACAAAAAGCAAAAGAAGCATTGGACAAAATAAAAACTGAAAGAAAAAATTCTATGGAAAAAGCCCGTATGGAAAGACAGCTTGTGATTGAAAAAGTAAAATCTACTTTGGAGCAATTCAAGAAGGAAAGAAAAGCAAACGAGAACAATGATCGCAAGATTCAAGAAAAATCCAATGCTGAAAAGAAATCTACACTTGAAAAGTTTAAGGAAGAGAGAAAATTGGAAGTGACAAAGTTTCAACAAGAAAAACAAGCTTCACTTGAAAAATCTAACCAAGAACGAAAGATTGCCTTGGAAAAATCTAAATTAGAAAGAAAGACTTCCACAGAAACAACCAACTCGAGTGATACAATCCATCAATACCAATTAGGAAAAAAAATGGCTTCTTTTGAAATAAAAAGGAAATTGAATGAAAATAAAATTCAGGATTTGATGGAAAAATATCGAACCGAGCAAAAATTAGCAATGGAAAAATCAAAAGCTGAACGCAAGGCTATACAGGAAAAAATAAAATCTACTGCTAAAGAGGTAGAAGAAAAACGAATTTCTGAGCTAGAAAAAGCAAAGGCTGCAAAAGAACAAAGAAAAAATTAATCTAAAAAAATACTACAACTTATGACGAATCTGTTTGGGGGAATTCCTCAAAAGAGTTTTTTTCTGTTATTTTCTCTGTTGATTTGTCCTCCACAGTTTTTTTGAATTTGCTGATAAAGGGTCTGGATAGTAGTGGGGCCAATATTGTAGTCACAAAGCCTATTGCAACAGCAATGGAAAAGAGGTTAACGTCTAGAATGCCTGAGCTTAATCCTATTGCTGCTATGGCAAGCTCTACCATTCCCCTGCCGTTCATCAAGGTTCCTATTGCTATACTATCATTTGTGGAAAACTTGGTAATTTTTGCCCCAATAAACCCGCCTGCAATCTTGGTTACTATTGCAACAGCAAGCAAGGCAACAAAGAGTGGAATAAAGTCAATTATTGATTTTGCATTAAATTCTACCCCAATAAACCCAAAGAAGATTGGTGCAAAGAAACCAAACGTAATTCCAGAGACTATTCCATATGCCCTGTCAGCCTGCTTTCTTGGTAACAGTTTCTTGCTAAAAATCAGACCAGCAAAGAACGTACCAATTATAAAATGAAGACCCATGTCTTGTGCGAAAAGTGAAACTGTAATAGCTAGCACTAACAAAATTCCAAAAACTGCTTCTCTTGACTGTAACTTGTCAAAGAACATCTCAATGTTGTTTGGAAACCAGGAAGTTGTTTTGCTTATTATAAAAGACCACAATGCCATCAGACCGATAAACGCCCCAATCTTTACCACAGAACCTCCAATCATTGTAAGATCTAATTGCGAACTTGGGTTGGAAGACATTTGCAAAATTATTCCAAGGACAACAAGTGCTAAAATGTCATTGATGACAGCTGCTGTTATCACTGTATTGCCAATCTTGCTTTTTAATATTCCAAATTCCTTTAGAACTATGGCGCTTACTGGAACTGCAGTAATTGACAAAAGTAATCCCATGAAAAGTGACTGGACAGTGGATAATCCAAATAACAATGCAACTTGGCTTCCGGCAATAAATGGAATGGTAAAAGCAATCAGAGAAATTACGACTGCTGACTTGCCTGCTCTTTTGATTTCTCGCAGATCCATTTCAAGACCTGCAAGAAGCATCAGGAAAAATACTGCAATACTAGTAAGAACATCAAAGCTTTTGTCTGTATGGACAAAACCAAACAGTGAAGGACCTAAAATCATTCCTGCTAACAGCTCACCAAC
>DATIFN010000038.1:0-51989 GCA_035455245.1 Nitrosopumilaceae archaeon | reverse complement strand
TGAAATGAATCGTAAAGTATTCATCAAAACAACGATTCCATGTGGGACTGGATTTTGCGATGATGTGTCACCTTCATAGGATATTGAAATTGGAACTTCGGCTAGACTTAGTCCTTTGTTACTAATTTTTTGTAAGATTTCAGTTGATATCGACATGCCTGTTTCGGTAGGATGGATTGAATTGATTGCATTTTTTGAATAGGCCCTAAACCCTGATTGCGCATCTGATACTTTAAAGTCGGTTCCAAGGTTTGAAGCAGATGTTATTATTTTGATTCCACGTTTTCTATATCCTGGATGCTTTGAATTGTCTAAGAATCTTGAACCGATCACTACATCAACATTATGTTCTGATATGGTATCAAGTAGGAGTGGAATCTGATCAGGATCGTGTTGGCCATCACCATCAATTGTAATCATAATGTCAGCATTTTCTTTCCTTGCGGCTTCAAATAGTGTTATGATTGAAGCTCCATATCCCTGATTTTTTGCATGTGATATGATTTGGGCTCCATTTTGCCTTGCCATTTTTGCAGTGTCGTCGTTAGAGCCATCGTCACAGACTATGACTTTGTCAGCATATTGTAAGGATTTTTTTACTATATCACCAATGGTTTTTTCCTCATGGTATGCTGGGATACATACTAGTTTCATTTTGGATTCATTAGAAATGTAGGCTATGTAAATAAAGTGTTTAGGTAAGATACCCTAGTCTTTGCAATTTTGAGAGGATCATTTCTACACATTCTTGTGGAGTATGTTTTTCTGTATCCAATATCAATTCAGGATTTTCTGGTTCCTCATATGGAGCTTGAAGGCCAGTAAGGTTTGTAATTTCTCCTGCAAGTGCTTTTTTGTAAAGGCCTTTAGGATCTCGTCTTTTGCATTCATCAATGGAAGCCTTCACCCATACTTCGACAAAGTTTTGGATTTCTTTTCTTGCAAATTCTCTTGTTTCTCGATAGGGCGAAATTAGTGGTATTATAGTAGTGACACCATTTTTTGCTAATAACTTAGCAACAAAAATTACTCTTCTGTTGTGTTCTTTTCTATCTTTTTCAGAAAAGCCCAAGTCAGAACTTAATGTCTTTCGAAGCTCGTCTCCATCTAAGATATCTACTGGTAAATTCTTTTTTTTATAGTAATCTTGAAGTAGATACGCAATCGTGGTTTTTCCTGATCCTGGGATTCCGGTTAGCCATATCACAGAAACTTGCATAGATTTTGTAAAATGTTACTCTCTAATTACTATTGAGTTACAAATAGTATAACATAAAATTGTAAATAACCTAAGTTTTGAAGACATAGTTTACCTTTTGAAGGATGGGCATAACTAAATAAAGTATCTTTTTCTGATCTTCGTCTGTAAGGTTTTCCTTCCACTTTGACTTGGTATCAAGAATTGGCGGAACCATGTTCTTTTTTGGTAATGGCAGCTCACAAAATTCAAGGATTTTTTTCAGTTCTTTATTCGGATCAGAGATCAAATCCTCATATATCACAACATAAAGATTATTTTCGTATGATTTACTAAACTCATAAATTGCTTCCATGATTTCTTTGTACTGCCATGCCCATTTTTCCACAAAACTAAGCTTTTCATATTTTTCCTTATCCTTGACTGGAATTCCTAGATTAAACTGACCTTCATTTCTGTGTCTTTCAATCATTGAGGAGATCACTGCCCTAGGATCTCGTATAATTTGGATAAATTTTGCATCCGGAAATATTTTTTTTATTGCAAAAAGTCGCTTAGAATTTTGAGGTGCCTTATTTAGGAATCTGTGATTTTTTTCTCTATCAAGATGTTCGGTGATATTTTTTACTACTT
The DNA here is from genome assembly GCA_035455245.1 of Nitrosopumilaceae archaeon. Taxonomy (GTDB): domain Archaea; phylum Thermoproteota; class Nitrososphaeria; order Nitrososphaerales; family Nitrosopumilaceae; genus UBA8516. Next base: position 50,158 of record DATIFN010000038.1, on the reverse strand, counting down.
CAATTTTTGAATCCAATGGAATATCATCTACATAAGAATCACCAAAGTACTTATGCCAAAAGGTTTCACCTTCTATTGGTATTTTCGAGGTTCCTTTGCCGGAATCTGTACTACCTGAACCAAAAACGAAGAGTGATGCTTCGCCATTTTGAAATTTCTTATTTTGGGCAACAAGATCATTAAAATATTTTTTTAGTCGTCGTTGCTCATCCAAAGGTATCCAATATGGTAGATCTTCATGTGAAAACCAAGCAAGGTCTGGATGTCTTGATAAAATAGAATATATTAATGTGGTTCCTGAACGAGGAACGCCAATCACAAAAATTGGTTTTTTTACAAATTGTTGAAATTTGTCTAATATTTTCTTTTTTTCACAAAGTTGTTTGTATTCTTCCGATCCCATGAAGATTTTTTCCAGCTGATCTGACCTGATTTGACCATGTTTTATCTTATCAACATAGAATTTTAGGCCAGACAGATTCGGCTCTCTTTCCAAAATTTTTAGGTAATGCTTTCTAACAATCTGCTGTAATTCTGAATTATTTTGTTCATTCATCATTTTAATATCATATCATAAATGGATATTAAATTTTTAATATGTCTGTGTGTCCAAAAGTTTTATTGTTCTAATATAGAAAAGTTAGTTTCTAACACAATAGAGATTTGTATATAAATTCCCTTGATATTTCGAGCATAATTCATTGTATGAAGATATTCTTTGGCTTTCATCGTCCGAAAGATCATAGATGTCAAAATCCAGACTTTCCAATTGTAGCAGGAAGTTGATAGGTTCATAGCCTTGAACCTTAAGGGCAAGAGGCCAAAATTCAACCATCATTTTTAAATTTCGACTGTTTTTTATTAAATTATATCCACCCTCAATAACTTTTGGCTCCGATCCCTGCACATCCATCTTCAAGAAATCAATATGAATGTCTTTAAGATAATCATCTAAGGTGGTAACTTCAACTTGAGCTATGTCTCTGTCTAAATCAGAGTTAAGAATTGGTACACTAAATAATCTATTATCGCCATGATTTTTTTTTGAAAGGTACAATTTTTCATATCCCGAAATATTAGAAACTGCTTTTTGAATTGCATAGACGTTTTGAAGGTTGTTTGCTTTGATATTTTTTTTTAGAAGATCAAAACTAAAAGGGTTAGGTTCAAATGCAATGACCTTACCTTCAGAACCTACTTGCCTAGAGAACAATATGGTAAAATATCCTAAATTAGCACCTATATCTAACACTTTCATATTTCCTGTAATTATTTTTTTTAGAAACTCAGTTTCCTTTGGTTCCCATGTAGAATTAAGAGCAAGTGTTCGGGATATTATCCAGTCTTCTGTATCTAGGTGGATTACAAAACCTTCGTTCGTAGTTGTATATCCTTTTCGTAAATTTTCTAATTTTTTGAATTCTGGAGTTGATTCAACTTTTTTTTCTAACTCTTCAAGTTTTATTCTGCCACTTTTTATTTCATAAAAGAACCAATTCAATGCTTTTGGCTCAGGTTCCCTTAATAGCTTTTTTGCAAATGTACCGCGTATGGTAGAAATAATTTTTTCGTCATCGATCATATTAAAAAATAATAATGTTTTTGGAAATATACCTTTGTTAGATAATCGGCTCTAAGATAAATCATTCATAAATATCAATATGTTTTTGATAGGCAGGGTAAATTGGGTTAATCCTAGATCATGGATTAATGATTGTCGCTCTTGATAATCCGAATTGGTATTGTTATATGAAGCAATGATAAACGTCCGTAGGAATTTTGTTTACTTTTTTCTCCTCACCATACAAATCAAAAAAGGAAATTTTTTTAATATTTCTAAACCCTGCTACTTGCATCATTTTAACACAACAAGATCTACTTGGAATCCAATAAGTAGGAAATTTGCCTCCATTTTTTTCACTTTTAAAACCTCCAAAAATAGCTGCGGGAACATCATCCCATTTCTTATCACCAATTATGTTTATCCCAAAAATTGCTTGTTCTTTGGTTACAGAATAAATTTTACTTATAGCACTAAACATGTCAGGGATATGTTGTAGAACGTGACTGCAAAAAACAATGTCAAATTTTCCAAATTTTTCATCAATTGTATAAAGATCTTTTTTAAGAAATTTTACATCTGTTCCCATTAATTTATTGGCTGCAAAATGTACTTCTTTAATAACATCACTTATCGCAGTTACCTCAGCACCCATTTTAGCAAATTCAAAAGCAAAATACCCAGTACCTGTTCCCACATCCAAAACTGTTTTTCCTTTCAAATTAGGAATTTGATAATATTTCAAGTATCTGCTCATATCGAATATTCCCTGCAAAACTGTTCCATCAGGAAATGATAATTTGTGGTATGAACCACCCAAATGACTAATATTCTGGATTACTTCTGTTGGATTCGTTAATCCCAAAGAAAAAAGTTTGTTATTAAAATCTTTCTTTATTAATGGTAAGAAAATCTGTCATCTTAATTTTTGCAATGAAAAAATATTGATTTTAAGATAGTGATGATTACTGTGAATTCTTTCTCAAATAGAAAAACCTAAATCAAGAAACAGGATTACGATGAAAACTTAGCTATGAATTTTGTTAAAAAACATATTTCATTGTCTAAACTTTGTTTTACGCATCTAAAGGTTTTACTATAGATTCTATCTCTTTTGAGATTTCATCAACAAGATTATCATGTTGTAAGATCGTCATTTTATTCATTTCTTCGACTACATCATAAAAAATATTATTCAAAATGGATATTTCGTGATTAAACAATTCAAGTATCAGGTTTGTACACTTTCCTGCAATTTTATCATAATCATATTCATTTCTAATAATGTCATAATTCTCTTTTATTGAAGGACTACCGTAGTAATTCGAACTAGTAATATTCTTTATATTATCTATAAAATTTTCATTACCACAGATTAAAGTTTTGTTTGAAATTTTCAAACCTCTTGCACCAAATTCCGTAGAAATTATAGGAAGGCCAGCTGCCATATATTCAATCATTTTCAGATTTGTGCCAGCTCCCGAAAACATGGGATTAATAGCAAAATCAGACAGTTCATAGATGCCATACTTTTCATCATTGGTAATACTTCCCAATAAAATAACATTTTCCGGAATGTCTGATTCGGGATGTTTACTCAAGTAAAAGTCTTTTACACTACCAATTATGAAGAAAAGAAAATTTTTGTTTATCTGTGCGAGATCAGATATAATAAATTCTAAGGCTTCCAAGTTTGGTGGGTGCCAGCTTCCTACAAAAACGAATGTAGTGGTATCCTTTAATTCTTTTATTTTAGATTTGGTTTTTTCATGGATAATCCTTTCAATAAGTTTGGTGGAAAGATCAGCCCCATGCGGTAGAAGTTTGAGTTTGTCTTGCGAAACACGATAGATTGTTGAGAATGCATTACATTCAATCTCAGAGGAACCCCATACTTGATTAGACAGATCACAGGCAAGTTGTTCAACATTTTTTACATCCTTTAACAATTCTGAGTCTAAGATGGGTTCTTTTTGAAAAAATTCTAAGTTATGGGCATGATAAATAATTGGAACATGTGGGTTTAAAGACTTAATCAGGTTTGCGAGGTAAGGATGTTCTAAAATTATAACATTACAATTCAGAAGCTGTTTTTTTACAGTTTCTATATAGGCAGAATTATGTTTCCAATAATTTATTTGAATTACATCAAAAAGTCCTGTTTTGTTTTTACTTTCTTCTTTCCATTGAATTTTTGCTTGTTCAATGTCCTGCGGTATTTGTATGTTTTCAAAGTTAGGAGAAATCAATAACTCTTTTCTAATTTTATCAGATTCTACAAGTGATAAGAATTTAATATTAAATTGAAATGGTAGTCTTTTAAACAAATGATAAAGAACGTATTTCCCACCCCCTTCGGGAGTATCTACTGCGTACGTACCTAAAACCAACACATTGTATGTCATTTCGTAAGTGAGTTTACTACATTATTCCATGATAAGTTTAGGGATTTTATTAATTTGAAACCACGCTCACCCATTTCTTGTGTATTTTTTTTATCCAAGAATAGATTGTCCATGGCAGAAGCTATTTGTTTTGCATCAGGTGGTACAACAAGTCCATTTTTTTTATCATTTACGAATTCTAAAGGACAACCTGAATCATTTGTAGTAATTACTGGTTTCTTTGAATAAAATGCTTCAAGAGTGACATATCCATAGTCCTCATCATATGGAATAAAAACAGCTCCAAGGCAATTGGAATAGAGTTCCACTTTTTTTTCATTTGAAATGTTAATCAAAAGTGATACCTTATCCTGAAGTTTGTATTCATCTATAAGGTTTTCAAGTTTATCAAGATCATATTTACTATCAGGTCTTCCTGCCAAAACAAGTTTCACATTGGTTTTTGTATGCCGCATAGCTTGGATAACAAGATCCTGTCTTTTCAGTAAACCCAAACGGCTAGGATAAAAAAAATAATCATCGTATTTTCCTTGTACAAGATTTTCAGCACCGTCAGGAGGATGATACAAGTGTTGGGATGGAAGATTGTTAAAGTTCCTTAAACGATTGGAAACATTTTTGGATAGTGTAAAAATTTTTTTTGCCTCAGGAAGAAATCTGTTATCGCTATTTATGATAATCTCTCTTATCCTTGTACCAACGGAATTGGAAGGGAGATCTTGAAATGGTGTTCCCCATAAGTCATAGGCAGGTCTGTGCTGATGCAAAATCCAGAGAACCTTGTTTTGATGTTTAACGTAATATGCTGGAAATTTCAGGCCTATTACAAGATCAATTTTATCACCAGCTGTTTCAGTAAAATCTAACAATCTTGTTGCAAGAATATGTTCAGGAATTCTCTCAGCTGGATACCATTTAAAACCTATTTTTGTAATTTCTGCCTCATGCCCTTGTTCTATTAGGGCCTTTTTTAGATTATTTTCTAAAATTTCAGCACCACCTGAAATAAACGGTACGTGAGTAGATACAATGAGGACTTTCAATATTTATTCAGTTTTCCTTCCTTTTATAAAAACAACCGCACCTGGAAGGTCAGCATAGTGTAAAGAATCGCCACTCATCATAGCACTTTTTGCTGTGGTCTCTTCCCAACCAATGTGGGTTTGTTTTAGAATCTTTATTTCCAACACTTCAAAACCATCTAATAATTTTTCCAGTCTTGCTTCATCATATTTTCTGTACCATGACTTGCTTTCTTTTCCATAAGGCAAAGTAAGAAAAATTAGTCCATTGTTTTTTAAAATGCGTCGCAATTCCTTCATACTTTTGAAATCGGAATCCTCATCAAGTATTTTATTTCCATAAAAATCAAGTCCAAAATGTTCGATGCTTGAAACAACAGTTATCTGATCAAAGAAGCCATCATCGAAGTGTGTTTTATTACAATCCTCAAGGAAAAAGGTGAATTGCGGAGTATATTCTGGTTGTCTTATATCAATTCCAAAAACATTAAGCGAGTTAATCTTGGTTAGTTCTTGGGCAAAGATGCTTTCAGAGCATCCAACATCTAAAAGATTCCCGGTTGTGTTTAAATTTTCCAAAACCCAAAGATATTCGTCAAATCGTTCACTCATGGGCAATTCATTGTAATATGATATTTTTGAAACATCTGCATAACAGATGGCATTTGGGGACTTGCTTGTGATTTGTTCTTCATATTTGTTTGAATACTTCACCATGTCATTCATTTTCTTAATAACAACTAGAATTTCCTTCTGTTCTTGGGTTTTTAACAATTGAGAATGCTCCTCTGATTGACGTAAGATATCATATAGTTTTTGAACAGTTAATTTATTGGCCAGAATTTCATTGGTGTAATATTCCAATGCTTCTTTGTCTACTTCTCTTTTTAAGATATTATGAAAAGCCTGAATTATTTCAGATCGGACTAATTCCTTTTTGATATCCGATATTTTATTTTCCAATTGAATTGATCGATTTTTTTGTTCAGTATTTTCTAAATTTATCTTTGAATCAATGATTTTGAGTTCAGATTCTATCTCTTCCTTTTTTTTATAAAAAGAGGCTATTGGTTCTGCAAGATTCAAATTAATGATTTTGAGTTTAGAATCTATTTCTTCCTGTTTTTTATTAAAAGAATCTATTACTCTTGTAAGACTCGAATCAATGGTTTTTAGTTCAGATTCTATCTCTTCCTGTTTTTTATAAAACGAATTTATTGGCTCAGCTAGACTTGAATTAATGATTTTAAGTTCAGATTCCATTTCTTCCTGTTTTTTATTAAAAGAATCTATTAGTTCTGAGAGACTCAAATTAAAATGAGTTTGTTTTTCAAGAAATGGAGAAAGTGTCCAATCAAGAACTTCTAGCTGCAATATTTTTCTAATTCTACGTAAAAATTTTTTTCCGGTAGCAACCTCCCGTAAGTTGACATGTTGTAGATCAGTGTTTTCGTATAAATGTGATAAAGAAATTTTGATTTTATTATCAAGATCTGATAGACTATCAGGATAGCTTGTTTTTGGTTGCTGATATGACTTTAGATTTTCCTTAATCCAGTTTTTTATAAATTTAGCATCTATTTCATTTTTCATGATTTTATTCCAATTTATTTTAATTTAAATGCATTTCAGCTAGGTTCAATTTTAAGGGTTTTTTTGGGTTATTTCCAAAGATTTGCTATTAGATGGCAACAAAACAATTACGGTTATCCTCAAAAATCGACAGGTTGAAAAATTAATGATGTTGGAAATGTGGAATTTAGGTTGTAGGCTCACACAAAAAAACTGCGTATTGGTTTGGACTTTTTTCGAAACATAGTATTTCCCCTTAACAATCGTTTCACTTTCTTCAAAAAATGAATCTCAAATGACATATTGTGTCATTTTCTTTTTTCAATGAAATATTATCCTCAAATTTCGAGTCATAAGATTTTTTACTCTAAAAAATGATTAGATTCTGCCAGAGGATTCCTATCTACTGCAATTTTCCTAAAATAATTATGGAAATAACTAACAGGCTGTGGAACGAGTTAATTTATAATTACGAAAATTTTCTAATTATTGTTTGATAATAAGAACAATCCGGGATATTCTAAGCGAGAAAGTATCGGTAGTGAATAGATGCAAAAACCTAATAAAATTTGGAAGATATTACAAAAATTTACTTGTAGGCATATCTTCTGGAGAGGTTTACCATGAACTTGAAAATCAGAATCAGATTCTACTTGGTTTGACCCATGATTTAACACAAAAGGATCTAGATCTGATCGATATTCTCTTCAGAAAAGATGTCAAGGCTTTCTTAGAAAAAAGAAAACTTGAAACTCATTTAGATTTTTCCAAAAAATTCGTAACAAATCAGATTGGGTATAACACAATTTATATCGATAAACCCACTGCAGGTCTTTGGACTACTGGAATAGCAACTTTTTTCATACCAACCAAAATTGGACTGACTAACAAGATAATTATAGAGTTTTCCAGCGTCCCGCCCATGACTGTATCTCTTGGTTTTGAAAAAAAAATATGGCAAAATATTAGATTAAAAAAATTAGAAACAAAAAAAGTTGAATTAATTATAAAATCACAAGAAGTGGAAAAACCCATTTCAGAAATATTTATCACTACTGACAGGTTATGGCTTCCAAGCAAAATACTCCAGGTTGAAGACTCAGTGGCTCTTGGCATTCTTGTAAAATCCGTTAATGTGTCTTATCTCGAAGGTTAGTAACGATCGAGATACATTTTTCTTCAAATGTCTTCAATATGGTTTTTGAGTTAATTTTACTTACCTTTTTCAATCCTTCATTTCCTATTTGTTCACAAAGGAGAGGAGAATTTATCAAGCGAGTAATGGCCTCGACTATTTCCTGAACATTACCAAATTCCACTAGAATCCCATCTTTGCCATTCTCGATTATTTCTGATGTGGGTAAAATATTACAACCTATGAGAGGTTTTTTAAAAGACCAAGCTTCAAGATAAACTAGGCCAAATGATTCACTTTTAGATGGCAAGGCAAGCAAATCACAAGCCGCAAGTGCATTTCTTTTATCACGTTCATTAACAATACCAAGATCAGTTATTTTTTTTTTAGTGCATTCTGGTAACCTTGAAAAATATTCTTTAAATTCCTTTGTGGTAGGCCCTATCAGTACCAAATGTACATCAGGTTTCTTCTTTTGTATTATTTTTATTGCCTCCACGAGATGAATCACCCCCTTTACGAATGATTTTGAGCCAATAAACAAAATGATTTTCTCTCTAGGATTAATTGAGATGCTTTTTCGGAATTTTTCAGGATCCAGATCCTCTCTTAAGCCCTCTTCAATGAATAGTGGCATAATTGATATTTTTGTTTTATCTATTCCCTTATCTACCAAGATCTTTCTTTCAGATTCAGAAAGAACAATAATTGCATCACAATTATTAAGCATGGTCAGTTTTATTGATGTTAAATACAACCAAGGAAATTCTTGGTGTATCAGGGGCATAATAATTATAGGTATATTCCATTTTTTTGCCGCAATATACGCAGGTATAATATGATCATATGGAAAAGCGCTTGCAAAAATTAAATCATAATCAATTTTTTTGACAATTAGATTCTTCCACATGTCTGGAGAAAAGGGTCCTGGATAGTTTGTTGCCAAAGGAATTGTTTTTGCCTTTTCGTCAAATTTAATTTCAGTAGGAGTTAGAAAATCAAATCGGTTAACCTCATAATTTTTAAAATCATGATTGGAGATTTTTGGACCATTTTTATTCCAAAAAGATTTGATATCTTCTGCATTTGTTGTATAAACAGTAACCTCATGATTCTTTGAAAGGTGATCCATGATATTTTTTGTTAAGATCTCTGAACCACCAATCACGGGATAGAATCTTTGAACTACGCACAATATTTTCATACAATTTTACCTAAAATTCAATTGTATTTTTGTTTAAAATATCTATTGCTAAATAAAATTTTTTTAATAGATGGAAAATCGTCCGATGTAAAAATAAATTATGATTGAGATTTAAACCAGTCAAAGGTTAACTGCAAACCTTCCTTTATCCCTACTTTAGGCTTCCACCCCAATTTTCTTATTTTAGAAGAATTTGACACAATTTTAATTATTTCGTTTTTACGGGAAATCGATTTTTCAGATTTTATGGGCAAATTTCTCCTAGAAATTTTTTTTAAAATTTTACACAATTCCAGAATCGAATAGCTTCTACCCGTTCCAACATTATATACATTAAAGCTACTGGCTCTTTTCAAGATTATTTCAATAGAGCTAACAAGATCATCGATGTAAATGAAGTCCCTTTTAGGTTTAAGGTTTCCAATGGAAAGGATATTTTTTGTTAATAACTGAGTTATGATCCTTGACGTAACAAGATGTGATGGACTATTAGGGCCATAAACAGAAAAGGGACGAATTATTGTGACATCAAGTCCATATGATTTTGAATATGATTCACATAAAATTTCACTCGCTAACTTTGTCGCAGAATAAATGGAGGTAGGATTTCTAGAGTGATCTTCTCTAATAGGAAGTTTTTTTGGTATTCCATAAACATGACTTGTACTCAGATAAATAATTTTTGAATCCATTTTTCTTGCAATCTCAAGAATATTTTTTGTTCCCTTTACATTTACATCAAAACTCTCAGCTGGATTACTTTCACAATATATCACATCAGTAATAGCTGCTAGGTGTATAATGTATGAAATATTATTTGGTACTTGATCGGATCTCAAATTTCTGATATCCTTTTTTATTTGTTTAATTCCATTTACCTTGGATTTTTCTTTTGAAAGACCAATTATGTGGTATCTCTTTGATAAATCTTCGACAAGATGAGTCCCTATGAAACCATCATAGCCAGTAACAAGTATTTTTTCCAAATATCTAATCGCATATTAAAACATCGTAAATATTTAAGAATCTTTTAATTCCGCTACAAATTAGGACGGCTATGCGAGGCTATTATTTCTTTATAAGTCGGAATTACTTCATTAGGTTTTCCTATTTTCATAATTTTCCCATGATCGATCAATATTACTCGATCTGATAATTCCGAAATTAGGTTAATGTTATGGGTGGTATAAATGATGGATTTGTGTTTTTGTTTAAAAGACAAAAATGCTTGAAAACTTTTTTCCCTAAACACTGCATCTCCTACCGATAAAACCTCGTCTACCAGAAGAATGTCAGGATCTATTTGAAGCGCAGTTGCAAATCCCAGCCTTGCTCTCATTCCTGTAGAGAAATCTTTTAGTTTCATGTTTCTAAATCTTTTAAGTTCTGCAAATTCCATTATACCATCAATTTTTTCTTTTATCTGTAATTTTGTTAACCCTAAAAGCATACCATACATTACAATGTTTTCCTCCGCGTCCAGTTCATTGTGGAACCCCGTTCCAATCTGTAAAAGAGGTGCCAGACGACCATTTACCTGTACTAATCCCGAATCTGGCTCGTAAATTCCAGCTATTATTCGTAATAACGTAGTTTTCCCACTTCCATTTAGTCCTATTAATCCGACAGTCTCTCCTTTTGATACAGTAAAAGAAATTTTGTCAAGAGCTACAAGACGTCTTTGATTTTTTTGGTCGATCTCCAAATCCTTTGTGTTACTATAAAAGTCTCTTTTTTTGTCCAAATCAAAAATCTTACTTACATTTTCTAACTTAATGACACTTGATTCCATACTATATTTTCTCCGCTACTTTTTTTTCATATTTTTGGAAAAGAGCAAAACCAAAAAAAAGAATACCAAAAACAAAGGATGCGGTGTATAACCATTCATTTAGTGGAGGAATTTGGCCAGAAACCACTATTTTATGAGCAATTTCTATCACTTGTCCAAGTGGGTTAACTTTTTGAATCTCTAAAAGTATTCCATTAGTTTCATCTGAGTACCAAAATATTGGCGATATGAATAACAAAGTGTATACCCCCACTGCCCAGAGCGGATTAATGTCCCTTACATATACAAAAAGAATTGACAGTATATAGCAAAACCCTAAAACCAATGCAAGGAATAGGAATAACACAATTGGGAGTAAAATTATTGTCCAGCTGGGAACAAATCCAAAAAATGGCATAAGCCCAAAAAGCACTCCTATTTGTACGAGTAAAAACAAAGAAGTTGCGCAGGTGGTTACTACTGGGAAAAATTCCTTTCTGATGTTAAGAGATTTCAATATAGCATTATTATCTCTAAGACTTGTTAGACCGGCAGTGGTACCTCTTGAGAAAAGATTGAATAGTATAATGCCAACTATCAGGTATATTGGAAAATTTTCTTGCTCCACATGCCGTACACTCGCAAAAACCACATACAAAATAATGAACATGAATAATGGTTCTAGGACTGCCCAAATGAATCCAAGATAAGTTCCTTTGAACCTCAGTTTTATGTTCATCATGGAAAAATGCAAGATTATTGATCTTTTGTCCCAAAGGTGAATTAGCGGAACTGATATCAAATATACGCCTCGCTGATTCTCACTATTACATACCAATATTAGGTTTCCCTGATAAAAAATTACATAATCTCTCTAAATTTTATGAAAAATAAATTGCAAAAAAAACTCATTAATTTTAAAACATAATTGATATTTTCTGATTGTATGATTAAGGAAAAGTCAATTTTTGATTTCTTTGGATTGTTAAATATTCTTCTCAATAGATTTTATTTTTTCAAGAAATTGATCAGAGATTAACCTTCGAAATCATTGTTTAGCATGAGTTGTTTCTCAAAAATTTTTCATTATTCATAAACAGATTCTAATGGACTTTTTAAGCATATACTTTTAATGAACTTATTATTTTAAAATCAAGGTGAAAGAAAATTAAAACTGCACTGATAACTGGCATTACCGGTCAAGATGGTGCTTATCTTGCCAACTTTCTATTAAAAAAAGGGTACAAGGTTTTTGGAACTTATAGAAGGTTATCTACTCCCAATTTTTGGCGATTGCATCATCTAAATATTTATGACAAAGTTGAACTTATTGCTGCCGATGTTACAGATTCCCGATCAATTTCAGAAGCCTTCAAAAAATCTGAACCGAATGAGGTTTACAATTTTTCTGCACAAAGTTTTGTAGGAGCTTCTTTTGATCAACCGCTTTACACAGGCGAGATTACTGCATTTAGTGTTGTACGAATACTTGATGAAATAAAAAAATACAAAAACCAGATAAAATTCTATCAAGCATCTTCAAGTGAAATGTATGGAGTTGAAAAATCTCGTATCAAAAATGAAAACACCCCATTTTATCCTGCAAGTCCATATGCAATTGCTAAGCTATACAGCTACTGGATGGTTAATTTATACAGGAAAGCATATGGAATACATGCAACAAATGGAATTTTATTTAATCACGAGTCTCCACTAAGGGGTTTGGAGTTTGTAACAAGGAAAGTATCAAATGGAGTTGCCAAAATTTCATTAGGACTAACAAAGGTCTTAAAATTAGGTAATCTTTCAGCAAAAAGAGACTGGGGATACGCCCCCGAGTATGTTGAAGGGATGTGGCTGATGTTACAACAAAAAAATCCAGATGATTATGTATTGGCTACAAATGAAACACATTCTATACGAGAATTAGTAGACGAGGCCTGTAAGGTTGCGGGAATTTCGGTTTCAAAGGTGAAATCTACCAAAGAAAACTTTAGACCATATGATGTGCCGAATTTAAGAGGTGATTATTCAAAAGCAAAGAAAAAGTTTGGATGGGAACCAAAAACCAGGTTTAAAAAACTCGTAAAGATAATGGTCGAAGAAGAAATTTCACGTTGGAATCGATGGTCAAAGGGGGAATATTTTCCTTGGGACGCAGCAACATCGGGTTATGATTCGCAGGTAATTTTTAAGAAATCAAATAATTAGATGAAAAACGATTTTACAAACTTGAAATTTAATATTTAGTTCATTTTTTTTTTAATATAGTCGATTGAGGCAATTGGGCTAGGGTCCCTTCCAGATAAGAAAGATCGATAGATAGTTGAATAATCTAACATGTAGATAAGATTAATTAGCTTCGATAATATGCTGCCTTTAACTGAAACTACTTCTTCATATTCGATGTTTTTTACATGAAAGTACTCTTTTAGTATATTCCATCTTTCTTTGGTTTTAATGTAATCATCTTCCCCACGGATTAAAATGGGCTGGACGTTAGATGGTGTTTCCCATGAAACTATTCCGTTATGAGATGCCTCCATAATATCTTCCGCCATGGCATGAATTTTGACATTTTCTTGAAGGGAATTTTTGAATCTTGTTGCGGCTGCTTGCAACCCCCAAGGATAATAGATGATTGGAATTCCGGAAATCCATGCGGCCAATTTCAAAGAAGGATTATTGTAATCCAAGTTAGAAGAACCAATTTGTTTTTTAAGATTTTCTAAAAGTTTTATGGATTCAGCAATATCTTGACTTTTAATATTAAACAATGGTCCCAAAAAGGCAAGCATTGAATACAAAAATGCTGCAAGAGATGCCCTTGGAGAGTGGAAGTATTCTATCTTTTTGTAGACCAGATTATTTTTGGTACAATACTGCTGCATTTTACCACCGGATGAAAAAGCAATTATTCTGCAATTAATATCATGGGCAGATTTTAAAACTTCGAGTGTTTCTACAGTATTTCCTGAAACGCTTGTTGTAACTACTAGAGTATTTGCATCAACAGTCCTGGGCAAGTGATATCCTTTAACCACACAAGTATGAAGGTTTGATTTAGATAGAATAGATGAAAATATATCTGCAATCGTTCCAGATCCACCCATTCCCGAAAACACAACATGATTTATGTTTTCGAAATCAGCCGCATCTTTAGTGGATTGATATGACTTCTTCGCTATTTGTGGCCACATATCATAAATTTTATGCATTCCACTTGGATCATATTTTTTTATAGTAAGAGGATCTAGCATTGAGAACTTGAAAATAGTGTTATTATATAATGCTTTTACACATACAGGTATAAGGCGAATATAGAAAAATTATGAATGTCTTATTATTATCCCAGTTTTTTTCGACCACAAAGGGTGGTGGAGAGTATCTCTTCAACATTATTGCAAAAAATTTAGCAGAAAATAACCATAAGGTATGGGTAATAACAAACAGAATAACAAATGAAAGTTACGATGTTCACAAGAACGTAAAACTAATTTTTGTTCCACCCAACCTAGATTACAAAGGAGGTTTACCTCCAGGTTTTTTAGATAACATAAGATATTTTTTTCATGGTCTAATTGCAGGATTAAAAATAATAAAAAAAGAAAAAATCGATATCATACATTCAAATAATTTTTCTCCTGCTCTTACAGGTGCCGTTTTATCCTCTTTTACATCAAAACCACACATTACCGCAATTTGGGATATTTTTTCTTTATGCGGAGAAGATTACTGGCAAAAATGGACAAGACAAGCAGGAGTTTCAAAGATACATAGGTTTTTGGGACCACGGTTCGAAAAGTTAATTCTAAAACTTCCACACTCCGCTATTCAAACGATAAGTGAGGCATCCAAAGAAGATCTGATAAAATTTGGAGCTACAAAACCAATTCATGTTATATTACCCGCAATCGAAAAAATAGAATCTAGGAAAAGAATTTCTAATTTCAAACAATTTGTTTACGTAGGCAGACTAGTATTTTACAAAAATCTAGAAGTTGTAATAAAGGCAATCAAAATTGTAAGAAAAACGGATCCTATGGTAAGATTGGTTGTAATAGGAGGAGGGCCTAATAAAAGATCCCTTGAAAATCTGACAAAGAATTTAGGTTTAGAATCTAATGTAAAATTCATTGGGTATGTTACCTCAGATGAAAAAATGTGTTCAATTGCAGACTCGATTGCTATGGTATTTCCTAGTCTCTGCGAGGGATTCGGATTGGTAATTTTAGAAGCTTTCTCTCAAAACAAACCTGTGCTCGTTTCAAACATTAGACCTATGTCTGACATAATATCACATGGGCAAACAGGTTATGTTCTAGATCCACATGATGAAAATTTATGGGCAGAATACCTCTTAAAAATTTTGACCGATTCTCGTGAAGCAAAGATAATGGGACAAAATGGTCACCGGTTACTCGGCAAATTCAGTGAAGAATCGTTGTACAAACAAATTATTGAAATGTATGAGGAAGTCTTGACCAAGGATTAGCATTTTTTCCAGTGAATCTGGTGCAAAATTACCTCTTTCGAGATCTATTCGATGGAACTCTTTTATTTTTGAAATTCCTTCTTGTTTTCATTTTTCCCCTTAAATCTTTCAAGGAAGTTTATGCTTGATTTCGCTTTACATGATTCAAATAGATATTTTAGCGGTTTTATTCATTAAAAATTTGATATTGCAATAAAGTTATTTTACTTATCCCTTCAATAGGTTTTGTTGGATTCATCCATTGAATCAAAAATACGTAAAATATACCAAGACAAATTGCATAGAGATGCAGATCAATCTGGCTTGAAATTTTTTCATGATAAAATAAAAACTGGGATAATCAAGATGGAAAATCTTGAAACGATAATAGAACAATCAGATGAATACAAAAAATTAAATGAAAACCTTCGACATAAGATAAAAACAAATGATCTGTATGATAAACAAACATTCATCATTATGAAAAAGATACTAAAAATTGATTCAAATTGCATTGATGTAGGAGCTCATAAAGGTCATATTTTGAAAAAAATTGTTGAATTGTGCCCAAAAGGAAGTCACCTAGCTTTTGAACCAATCCCGGAATTTTACAATAATCTAAAAAGAGATTTTCCACAGGTAAAAATTTTTGATTACGCTTTAAGTAATCAGGAAGGAGAATCGACTTTCTATTTCGTCAAGGATGCGCCGGCATATAGTGGATTAAAACAAAGGGATTATGACATTGAGAATCCTAAAATAATTCCAATCGTGGTCAAGACTCAAACTTTGGATTCGATTTTGGAAAAGAATCCTTTGAGGATTGATTTTATAAAAATTGATGTAGAGGGCGCAGAAGGATTTGTAATCCAAGGTGGAATGAAATCCATTAAAAAAAATCGGCCTTTTATTGTGTTTGAATTTGGAAAACGATCTAGTGGTTTTTATGATATTACCCCCGAAAGGTTTTTTGATTTTTTTTCAAAATCAAAATTAAAAATTTCATTACTTGCAGATTGGATAGATAATAAAGATTCGTTGACACTGGATGGTTTCAAAAAAAACTATCACGATAGCCTAAATTATTACTTTTTAGCTCATCCTGACTAGATTAAACAATTCTAACAAATCATCAACCACCATTTTCGAATTACAAAAATTTTTTGGTCCCTAATAATTATGGACAGGTCCCTATACAGATATCATTAGGGGACACAATATTTCCAGTGAGCCTGATGTTGCCATTTACATCCAACTTTTGTTGTGGTAATGGTGTTCCTATTCCCACGTTTCCTTGTCCGCCAATTCTAAATCTTTCTTGGCCAGCTATCACGTCAACAATTGAAAGACCTGAAGAGGAAGGTTGTAACCTAAATCTGTAGGCCTGTGCAGGAGGACCTTGGTCTGAAAAAAGTATTGTTGCCTCACCACTAGGTGATACTACAGAAATTGCAGTATTACCAGATGGATTGTTTACAGTAAGAGTGTCAGTAATAGTTTGAACGGCGTAGACGGAAGCAACTGATACACTGCCAAGTGCTACCAGAACAATTAAGTAACTTGGGATTTTCATTATTTTCATTTTCACACTGTGAGTATAAAAATATGATCCCATGAAAAATCTTTGATTACCAAATTAGGAAATATTTTTAATTAATTACAAGAAAATTAATTTTTAGTTCCGATTATGGAAATGATCTTTCTTCACTACTTTTCAGACATTCAGTATCCACAAGTATTTTAGTTATATTCCCAACTCGGATAGGAATCATATTACAATTTTGTGTTTGGTCAAACAAGGTAGTTACAGCATCTTCTACACCTTTATCATATGCTTGTTGAATTGATTCTTTCATTTGCTGTTGATTTGTCAACGTGAAATTGTAAAGTACAATGTATTGTACTGCAAGAAACAATATTCCTGACAAACCAACTGCAATTATCTTTAATTTATTCATCTCTCATAAAGAATGAAAAAAGATTGAAAAAGGTGTCGGTTTTAGCAATATTTACAACAAAGAATGTTATAACATATGTTGACAATCAAAAAATTTTTCCACCGGCTTTGATTAAAACGCCACTCCCAGACTTGATAAAAAGGTGTTTTGTTGTAAAATCAATATCCAAGGTTATTCCATTTGGTACAGTCAGTACTGCGCCATTCTGTATTATGACATTTCCTGGAGCTACTAAAGAACTTGCAAGTTGACAACTAGTAGATATTATCCAATCACCTGAAATTGGAGCTATACAGCCATAGCTTGCAGTATAAGTGGTGTCAATTGAGGGAGTACTGATGTCATGAGTTGCCAAGCCACCATCTGACCATGATAAGAACTGGTATGTCTGATCACCAAGATCTTGTGAAGTTGGTGCTTGTAGTGTTCTTGTAATTCCAACGACTCCAACAAATGAATGCGGAGTAGTATGTGGTTGACCGTCAAGATTGACTTGAAGGCCAGACACATTGCTATCTAATGTGATAGTTGATTTATTGGGAAGGACGTCTCTGATGGAAAGACTAGTTAGGCCAGTAGAGTCTGTTACTGTTAAATAAATACGATACCAAACGTCAGAAGATGTTTCTCCAAGTGTTGGGATTTCAAAACTTCCGCTCTTTACGCCATCAAACTCCATGAATGGGTGAGTGTGTGTATTATGATGGAAAAGTATTATCCAATTGAAAGCACTATCTGGTAAAACTCCATCTTCTGAATCAGTACCAGAACCACTAAAAGATATCACGTCTCCTCCACTGTATTTTGTCCCAGCAGGTGGAGTAACTATAATTCCCACTGGAGGTGTGCCAACTTTAATCTCTATAGTTGCAGAATTTGTTCCACCATTGCCATCATTTACTGTAAGCGTTGCAATAAACGATCCAGCCACATTATAGTTGTGTGTAACTAATGCCCCAGAAGCAGTTGGAGAACCATCTCCAAAATTCCACAAGTAGCTAAGGACTGTTCCTGGGTCTGGGTCGCTGCTATAGCTACCATCAAAATCTACAGAAAGTGGAGGGGATCCTGTTGTAGGACTGGCAGTTGCAACAGCAATTGGACTGCTATTTCCTTCAGTTACAAATAGAACTCTGTGTACCTCTCCGCTACCAATTGATAGATAATACAAGCCTCCTTCAGGACCTACCTTGATGTCAACTGGAGAATTTACTGATGGAAGAAAGTCAACTGTTTGCCCATCAGGCTGTAATCTTTTGATAAAGCCCGCAACATAATCACCAAAGAAGTAACTTCCCTTGTATTCAGGAGGGAATTGATTGGCTTCATAAAATGCTCCTCCTGCTATTGCCTTGCCAGCTCCATTGTGTGCATAAGTGTAAATGGGATTTTCAAATTCGGGATGATTTGGACATAGACCTTCACATAGTGGCCATCCGTAATTGGCGCCACTGCTCCCAGAGTTTATCTCTTCCCAACTATCCTGTCCATCATCATTGATGTACATTAGAGTGCTGTCAGATTTTGGAGAAAACGCAAATGTGAAGGGATTTCGTAAACCGAGTGCCCATATCTCTTGTTTTGCTTCAGGGGTATTGTAAAAAGGATTGTCTGAGGGGATGGTACCATTTGAATTAATGCGTAATATTTTTCCCAGTCTGGTTGAAAGGGATTGCGAGTTGGAAGTGTTGGCGTTCTCACCTACTGCGATGTATAGCTTGCCATCTTTTCCAAAGTGTATTGCCCCTCCATTATGATTTGTCGCGGTACTCAAGTTTTCTAAGTTAAGAATCTGTAGCTCACTCCCAGCAAGGGCCACATCTGGATTTGCAGGGTCTGCTGTAAAGCGACTGACTCGGTTATGAATTGGACTTGTACTTGTTGTATAATAAATATACACATATCCATTCGTTGAAAAATTTGGATCAAATGCAATTCCTAGAAGTCCTCTCTCACCTACATTATTGACAGGAACTGTTAGAAAGGGAGTTGGAAGTAAAACACCATTTTTAATCACTCTTACAGCTCCACCTTTTTGATCAACAAAGAGTCGTCCATCAGGGGCAAAGTCCATTGCAGTGGGGACACTCAAACCACCCACAAATTTTGAATCGACAAATCCAACTGCTGCATTAGCAGGATGAAAAAACGGAGCTGGTACCGGAAAAGTTTGATTTGTACTCCCTAAAATAATTACCACAAATAATAGACTTACAACTAGTTTAGTCATTTCGGTTATCTCTCAATAAAAATCCAGCTCTGATAATGCGATAAAAATTGATCCTCCCAAATTTGGAATTTCTGTATTGAATGCACAAATGCTGTAAGATTTCAATATCAAATTTGTCTGAAATAATATCTGTTTAGGCTGGATCAAGCTGGGTTGATATGAAAGTTATATTTTATAAAATGATGGATCTCAAAAATAATATGACAAATTCTTGGAAAATAAGTTGTGGGATTTTAGTAAGCATTTTGTTTCTAATACCGATATTGGGAATCCACCATGCGACAGGCGACTCTACACGCACAGGGTTAATGATTCCACTTTACGGATATCCCAGTCCAGAATGGGATAAAGTAGTAGCAGCAAAAACTGCACATCCTTCGGTGCCGGTTATAGTAATAATTAATCCAAACAGTGGTCCTGGAACATCACAAGATGCAAACTTTGTGACTGGAATACAGAAATTAAAATCTGCAGGAATTATTGTTTTAGGTTATGTTCCAACCGATTATACAACTCGTAGTGCAAGTTCTGTTATGGCTGATATTAATTCATATAAAAATTGGTATCTTGTTGATGGTATCAAGTTTGATGAGATGACAAACACTGCAGGCCATGAGACATACTATTCGAATCTAAGTGCGTATGCCAAATCGCTAGGATTTACACTGACTGCTGGAAATCCAGGAGCAGACACATTACCAAGCTATATCGGTACTGTAGATATCATAACAATATTTGAAAATTCATACCTTCCGGATCTTTCCTCGCTGGGAGGTTGGCATTTAGACTACGATAAAAAGAACTTTTCCACCGTATCATATGGAATTAGTTCATTGGATCAAGCCTTTGTTACTGCAGAATCACAATATGTTGGTTATACATATTTGACAGATGATAACCAACCAAATCCATTTGATTCTACATCATCATACTTGAATGATTTGATGCTAATATTAGATTCATGTTCTGATCTACCACCAGTAGGTGACTGGATAATATCTTCAAGTTGTACGCTAACATCAAGTTCAACGGCGCATGGTAACGTCATTATACAAAATGGAGCAGTACTGACCATACCAAACGGGATATCATTGGATATTGATTTTACAAGCAAGCACCTTCTTGTCAAATCTGGAAGCGGTGTATTGATTAAAGCTGGCGGAAAGATCTTCTAAATTTCATTTTTCACAGTGATTCAAAGCAATAGTACAATATCCATATCTATTATAAAAAAAATAGAGCAATCAAGACTGTAGTTTTGCTTTGACTTTTTCAAAGATCCTTTCAGCCAATTTTATGGCTGATTCTGCTTCTTTTAGATTCATTAAATCAGGCTGGTATTCAGATTCATTTTTCATTCCTAGTAACGTGTTGTATTGCTTTTGAATTTCCTCATATTCTCTCTGAACTAAGATTCCTTTGATAAGGGATAGTACTTCTGTATGTGCCCCAGAGGCACGTTTTCCTACAAAATATGTGGTTAATGCATCAAGGGAATTAATTGCACTGTGTACCGCATTCATCACTGCAGCATCATATGCAGCCTCTTTGATTGCAATTTTTGAGATATGTAACGAGTTTTTGGCCTTGGTAATATATCCAGTTGCCTTTTTCTGATCCACAGATCTTGTCATTTATGATATTTCTATCCTTTTTCCACATATTAGAATATGATTATCAATGATAGACCGTATCAGAGATCCTTTTTGTTTAGTTTTGAATTCTTTGTCGGTGAATATTATTGGAGATAAATTGCCATGAAATGTAGAGAATACTTGTTCGCTTGCTTCAGATATTTGTGCAATAGCATGATCATGATCATTTGAAATTACTAAAAGATCTATGTCACTATCTATTTTTTCTTGGCCCTTTACAACACTTCCAAAAATTACTGCAGAGATAATTTTTTTTGTATCAAGATATTTCTTTAGAAGAACAAGTAGTTCACCAAAAGTATTTTTTTCTGCCTCGATCATTGGCTCTATTACTTTATTTAGAATGTAGCTTTTCTTGTTTAGTTCTAATTGATAGGCCCTTCCTACTGGCTGAATTTTTATTATGCCAAAATTTTCAAGTTCATGAATAATGAGGGCAGTTTCATTTGGAGAAACTTTTGCCTCTGTGGCTAATCCTCTAATAGTGAAGATCTTGCCCTTATAGTTCACCATAGTACGCAGCAAGGCAATGGCTACTTTGTTTCCAAGCATTTCTTCTAGGTATCCATGTAATAGCATTATGTCCTATTTTTAGGACATTTGTCTTATATTTAAGACATATGTCTTATTTTTAGGACATGATTATTTGAAATAATCATCCCACAAGCTAGGTCCACAATACTCACTGAATCCAAACAGGATCAAAGAAATTGAGAACATCATTCAAAATCAAATGTAGTAAAACCATAAGCTGCCACTATCTCTAAACGTTAATAGTTACAATCCCACAAATTCCTGCCAGTTTTTTTGGGTCTGGCCAGTGTTTTGTTAATTTCGTTTTTCTCACTTTGTTAGATTCTATCCGATAGGTTTCATTTATGATTCCAATTTAGCCTTGCACAAAGAGAGAATCTACTTGTAGACATTACTTCTATGACTTATCTCAACTACCATTATGATCAAATTGTTTTGCTGAATAGTCATCAAAACCCTGTAATTGCCAACGCGTAGTTTGTAAAATTCCAACCCAACAAGCTTTGTTACATAAAGAAAAGGATCATTTGAGATTTCACGCAGTTTTTTGTCTATTCTTTTAGCTGTTTGCCTGTCAAGCTTTTTGAGCTGCTTTTTGGCAGTGTCAGTAACAATGATTTTATAGACCAAGTTCTTTTTCTACTTGCTCAAGGGAATAGACTTTGCCTTTTTCTATGTCATTTAGGGATTTTTTGAGATTTTTTATTGTCTGTTGGCTGAGTGCTTCCTTATTTTGCTGCGACACTATATTGATCATTCTGGCAAGCACTTCATTGTAGGTCTCACGAGGATGGTTCTTAAATTTATCAAGGCGTTCTTTGATTTTTTTTTCAATTTGTATACTTGTAGGCATATCTTCTATAGTGTGCTATAGTATTCTATAATATAAAAAACATTCGCTATCTGAATTAAGATGTGTTCTCTACAAAAGATATAGAAATTGAGAAGATCATTCAAAATTAAATGTAGTAAAACCATAAGCTACCAATAGCTCTAAACGTTAATAGTTACAACCCCACAAATTCCTGCCAGTCTTTTTGAGTCTCTAGATCCAGTGTCTTGTACATATCATAAAAAAGTGAAGATTTCTTTGGTTTTGTGATCTTTTCATCCTCAACATTTTGATCATGCTTTCTTTTTGCTTCAACCAGATTTTTCCACCATTCTGCAAACGCAGTCTTTCCTATAACGTCAGGGGACACAACAAGCTTGTACTGCGTACCATATCCATGTCTTCCTTTGGAACCAGTCTGAGATACAACAAGGCCTGTGTTTTCAAGCTCAATCAATAGCTCAGAAATTCTTCTATAGCCTAGCGGCTTGGTATCTTTTTGAACGATTTTGCAGTACTGGTTATATAAAACAGAAGTAGAGTGCCAGGGCTCATCTGTAAGGTATGTAATTCTTGCCAGTGCACAGCAAGCAAGCTTAAAGTGATATGAAGCGTTTGCCAAAACCTTTCCAATCCTGTCTTTTTGTAGCTCGTCTGATGCCATATCTACATGAGATCCTGACAGCTTTTCATTTTTTGATCTGGCAAGCTCGGCAGCTACTCTAAGCAAATCAATAGCACGACGAGCGTCACCATGACCTTCTGAACTCAAACCAGCACATCTTTCCAACACCTTTTCATCAACTGGTATAGAAAAGGCCTCCTTAGTTCGTTCTTTTAATATCTCAAGAACATCTGATTTTGAGTATGGTTCAAAAAAAACTTCAGATGAGCCAATTCTTGAGCGAACCCTGTCATCTATTTCATAATCTGATAAAACATTATTTGATATGGTAACAACACAAAGCATCAATCCTTTTGATCTAAGATTTTCCTCCAATACAATTAGTTTGTAGACAAAGTCAGACGGCCTGCCTCTTTTGTCATGAAACAGTACATCATATTCATCCAAAACCAGGACAAAGAAATTTTTCTTTTCTTGTTCTAGTTTAGATATGATAGAATTTCCAATATTTTCTACTGCCAAATTCAACCCTTGTGCGCTTTTCAGATTTGGCTTGCCAAGCTCAGCTAAAATAAGATTTGCTGCACCAAAGACTGTTTTTGCTTTTCGTAAATTTACAAAACAATACGGTACACCGAGGTTTTCGCACACAAACTTTACTATTGTAGATTTTCCAGAGCCGCTTCTTCCGTATACTGATACTAGTGGAACAACATAGCCTTGCTTGTATCCAAGCAATAGTCTGACTAGCTCCTCCGTCTTTTTTTGGCGGCCAACAATATTTGGTGGAAAAGATAGTGTGTCCAAGTATGCTTTCTTTGAAAAAATGCTGTCCTCTTTCTCAATTTTTGATATTATTCTAATAAATTCCCGCTTGTCCAACTAGTATCCATCCAATTTTGTTTCCACTAGAAACACATATAACAATTATTCATGCCTGAATAAAAACCATAATCAGTCAAGTTTTAAGCACCTACACTTTACAAAATCACAAGTTTGAGCAAAAAACCCACTGCAAAAGAGCAAAAAGCCAAAGTAAAGACATCCAAAGTCTCGTGGCTCGTATTTCTAGCAACCATTGTTATCGTTCTTATCAGTTTAACCACAGTTCTCTTTCCCTCTTTATTGGTAAGATCAACTAGCTCATTCAAGGATGTAGTAATCAATCCATATGAAATAGGAGTTTGGACATATCCACTATTAGCTACTAATCTCATCCTTCTTGCAATTGGAATCTTGTACAAGAAGGACAAGCTGCCACAAGTAATAACAAAATCTATCAAGTTTGTTTTTAATTTTGAAGTTTCAAAAAAGACAGCTCTTATTGTTATGATTTTATTTCTTGCAACTTACATAGCATTTACTGCTTTTGAGCTTGGCCAAGAGGAAGTCTGGGATGATTATAAACTAGTAAAGCAAAGAGTGCAAAATTGGACCATAAGTGATGTTACTCTTAACTTGTCAGAACCTCATCTCAAGTATCTTCTTCTTTCAACCTCACTTGGCGTATTTGGAAACATCAGAGTATTACCATTTATTGTTAGTATAGCACTTGTAATTTTGACGTATTTTATAACAAAAGAGTTGTCACAAAAAAGATTTGCAGGCCTCGTTGCTGTATCCATATTACTTCAAAGTTCAGTGTTTTTGTCATATGACACTTCAGCTACCTACGACAACCTGTGGATTCTTCTCTACATACTTTCGTTATTCCTTGTTTACAAAAAGTGGTTTCTTTCGCCACCAGCTTTTATTGCCTCCATTCCAGCCAAGGCACTTACTGCAATGTTTTTGCCTATGACATTATTTTTTATTTATAGATCAAACATATCAAAACAAAAAAAGAAGATACTCTTGGTAACTTATGGAATAATATTTTTTGCAGGAATTGCAGTTGCAGTATCAGGGATAAATGTAATAGGCGCTTCCACAGGCTCTGATGCAAACGACTTTTGGCGCGGATTTACCGCATGGGCATTTCAGATGAGATTTGATGTGATTGTTTTGCTTTTCATTTTACCGCTAACCATTTCACTTTTTATATTATCAAGAAGAGGGATAATTCACACAGATTCGATCATGGTTTTGATAATGGGTATGCTTTTGTCAGCCCCCGTCTTGCAAGGTTTTACAGATCAAACAGTGCAGCCTTACAGGTTCGTTCCACTTGTGGTCTTTTTTGCCATGGGTGTTGGAACCATACTAACAAAGAGACCTAGCGAGAAGGCCTAATTATTGTCCAAACTGACGTAACGGTATCTCCTGGAACTATAGGATACCCATCATGATCAGAATAAGCCATGACTACTTGTTTGTTATTAACTACAGTACCAAGAGCAGTCTTTGAAATGACATTAGGCTCTGTGATGTTTTTTTGCACATCAAGTTGGATAAGATCATAGTTTTGTCCTGCTCTTGCAAATGTTTGCTGTGGAGGTTGTTTGTCCAGATACTTGTTTAACATATCAAGGTCAGAAAGGTATACTTTGTTTGCTTCAAGGTATGCTACAAGGTTCCCATCGGAGTTACGAATCTGTGTCTGCACAAAAATAAATATCGATCTTGTCTGCTCAGATGATTGCGCATAAGAATTTCCTATCAGCGAAATAAAAACAACGCAAACCGTCAGGGAAAAAAGTATAATTCTTACACTCATTGTGCAATCAAACTCTTGTACAGATTAACTGCATCATCTTCGTCTTTTGTACCTACAATTACAGCAGAGCCGCGTTTTAGAAAACTGACATAGGTAGTATCAGTAGACATTGAAAGACCAAGGTCCCCCTGGTTTTGCACTTTGAATCCCTTTGTTTGCGCAGCATTTGTTATCTTTGTCACGTCAATGTCAATCACACTGGTCGGGGTTATAGAAAATGTACGTTTACCCCCACTCCGACCACAGAGTTCTTCAATTATCAGATCCTCCTTGTGAGCTACTTCAGATTTTCCAGTTCCACAAACTGGACATTCATCCACTTTGCTAGTGCGAGTACTGACAAACTCTAGGCTTTCAAGATCAACGTGTAGTATCCTGTCTGCAAGATTTGGTTTCTTTCCTGTTATGATTTTGACTGCCTCTGCTACCTCGATTCCACCTATTATAGAAAGAATCGATGGATGTACACCTTCTATGCTACATGTTGGCATCGAATCCTCATCAAGGGCTGGAAAAAGGCAGTGATAGCATGCACTTTGTTTTGGAAGTATGGTAAAAGCCTGGCCTGAGACTCCTACTGCAGCACCAGTAACAAATGGAATGTTTTTTGCAATGCACGCCTTGTTTAGTGAATATCTTGCATTGACGCTGTCAAGTGCGTCTATTACAACATCATATCCTTCCACAACATCCAAAGCAGTATAGTCATTTACCGAAACAGGAAGTGCTTCTATCTCCACATCAGGATTCATTTTCTTTAGTTTTTTTGCAGCTGTCTCTACTTTTACCTGACCAATGTCAGATTCATCAAACATTGTTTGTCTATGTAAATTAGATAACTCGATGACATCTCTGTCAACTATTCTGATATGTCCAATTCCCATTGCAACAAGCCTTGTAGCTATTGGATTTCCTAATCCACCAACTCCTACAACACAAACTTTGGCATTTCTAAGTTTAAGCTGTCCCTCGTAACCAATCTCTTCAAGCATAACTTGCCTTGAATATCTCTCAAGATCTTTTTTTGAGAGCTCAGAGCCTCCTGCCACTGCAGGAAGTATGTAAACTTCGTCCCCGTCTTTTAGAGTGGTTTGCATTCCACCAGAAAATCTCATGTTTTTTCCGTTAATGTAGATATTTATCAAAGATCGCGGTGTACCATCAGAGTTTAGAACTCGTCTTTGAAAATCATCTCCCATGTTTTGGGAAATTTTTGCAAATGCTTCCGACAGATCTGCTGCTACAATGTCTACTTTTTTTTCTCCCCCGCCCTTGTTTAGGACAGACGGAATTGTAAATTTAATATTTGCCAATTATCTCACCATTGCAGAAATTTTTGCAACGTCAGCTTGCATTACATGTGGTTTTGGCAAGACCTCCATCAAGACTTCGGTTGCCTTTAGACCGTTTCCAGTTACATAACAAATGGTGGTATCGTTTTTGTCAATCTTGCCCTGCTCTACCATTTTTTTCAGGACAGCCACAGATACTCCGCCAGCAGGCTCTGTAAAGATGCCCTCCGTCTTTGCCAATAAAATTATGGCATCTAAAATTTCCTTATTGTTTGTTTCTTCTGCCCAGCCATTGAACTGCTTTAGTCGTTTAAGCACATAACGACCATCCCCGGGGTCACCAATTGCCAAGCTTTTCGCTATTGTATCAGGAATCTCTACAGGTACTACTTCGGTCTCTTTTTTCTTAAAGGCATCAACAATAGGTGCACACCCATGAGGCTGTGCCGCAATCATGTGCATGTTTGAGATCTTGTTTACCAATGAGAGGTTTTCCAATTCCTCAAATCCTTTACAAATGGCATTTAGCATTGCACCACTTCCTACTGGTACAACAAGATGATCTGGTACTTTCCAGTCAAGTTGCTCTGCTACCTCAAATGCCAGAGTTTTTGATCCTTCAACATAGTAAGAACGCATGTTGATATTTACAATTCCTATTCCTTTGCTGTCACCAATTTGAGCTGCAATTCGATTTGCGTCATCATATGTTCCATCAACAGCAATAAAATTGGCGCCATAAGCAAGTGCTTGTGTAATTTTTGCGTGTTCTATATCACTTGGTGCAAACACATAACATGGAAATCCACCTTTTGCAGCATGAGCCGCAGTAGCTGATGCAAGATTTCCTGTTGATGCACATCCAACTGCAGAGAATCCAAACTCCTTTGCTTTTGAAACTGCAACCCCTGCAGGCCTGTCTTTAAATGAAAACGTTGGATTTACAGAATCATTTTTAACATACAAATTATTCAAACCAAGTGCTTTGCCAAGCTTTTCTGCTTTAATCAAAGGAGTCATGCCAGCTCCTATACTTACAATGTTTGATTTTTCTCCAATCGGGAGAAGCTCAAAATATCTCCAGTAGGTATGTTCACGGTTTGCAAATGTGTTTTTATTTACTGAAGGAAAATCATAGTTTACATCCAGCGGACCAAAGCATTCATCACAAATGTACTTGAAAATAGGAGGATATTCTTTTTTACATTCTCTGCATTGTAGGGATTTTATCTGTGTCAAGATGATCCAGACTTTATAAAATAATACATAAAGCGTCCTAATATGAAGTTAAGTATTACTTAACTTTCATGCATCTTTATTCAGTGAAAATTAACGGAATTATAGACAAAAAATAAAAAAGCAATCATTAGAAAAGCCAAAATTTTATGAAAATACTAAAAATTTTGAATGATTCTAGATTTCTTACATTTTAAAAAAATTTTAATTATGAATAAGCAAACATTAATTTCGTCTTGAATAAAAAAATAGCAATTCCAATAATTATTGTAATAATCGGTATTAGTGCCATTTTAGCTGCTCCTTACTTTTATAGAAAACCTTCCACTGATGTACAGTGGGTTAGTTCTGGTCCATTTGCGATAGATAAATTAAGATACAAATTGGGTGAGAATATTTTCATTTCAGTACACGGACTAAAACCAAGTGAAGTTGGAAACATGACATTCACTCGTCCAGGAGGGAAAACATGGACAACCATACCATTTAATGGTGCATCAAAAAGTGACTTTAATTTTTATGTAAAACCCGATACTAGTGCGGGGCTTGGAATTTACAAGCCAGAAGATTTAGTGGGACAATGGAGTGTGGTGTTCGAAGGTGTAAAATATGATCCAATACATTTTGAAATGCTCAATGAATTTATCCCTGGTGGAGAAGCAGACATTGTTACAATAAATCCAAATGCAACACAAAATGTTGGCCCTGGACAAAAATAACCTTTGATTCTATAACTTGTGATGAAAGCAGACTCGTTCTCCTGTATGACATGCAGGTCCTGCTGGTTCAACCAGATATATGATTGCATCAGAGTCGCAATCAACTAGGATTTCTTTTACTTTTTGAGTATTTCCTGATTCCTCTCCTTTCATCCACAGTTTGTTTCTTGATCTACTCCAAAACCAAGAATTTCCTGTCTTTTGCGTGAGAGATAGAGATTCTTTATTCGTATAAGCAAGTGTTAGGACTTCCTTCGAGTTCACATCTTGAACTATTACAGGTACTAGACCATCACCTTTTGAAAAATCAATATCATCAATTGTTTTTTTCATAAAAATTTTCTACTTCTTTTCCTTTCTTAATCTTTCTTTATAACCTAACAGGCACTCCATTCTCTTTGAGATATTCTTTAACTCTATCTACCGAGTGTGTTTTATAATGAAATATTGATGCTGCAAGTGCGGCATCCACGTTAGATTGAAGAAAAACATCAAGCATGTGTTTTGGTTTTCCACAACCGCCAGAAGCAATAACAGGAATGTTTACTGCATTAACAATTTCTTTTGTTAATTGGATATCATAACCCTCCTTTGTTCCATCCATGTCTATGCTGGTAAGAAGTATCTCCCCAGCTCCACGTCTTTCAACCTCTTTTGCCCATTCTATTGCATCCAGGCCAGTAGCAGTCTTTCCACCATAGATGTACACTTCAAACCAGAATTTTTTAGAATCGGCTGAAAAGACATTCTTTCCTTTTTCACTATCATAATTTCGTTTTACATCCATAGCTACAACTACACATTGCTTACCAAAAATTTCCATTAGTTTTGTCAAGATTTCTGGATTTTTTACAGCCCCAGTGTTTATGGCTACCTTGTCAGCACCGCTTAGCAAAATATCCCTTGCATGTTGCAAAGTTTTGACACCTCCTCCAACTGTAAATGGGATATCGATGACCTGGGCTACTTTTGAAACAAGTGCTTTGATTGTTTCTCTTCCTTGTTCCGATGCAGTAATATCAAGAAAGACAAGCTCATCTGCTCCCTCATTGCTGTATTTTTCAGCCAGCAAGACTGGATCACCTGCATCTTGTATTGACGCAAAGTGCATTCCCTTTACTACTCTGCCATTATCCACATCTAAACATGGAATTACTCTTTTTGTTAAAGTCATGCTATAGCTTTAACCTCCTCAACTGAAATTTTTCTTTCATACAGTGCTTTTCCAAGAATCACTCCTGCTACTCCACATTTTTTTACTGCAATTGTGTCTTTGAGGTCAGATATACCACCACTTGCGATTATCATTGCATTTTTTATCTTACAGGCCTTTGTAAGGGAAACAGTATCTGGTCCCCATAAAGTTCCATCTCTTTCAACACTAGTTAAAAGAAATTCGTTTAGACCGATTTTTAGAAAATCTTCAATCCCCGCAATCAGTTCTATCCCAGTACTTTGCCGCCATCCATTTATGACAATTTTTCCTTTTAGTTGATCTACAGAAATTATGATTTTCTCTTTCCCGAGTTTTTCTAAAAGTTCTGGTAAGATTGCCCGGTTTTTGAAAGCAAAGGTACCAATAACTACCTTGTCTGCAAATGAGAGTGCATCAGATATTGCTTTTTCATCACGCAATCCCCCGGCTGCGTGTATTGGAATAGAGACCTCTTGTGCAATTTTTTTTATTGTTTGTAGGTTAGATCCACTGCCCAAGGTTGCATCAAGATCCACTATGTGTATCCTATCTGCACCTGCGTTTTCCCATTTTTTTGCAATTTCAACAGGTTTGTCGCTATAGATTGTTTTGTTTTTTGGATCGCCCTTGACAAGGCGCACTACCTTACCATCCATCAGGTCAATTGCAGGAATGACTTTCACTTTTTACACTCTCGCAAAAAGTTTTTGATCATTAAAGAACCTACTTTTCCAGATTTTTCAGGGTGAAATTGAGTCCCAAAGAGTGGACCGCTTTCAATTACTGCAGGTACGCTTATGCCATAGTCAGAATTGGCTTTTACTATATCTGGATTTTCTGGTTTTACTCGGTAAGAATGCACAAAATACACCCATGAGCCTTCTTTAACACCTTCTAAGAGATTGCTTGGTTTTTTTATCTGCAAATCATTCCATCCCATGTGAGGTATTTTGAATTTGTTTGGAAGTAAGATTACTTCGCCTTTTAAAACTCCCAGTCCGCTTTCCTTTCCTTCTTCACTTTTTTCAAAGAACATTTCCATTCCAAGACAAATTCCAAGAACTGGGATCTGATTTGTAATTACATCAGTAAATGCTTTTTTTGATGAATTTAGACTGTGGATTGCAGGATCAAAATTTCCTACGCCAGGCAACAAGAGTCCTGAATAGTTTATTGAATGATTAAGATTTGTAATTATGTCAACTTCTGCATCATTTTTTTCAAGTGATGATTTAAGACTGAATATGTTTCCCGCACCATAATCAAATATTGCTACCTTAACCACTACATTGCACCTTTTGTACTTGGAATTCCTTTTTGCTTTTTGTCATAACTAGCTGCCGCTCTCCATGCAACCGCAAAGGCCTTTATTGCAGCCTCAATTTTATGATGATCATTTTCTCCATACTTTACTGTGATGTGTATGCAGACATTGAGATTTTGAGCAAAAGAACGGAAAAAGTGTTCCAGATCTTCTTTTGATATTCCTTCTATCTTGCTCCGCTTGATTCCTAAATCAATTTTATGATATTGGCGCTTAACTAGATCAAGTGATGCTTCGGCAAGTGATTCATCCATTGGGACAGAGGCATGCCCAAATCTTGTTATGCTAGATCTATTTCCAAGTGCCAAATCTATTGCGTTTGCAAGAGCTATACCTGTATCTTCAATCAAGTGGTGAACTATTCCATCCTTTGAAATTGCTTTAAGAGTAAGATCAAGCATCGCGTGTTTACCAAGCGAAGTGATCAAGTGATCAAGAAAACTAACTCCTGTCTTTACTGAAATCTTTCCATTTCCATCAAGATTTACAGTTACAGAAACCTCAGTTTCTTTGGTTTTTCTATTAATGCGGCCTAATCTAGATTTCATACAAATCCCTGCAGAGAGCGGGTTTTATGTCTGTACCAGATTTAATGCCTTCGGAATCAAATCTATTGATTTTAGTATAATGTCAGCATTTTTTTGTTCAAAAAGAATGCGTTTTGTTTCTGGGTCTTTGCTTGTCCCATAAATAGCACAAAAGATTGTCCTAACGCCAAGTTCATCAGATTTTCTTGCCATAATAAAGTCCTCGACTGAATCTCCTACAAACATGCAACATGATGACTCGAGTCCTTTTATTGAAGAGATCAGAGGTTGAGGATTTGGTTTTGCTAGTTCACGTGACTCATCTTCTAGAAATCGTGAATTTTTCAGATCAAATTCATCAAATAATTTTTTTAATGAATATTTAGCTGATACAAAACTACGGCCTGATATTATTGAAATTTTTTTCCCAAATTTTTTTCTTAGTTTTTCGATCAGTTCTTTTCTAAGAAGTACGATATCATTTTCGATTAGTCCTTTACCATTAAAAAATTTAGGTTTTCGTTTATAGAGTTCATAGAATAGATTAGTTCCATAAAACATTTCATCAAACCTAGAATATAATGGGTTTGTGTCATGTGGTCCAGGATAGGCTAGTTTTTTTCTAATTTCAGAAACATCAACGCCTAATGTATCGAGATATTTTTCAACAGATACAATTCCAGTTTGATCTGCATTTTTAATTACATCATAAATGAATTCAGAGGCATGTCTGTCTAGTTTCTTTGCAGCTACGACGGAAAGAATGAGCGAATAAGTCGCATCAACTTCATCGTTAAAACCTCCAGTTGCTTTTAATCCATCAATCATTTTTGAACTTATAATATTGGGTTGATCTATGCTTGCCATCTCTTTGAGTACAAATTCTACCGTTTTTTTTATAGCAAGATCGTATGAATTGGTGACGTCAATTAACACACCGTCACAATCAAATATGACTGCATCAAGGTTTTTTATTTTCTCAGCTTTTGCTGTATTCACAAATACACCATCTTCTAATTCTCGAATTGTCATTTCAATAGGTCACGTATTGCTAACAAGAATTTTGAATTCATCTCTTCTGAACCAACTGTGACTCTCAAACAACTGTCGTGGCTCCCCATTTTCCCTAGGTTTTTTACAACAATACCCTGTTCTATAAGAGCTTTATAGATACGGAGTCCAGAACCGGGTGCATTAAAAAGTACAAAATTCGCTTTTGAATCAAATACTTCAAAAACACCCATCTCACGAAGTTTCTCAATAATCCTAGATCTTTCTTTTTTGACGATATTTGCTATTTGAGAAACTTGTTTTGATTTTTGCAAAGCCAAGATTGCCGTTTCTATTGCAATAGTATTTAGCGGATAGGGATACTGAATAGTTTTAGAAAATACATTAGAGATTTTTTTGTTAGCGATAAAGTATCCCACACGAAGTCCTGCAAGCCCAAATGATTTTGAAAGTGTCCTCAACACAATCAGATTATCTCTTTTCTTTGTCATTTCTATAACAGAATAATCAGCAAACTCTACGTATGCTTCATCTATAATTATAAGACCGCTGAATTCTTTAATCAGTTGCTCTAACTTATTTTTTGAAAATTGAAATCCAGTAGGGTTATTTGGAGAATCAAGATAGAGAATGTCAGCCTTTTTTTTATTGGAAAGAAATTTTTCTAATTCTAGTGTCATGTTTTTTGTAAACGGGATCTTTATCGTTGGGATGGAATACAACTTGCATCTTTCTTCAAAGAAACCAAATGTAGGTTCCGAGGTCAGAATTTTTGTTTCCTTGGAGGCAAAATTTGTCAAAATCAAATCTATTATTTGATCAGAGCCGTTTCCTACGCCAATCATTTCTTGAGGCATTTTCACGTATCTAGAAAGTGATTCTACGAGTCGTTCAGTTTCACTCAGCGGGTATTCTCTCACGTCAAGTTTATCTTCAGTTTGTTTTATCAAATCCAGAGAAAACTCTCTGTCTATTGCATAGTTTTCATTAGAATCAAGTTTCAATGCGTTTGGATACTTGTCGGGCTTCTGGTATCCTTTTAGCTTTGATAATTGTTCTACTTTCTTTTGGAACCATCCTGATTTCATTTTAATCTCGTCCTTATTGCTTCGTAGTGGTTTGGTAATCCTTCTGCGTTTGTCAAAGCTTCCATGAATTTTGAGATTTTCTGTAACTCGGTTCTTGAGGTCTCTACCTGACTTTGTATTTTCAGAAAGTCTAGCACTCCAAGGGAACCCCTAGTTCTTGCAAATCCATTTGTGGGAAGAATGTGATTTGAACCTAACAAATAATCGCTTGCTGAAGAGGGAGTATCTTTTCCCACAAGCACAAGACCCGCTGATGTAATTTTTTGAGCTATTTGTTGTGGATTCTTTGTGATTATTTCTAGGTGTTCTGGTGCAAATCTGTTTGCAAATTCTATAACGTCTGATTCGTTCTTGCAAATTGCAATAAATCCATTGTTTTCCAAACTTGCCTTGACAAATCCTTGCCTTTGAATTTTACCAATTTGTTTTTGTAATGAATCTAGTACTAGATTTTTTAATCTAGTAGAAGTCGTTATCAAACAACAAACTGAAGCAGGGCCGTGTTCGGCTTGAGATATTAGATCAACAGCAACAAGATTTGGATCTGTAGAAGAATCTGCAATGATTGCAAGTTCTGTTGGACCTGCTACCATGTCAATTGAGACAGTTTCGCTTACAAGTGATTTAGCAATAGTAACGTACAATCCTCCAGGTCCGACTATTTTATCTACTTTAGGTACAGATTTACTTCCATATGCGAGTGCGGCAATTCCTGCTACACCCGCCTTGTAAAACTCATTCACACCACAGATATCAGCAGCAACAAGTGTGAGTGGATCTATATCACCATTTTTATCAGGTGGTGAAATTGCAACAATTTTTCTTACACCCGCAACTTTTGCTGGAACGACTGACATAACTACAGTACTTGGATACCTGGCTTCGCCGCCAGGGATGTAACAGCCAACACTTTCAATTGGAACAAACCTCTTTGTAATTTTTATTCCATCTGCTTGAATTGTGATTTTCTCAAGTTTATTTTTTAGGGTAAGCTCTGTTCTTTCCAACCTTTTTTTTGCAAGCTTAATTGCATTAATCTGATCTTTTGTTACCCTAGAGTATGCATTCTTTATTTCAAAATTTGATACTCTAATTGATTTAAGATTTACTTTTAGCTTGCCATCTTTTTTTTCATATTTTATTAATGTACTATCTTCTGGATTTTTTTGTACATCAACAAGTATGTCGCTTACTATTTTCTTTTGTTTCTTTGTAGGTTTAGGTCGTTGTCGTATCTCTGCAACAGTAGTATCGATGTCCCGAACTATGATGGTTCTCATCAATTTTCCTCATCTCGTTTTATCTCCTCTAGTGCCAGTATTTGCTTTGGCTCGTGTACCACTAATCCCTGTGCTATCTTTCGAAGTTTTGGAACAAGTTTGTGAAATTCAGATTTTGGGATTATTGTGTTTATTCCAAACCACTCCTTCTCACTAAGAGGACTAATAGTGGGTCGTTTAAGGGATGGTAGTTCTTTTAGCAATTTATCCAGATTCTTTTCTTGTACGTTTAGAAATATGTGTAGATGTTCTTTTCCTTCTACTGCACCACGCAACATAGTGACAATATCGTAGATTTTTTCTCTTTTGGTCTTATCTTGCAACGACGATTTGTTTGCTATTAGAATGGCGCTTGATTCCAATACAGTGTCCACTATCTTTAATTGATTTTGTGTAAGTGTAGTTCCTGTTTCTGTTACATCCATTATTGCATCTACATCATCAGGGGGTTTTGCTTCTGTTGCTCCAAATGACAAGTGAATTTGCACGTTCTTGTTTGAACCAATTCGTAACCATGGAGTTATGATAAGTGGATCTTTTGAACCATAAAGTTTTTTGTAACTTTTAGATTGTTTTATGAATTTTGCAGCAGTGGTAAGATACTCAGAAGAAATTCTAAGTATCTTTTTCTTTTTTGCGTATACACCAATCATTTGGTCAAGTGATTTAAAATTATAAGAGTCAGGTATTGCAATTACAAGTTTTATTTTTCCATATTCCAAGTCCAAAAGGGTTTGTACATCTGCATTTGTTTCTTGCACCCAATCTTTACCTGTTATACCAACATCATACAGTCCATCAAAGACAAGGTTTGGGATTTCTTGTGGTCTTAGCATCTTTACCATAATTTGTGGATCATCTAAAGTTACACGATATGTCCTATCTCTTCGTTTTACTTTTGTCCAAGATCTTTCTAAAACCTTGAAGGTAGCTTCTTCAATACTGCCTTTGGGGATTGCAAATTTAACTAGGGTCAACGTAGTCCTAGCAAGGGTTTTTAGATATATATCTTGGGCGCTAAAGTTCTTTGAGTATTTCTTTTGCGCGATGTACGGAGATGTTTTCTTCTTTTATCATTCTCCTTGTTACCTCATCTATCTTATCTGATTTGATTCCTGCTGCTGCAGCAATGTTTCTTGAATGAAGTCTCATGTGTCCTTTTTGTATTCCTTCAGAAGCAAGGGCTCGTATTGCGCTAAAGTTCTGGGCAAGACCTGCTGCTGCGATTACACATGCAAGCTCTTTTGCAGATTTCACTCCAAGAATTTTTGCACAGATTTTGATCATGGGGTGTACATTTACAATACCGCCCACGGTTCCAACAGACAGCGGTAATTCAATTTTGCCGACCAGGTTTCCCTTCTTGTCTTTTTTCCATTCCGTAAGTGAATCATATCTTCCGGTTCTTGCGGCGTATGCATGAGCAGCGGCCTCAATTGCTCTTGTGTCCTGCCCAGTTGCATTTGCAACTGCAATTATTCCGTTCATTATCCCTTTGTTATGAGTTACAGCCCTGTATGGATCATTTGCTGCAAATTGGTATGCTAACACGATATTATCAACTATTTTTTGCCCACCTACTTCGTTTTTATCAAAAACGGCGGTACCTCTTACCAGCCTTTTTGTTGAATAGTTTGAAAGTATCCGTAGTACCACTCTTCCACCTGTCAATTGTTCAATTAGTGGCGCAACACCTTCACACATGGTATTTGTTACGTTGGCACCCATTGCATCACCAACATCAATCAAAAGTTCAACAATCAACATAGAGCCCGATCTAGTTTTGAGTACCTTGCAGGAGACCTGTTTTGCACCTTTTCCCATTTTGGAAAGTGTCCTGCTTTTCGAATTTGCAAGCTTCAGAATTTCTTTTGAAGATTTCATGATTTTGGGAATTGCTGATTCTGCTTTGACATCTACTACTTGGACCTGACCAATACTGTATGATTCATCGGCTTTCATGATGAAACCACCATGGTTTCTTGCTATCTTTGCAGCCTTTGAGGCAGCAGCAATTACTGACGGTTCTTCTATTACCATTGGTACAAGATAGTCTTTTTTATTTATCCTAAAACTTGTAGCTATTCCAAGAGGAAATGATACTGTTCCAATAGCGTTTTCAATCATCCTGTCTGCTTCGTCAAATGAAATCCCACCTTCATTTTGAAGAACTTCAATATCTTTTTTTGAGAGACCACAAAATTTTGCTATTATTTTTATCCTTTCCTTTTTATTTTTTTCATAAAACTTAGGGATTGTTGAATTTGCCAATTTATTTTACTATCCTGATAAGTTTGTCGTCGGTTTTATCTGGAAATCCCCTTTCGTCGGTATTTCCAGTAAATAGGTAAAGATATCCATCTGGTCCTTCATTTACATCTCTTATTCTTCCAACTCCACCCAATATGCTTTTTTGCTCAGTGATAATGCCATTTTCTATTGATAACTCGTACAAATTAGTTCCACGTAAGGTTGCTAGAATTAAGTCATTTCCCAGATCAAGTTTGTTTGAGGAATAAAACACTATACCAGCAGGCTCTAAACTTGGATTATAACATACCAAGGGGTCTACAAAATTTTTATCACCGGAGCACTCCTGATCGGGCCAACCAAAGTTCTGACCAGATTTTATAAGATTTATTTCATCATTTTTGGTTGGACCATGTTCTGTTTCATATAGGTTTCCTGATTTATCCCACGCCAATCCTTGAGGATTTTTGTGTCCGTATGAGAATATTAGATTATGAAATGGATTATCAGATGGTGTTGTGCCATCATCATTTAGTCTTAGGATTTTTCCTGAAAGTGAATCTAGATCTTGTGCTGCGTTTTCATCTGTAGCATCACCAGTAGCTACATACAGTTTTCCATCAGGACCAAATTTTATTACACCACCATTATCAAATTCTGCTCCTGGAATTTTATCTAAAATCACTATAGCGTCAGTAAGTTTGTTTTCCGATTCTGTGATTCTGATAACCTTATTCCAGAGTTTGTTGCCTTCTGCATACGTGTAAAAAACATAGAGATAGTGATTATTTTCAAAATCAGGATGTAAAACAAGTCCCAGTAACCCACCATCAGTGACATCTTCTACATGTAAATTTGCTAACGGATCCTCAATCAACCTACCAGAATCAATTACTCTTATTCGGCCAACTTTTTCTGTAAAAAAAATTCGATCATCTGCAAAATCCATGGCCCAAGGTTTCTGGAGATTTGTTGCAAGTATTTCTACAGATTTTGTTCCTGTTGAATTGGTTGATGGCCCCGGTATAACGATTGGATTTGATGGAGAACTCAAAATTATGATAGAAGCAATAACTGCTCCAATAATTCCTATGATTCTTATTTTTTTATTCACAATTTTGACATCTTGTGAATCCTATTAATTATTTCCAAAATTTGATAAAGCGTATATATCACCCACAAACTTCTTTTCAGTTAGCGGGGTGGGGAAGCCAGACACTACTTTGGGCAAAGTCATCCCGGCGGGCTCATAATCAATACTGATGAGATACCCGCAAATCAGTAGTTCAAATCTACTCCCCGCTATTCCGTTCATCGTTTATGCTGAGATTTAGTTTCTTGATTTAATTTTAATTTCAGGATGGTGATTTTTTATGGATTTAGAAACATGGAACCATTTTTTTGAATCGTAAAATGCAATTTTTTTATTTGATTTCCCGATTCTTTGTAAAGGTCGTGTCAAATGTCTATGTGCAGAAGTGATTGGCACGTAGAGTCGTATTTTTATTTCTCTTGGAATTTCTTCAAGCAATTTATGTTTAGAGGTATTACCGCATTTAATACATTCAAATCCCTGGTTTTTGCCTTTGGACTTCATTCTTTTATTACAGTCATGACAAAGAGGATTTACATTTTTTAGATTTCTTTCCAATTCCAAAACTTCTAACAATTCTACATTAAGAATTCTTTTGTGATTTTTTGATGCTTTTCTTATACCACCGCCTATCTTTACCAGATCACCCTTGAGGAGTTTAGATGCAATCTGTGTCATGCCTGTGGGTTTGTATACAATACATTGGATTTGTTGGCCATCTTTAGTTATGGAAAAAATAACGTGACCACCAATCTCAATTTTTGGTGTTTCAAAGATCTTTCCAATAACAGTACCGGATGAGAAGGGTTTCAAATTTGATATATCAAGTTCGTTTTTTAGGTGGGCTCCAGTACCCTGATTTGATCTGAATACCATATAACCGGCAAACTTTTCAGGGGATCTCACCAATGATGCTCCTTTTAGAACAGAATGAATATCTTCTCCGCGAACACCAAAAAGTACAGGGTCAGGTCCATGAGGAGCAATTAAGACTCGATTTTTTTCCTCATCAAAGCTGTTAAAAGTTCTTGGGCGTGTTAGATTTTGCATTTTCCTTACACTATCTTTAATGATCTCTCGTTTTTTACCAAAATTTGATTCGTCTCTGTAGCTGATGAATTCAAATGTGT
The DNA here is from genome assembly GCA_035455245.1 of Nitrosopumilaceae archaeon. GTDB lineage: Archaea > Thermoproteota > Nitrososphaeria > Nitrososphaerales > Nitrosopumilaceae > UBA8516. The sequence goes on along the minus strand of DATIFN010000038.1, from coordinate 10,379 downwards.
GATCGTCAAAAGAATATCCTATTGCTCCTATCGCTCCTACCAAGCCTTGCCCATTCCCAAGATAAAATGATTCAACCCCATTTTCTAAAGCAAATTTTTTTGCCTTGTCCCTATTGATTAGCTGACATAGTGCAAGCTGGCCAAATTTAGAGAAATGTTCTGGAATTTTTTCTTGTTGATAAAAAACAAGGCCTGGATTTGCACCTTCTGTTATTGAAGAATATTTTTGGACGAATTCAGTTATGTTTTTTTTAATGGTTTGAGGTTTTTCAGTTTTAATTTTTATGGCAACTGCACCATTACCACGGGTTTTCCAAGGTATGTTTGGATTAAACCTGATAAGGTATGGATAATCCAAAAATTTTACGTGCTCTTTTTTTAGATATTCTACAATTTTGTACGCAAGAAATGTCGTACACATCCCATTCCTCGAATCCGTGTCGTCAAAGCCGATATGAAGTACTGAACTAGTTTTCATCAATTACAGTCATGGTAAGTGTAGAACGCACATTTTTGAGTTGCCTTAGGTTGTTTGATATGGTTTTTTTAAGTGTCGCATTATCAGGGGCTTCAATTTTTACCACTAAATCATAGGCACCATACAGGACGTAGACATATTTCACATTTTCAATAGCCTTCAATTGGTTTACTAGCTCATTTTCTGCACCCAGTTCTGCATTTATGAGAACGAATGCAATTGCCATGCCTTGGTGTTAGATCAAATGATATTAAATATTGCGTCTCTTCGCTTGATTTAAATTAAAAATGAATGAACTTAAAAACAACAAATGATCGTGATAGATGAAAAGAGAATTTTTGATGAGATCCAAAACAGAAAACCTTTTTCTGTTGCCTTAAACGGACCAGATGGAATCCTTCCAAAAGTCCAAGAAACCGCATCAAAAATAATGGAAAGGTTTGGAATCCCTGCCTATGTTCTTGCAGATACATGTTTTGGTACATGTGATATGAATACAAATGGTGCCAAAGTATTAGGTGCTGAAATACTTTTTCACATAGGACACACGATAAATGACACTACATTTGGTGAAAATATTATTCTTATTGATGCATTTGATGACATTTCCTTTGACAAAGTGGCAGCAAAATGTGCTACTGAGATCGCAGGAAAAACTATTTCGCTGGTAACTGATAGTCAACATCTTCACCAAATAGAAAGCGTGAAAAAAATCCTAGAAGACGGTGGTGTTAAAGTAAAAATTGGAAAAGGAAAAGGTCAGCTAAACGACGGACAAGTTTTTGGTTGTGAATTTTATCCCATAACAGAAACAAAAGAAAGTGTGGATGCTAATGTATTTTTAGGCCAAAGTGCATTCCATGCATCCGGAATTGCTCTTTCAACAGGAAAACCAACATACATTCTTGATCCCTATTTTGAGGAAATTAGAGAAATTACAGAGTTTGCTCAAAAACTGCAAAAAAAAGCAATTCTTGCGGTGTACAAAGCAGTAGAAGCTGAAACCTTTGGAGTTATAGTGGGTCTAAAAGAGGGACAGTTTTCAAAAACTACAGCCCTAAAATTCAAAAAGGAGCTTGAGGAAGCAGGAAAAAAGGTTCAGCTTTTTGCTTTGACTGAGATAACAGATGATAGGCTTGGCAATCTAAACGGAATAGATGCTTTCATTCAAGTTGCATGTCCTAGGATATCCACGGATAATCATTTTCACAAACCAGTGCTTTCCACTCCACAGGCAAATGCACTTTTAAAATTATTAAAAAACGAAAGCATTGAGGGTTTTTTGCAAATCCCTCATTGGCTATAAACAATTATAATCAACGAATTCAAAAATCATACATTGTCCGAATTTAGTCTACCTGGTGATAAAATTGGGATTATTGAAGAATTTGAAACAGGTAACAATACCTTTGACGATGGAAACACCATAAGATCTCTAGTGGTTGGTACCAAGGAATTTGACAAAACTCACCGCATCGCAAATATTCATAGATTGAAATCACCAGCAGTTCCGCAAGTAGGTGATTTAGTAATCGGAAGTGTGGCTGCTTTAATGGCTAACATGTTTGCTGTCAATATAATGTACATTAATGGCAAATCAACACATTCAGGTCTTGAGTGCATCTGTCAAGCAAGAGGTGCAAAAAAAAGAATCATTGCAAGAGTAAGTGATGTGGTAATGGTTAAAATCATAAGCCATCTAAATGGAGCAATCCATGCAACAATAAGTGAGCCTGAACTTGGAGTTTTGTTTACTCAATGTAACAAATGTGCAGGTAGGGTCGTACAAATAGGTAGCAACGTAAAATGTGTAGATTGCGGTTACATAGAAGAAAGAAAGCTTTCAAGTAAGTTTGGAAACGGCGATTTTATAAAACTAGGTTCCCAGTAAGAATAATGCTCAGGGCTGCATTCCAAGGTGAAAGAGGTGCTTATAGTGAAGCGGCTGCATTACACTTTTTCAAAGATATTGAAACCATTCCGTATCCTACTTTTTATGATGTTTTGGAATCCACAGAAAACGGTAAAACAGATTATTCTATCCTTCCTATTGAAAATTCTCTTGAAGGTAGTGTGGGCGAGAGTTATGATCTGCTTTTGTCAACCAATCTTAATGTCATAGGCGAGATCTACTATAGAATAAAACATTGCTTGATTGGATTTCAAGATTTAAAGAAGATCGATACTGTATATTCTCATCCGCAAGCGTTAGGACAATGTCGAAAATTCATTCAAGATCATAAATTAAAACCCATTCCTACCTACGATACAGCAGGAAGCGTGAAAATTTTACTTGATTTAAAAAGTGAAAGCTCCGCATGCATCGCTAGCAAAAGGGCCTCTGAGATTTACAAGGTTCCAATTATTAAAGAAGGTATAGAAGACAAGACAAATAATTATACCAGGTTTTTAGTTCTTGCCAAGAAAAGACAAGACAAAACTGGAAAAGATAAGACATCGATAATATTCTCCATAAAGCATGTCCCAGGTGCACTTTATAGTATTCTTGAAAAATTTAATTCAAATAAAATAAATCTAACAAAAATAGAATCCCGTCCAACAAAAAATACTTTATGGGAATACAATTTTTATGTAGACTTTGATGGTCATGAAAGGGAACCTCATGTAGCTGATGTATTGACTAAAATAAAAGAAAATACCGTATTTCTCAAGGTACTTGGCTCATATCCACGTGCAGAGTTAAGCTAAAAACCCCTCGGTTTTCTTACTGTAAAAACTGCGCTAATTCCAATAATTACTATACCAGATATTATCGGTAGCATATGTTTTGCAAATTCAATTGGATTGGTTATGAATTCAAGTGTTCCAGATACTTGTACGTTAGAATCTCCAAGATTTGTAACCTCAATTCTATGTTGCCCATCTTTTAGGCTATACCAATCAAGGTTAACTTCTTTATTGAAAACCTGATCTACATGCAATCCATCAGCTGGAGTATTGATCTTTACATGAAATGAGTTTCCAGTAACATTTAGTATTTCGTGAAAATTTTCTTGTGCATCAAACTGGTAAACGGTATTATCCTCCTTACCAATTGTTTCATTGATAGATTGTGTTTGTTTACCAAATGAAGCAATTAGAAAATAAGAACCCCATATGATTAAGAAAATGCCTATGCCTATTCCAATTGTAGTTTTTTTGCTAAGCATTGGAAGAAATAGTTTGCACACTATATTAAAAGTGAACTACATCAGATCTACGTCATGTGGTTGGCTTTCTACAAAACCTGCCCTTGACATTTTCATAAATTCAGCATTTTCTTGCATTTGTTGAATCGTGTTTGCACCACAATAGCTTAATCCAGATCTTATTCCTCCGGTAAGCTGCTTTATGATATCTGTTACACTGCCTTTGTACGGGACCATTGCCTCTACTCCTTCAGCAACATAATCATTAAGATCATCACTTATTGACACCGTTCCAGTTTCTTTAGATTTTCTTCCAAGTGATGCATAAAATGAAGCCATTCCTCTGTAAATTTTAAATCGTTTTCCATTCTTCATCACTGGAGAACCTGGACTCTCATCAGTTCCGCCAAGTATACCTCCGACCATTACCGTCGATGCTCCAGCTGCTAATGCTTTTGTTGCATCTCCAGACGTTCGTACACCACCATCAGAAATTATAGGAATGTCGTATTTTTTGCCAATTTTTGCGCAATCAATTACTGCAGTAAGTTGAGGCACACCAGATCCTGTTATTACTCTGGTTATACATATGGAGCCTGAACCTACACCGACTTTAACTGCATCTACACCCGCTTTGATTAAATCTTCTGTTCCATGAGCTGTTGCCACATTACCTGCAATTAATTCAGAGGTTGGAAATGCCTTTTTTATCAATTTCACTGTGTTAATCGCATTATCACTATGGCCATGCGCTATATCTACAACAATTACATCAGCACCAGCTTCAAGCAATGCTTCTGAACGTTCCATAAAGTCACCTTTTACCCCCACCGCAGCTCCAACAAGTGGCCTCCCTTTTTTGTCCTTTGAAGCAGCAGGATAGTTATCAGTATGTATGATATCTTTACTTGTGATCAAACCTTTTACAAGTCCTTTTTCATCAACAAGTGGAAGTTTTTCTATTCTATTTTCTTGAAGAATTTTTTTTGCTTCAGTCACATCAATCCCTGGTTGGGAAGTCACTACATCACTAGTCATGATATCTTTTACAAGTTTTGTTCCGTCAGATTCGAATACAATGTCACGGCTTGTCAAAATTCCCACCAGTTTAGAATTCATATCAATAACCAATAGGCCAGAAACTTCTTTTTCTTTCATGTAACTTATTGCTTCTTTGACTGTTTGGTCTGGTTTGATAAAGTATGGATTTTCAATTATTACGCTTCCCGAACGCTTGACTTTTAGTACTTCGTTTACTTGTTCTGAGATTGTAAGAAATCTATGTATAATTCCGATTCCACCCTCACGTGCCATTGCAACTGCCATGGCGGATTCTGTTACTGTATCCATATTTGCGCTGATAATGGGAATGTTAAGTGAGATGTTCTTTGATAGTTTTGTTTGCAGATTGGTTTGAGACCTGGTGGCTATACTAGAGCGTCTGGGTACTAGGAGCACATCGTCAAAAGTCAGTCCTTCCCGTATTTCCAACTAAACCTTCTAGTCTAGAATAACAATCTGTTATAAGCCTTTCCTGAAACTATGCGATAATTTTTGTGCTATAGTAATTACTTCTTTTGTTTCTTGAACGTTATGAGTTCTGATAATGTCTGCTCCATTAAGAACAGCTATTGATTCTGCAGCAAGCGAACCATAAAGTCTATCATTTGGGTTTTTTATTTTTAATAAATTTCCAATAAATGACTTGCGTGAAACAGAGATAAGTAATGGGTATCCAAGTTTGATTGAACATAAATTGTTTAGAATTAAGAGATCTCTTTTAACCCAATCAGAATTTATTCTAGTAAAAAACTTGCCGTTCCCTTTTTTTCTGAAAAACCCTATCGCAGGATCAATAACAATGTGATTATCTGAAACATGGGAGGATTTTGCGATGGTTATGCTTTCACGCAAAAGATTCCTAGTTTGGATTATTTGGTTACCCCTAACTAGATTTTTACTAAATGCACAAAGTACGAGTGATGGATTATATTTTTCGACAATCCTGGACATGTCTTTATCATATTTCAAACCGGAAATGTCATTAATTATATCCACTCCGAGTTCGAGAGCAGATTTTGCAACCTCTGATCTACAAGTGTCCACGGAAATTGGAAGGTTTGATACTCTTTGAATTATTTTGACTGCCCTAACTATTCTCTCTGATTCTATTTTTTGAGGGATGGTTGTCTTCAGATATGGGGCTGTGGACATTCCACCTACATCTATGAAATCTGCTCCTTGTTCCTCCATTTCCCTCGTTTTGTTTTCTATCATTTCTTTGTCAGTGAAAATGGATTTTTTAAAAAATGATTCTGGACTAAGGTTTAGTATTCCCATTATTCTCACAGGATTGGAATTACCTACATTAATTGAACCTAGTTTACTCACATGGTTTATGATTAGCTCTTCTACATTTAGATTTACATGGGGATCAGAGGGTGGGAAAAAAAATATGGCGAGATTTTAAAGGAATTTAACTTTAGTAGAAGAAAAGATACTGAATCTGCCAGGATTTTAGGTTCGATCTTAAAGAAAAAATTTCCAATAAAAAAATTGGAGAGAAAAATTAGAAATCAGACAGTGTTTATAGTCGGTGCTGGTCCTTCACTCCTTTCTTCTATACCCTTATTAAAAAAATACAAAAACATAACAAAAATTGTTGCTGATGGTGCAACTCGGGCATTAATTGATAATAAAATAATGCCAGAGATTGTGGTAACAGATCTAGATGGTGAGCCTGAATTTCTGAAAAAGGCAAGCAAGGGGGGAGCAATAATGATAGTACATGCACATGGAGACAATATAGGAAAATTAAAGATGGCTTCTGAATTTAGATCTTGCATAGGAACTACAGAAGGACAGCCATTTGGAAATATTCACAATTTTGGAGGCTTTACGGATGGAGACCGATGTGTATTTCTTGCCAGAAATTTTAGAGCAAAGAAAATCATCTTGTTTGGAATGGATTTCGGACCAAGAGTAGGTCGATATTCAAAAATTAGAGTCTATGACAGGCGTACCAAATTGAGAAAGCTGCAACGGGGTAAGAAACTTTTGGAATGGTTGGCCTCAAAGGATAATTCCGGATTATACACTACAAAACCAATAAAAGGATTTACTAGAATTCGCGCTGCTAGTATAGAGAAGATTATCTAAGATTAGATCGTGTTTTAATATTTATTACGTATAGATATATATTAATATAAGACACATATTTAGTATATTTGCATATAATATGACGCTGGAACTAATAGATGTTTCGAATAAAGTAGAATCATACCTTGACAGAAAGTTTCGATACTCAAAGAGCTATGCTACAAGAAGAACATACAAAACTGCAATCCAGAAATTCCAAGAATTTCTTTTTATAAAGTATAATCTTAGTTTGGATGAAGTACTATCAAAGCTTGAAAGCAAACAACTTGATCCATTAGAAACACTAGATCAATTCTTTAGCTTCCTTTCAGACTTTAAAACAAACAGAGGAAGCGGCAGATACAGCAATGCATCAATTTCACTCTACATAACAGCAGTCAAAGAATTTTTAAACTCGCAGAATCTGCACATTTATGCTGAAGACCTAAAGCAAAAGTTTCGTTTTCCACGAAAAGAGGTCATCTACGAAGAAGGGCTGACCAAGGAGAAAATTGTTCGGATACTGCACAACTCCTCCCCTAAACTTCAAACTGCGATACTGATGTGTATCTCCTCAGGAATACGTCTAGGTGAATTTGTACAGCTTAGAATAAGCGATATTGATTTTAGTACAAATCCCACGACAGTTCACCTTAGAAAAGAGACAACCAAGACAAGGCAGACAAGATTAACCCATATCACAGCAGAGGCCACAAAGTCCCTCAAGGATTACATGAGAAGAACACTTGGTTGGTCTGAAGGTTATGCAACTGACAAGTTTCTCTTTTTAACCAATAATCGTGACTATACTGATCCAGTTGTATACAACAGGGCAGTTAGAACCTCCTGTACCTCCCTGCAGCTTAGTTTATTGTATGTAGTTAGATCGATTCCAGAATTAGGTCAGAAAAATGAGAATGGAAGAAATAATGTTCATTTTCATGCATTTAGAGCCTGGTTTAAAACGCAGGTAACCAATGCTCATCAATCTGATTTTGCAGAAGCATTGATGGGTCATCAAAGTGTCAAGCTCATGTACTTTAGGCAGAATCTCAAGGACAGATTGAAGACTTACCTGGAAGTTGAATCTGCCCTAACAGTGTCTGATTTAACAACTGTAGAAAATACTGTTGAAGGTTTGCTTAAAAAAGTAGAGTTCCTTACCACTGAACTTGAGAAAGTAAAACAACGGTGTGAGGTTTCTGATAAATATGAAAGAATCAATCGCAATTAAGTTAAGATCTGGTACGATTGATCAGTTGACATCTATAGGTCATGAGAATGAGAGCGTTGAATCCATTATCAATAGGCTTTTGAAAATATGGAATCAAAAGTAGAATTTCGTCTATCAGGTGCTGAATTAAAACTACGAGATCTGTTATAGATTGTAATTACATCCAAACGCTTTTCTTTACATTCGTTTATTACATAATATGTCTTATTTCAGAGGGTTATTCTTAGTGATAATTTTATTGTCAATAGTTTCTATAATGCCACACGTCATAGGCGAGTCAGTTAATTCATTACCTTCTCCACGAAAGCAACTAACCTTTGGTGTACCTGCACATTACATAGGTTGTAAGGAAAATTTAATTTTGATGAATAGAGGAACCGGTGAGGCGATTTGCATTAAATCCTCTAGTGCTTCTCGCTTTATTGAACGTGGATGGACAACACTGGGTGAACAAGTGGAAATAGTTGGAACCTTACACATTGAACAACGCAAAGAAAGAGGTCATTTTGCCTTCTGCGAGATCTACAGCATCATCTTAAATGAAACGGAAAAAAACAAGATTGGAAAAATAAAATCAGATGAGGTTCTCCTATTTACTCATAGGATTGTTTATCCTAATGATGATAGTGAGATCATGTATCCCGGAAACAAGCTAACGCAACAACTCGAGGGAAAGTCAGTAATGGTTCAAGGAAGGATATTAGAAAATCAAGGAAATTGGTGTGTTAATTGGCATCTTGATGAGAATGGTAAGGAAGTTATCATACCAGACACAGAGCCAGTGATTGTTCCAATTAAGCTAGGAATATTGAACAGTTGAATATCAACCTAAATAGTTGTGATATATGTTAAGCAATTCTATGTCATTCTTTTGAATCCAGAAATTAGGACATCTATTTTTTCCAGAATCTTGTGTTGCACAATAGACTCCTTGATGAAATCATCCAACTTGTTGCCACCAACGCTTCCATCTGTCTTGGACCTAATTTCTTGAAGAATTTTAATAACAGATATGAAATCGGCCTTTCCTACTGAATTACTAGCACTATCACTATCCACTAGTAACCTGTGATGTAGGCTATCCTTCATCTGAGAAACTAATTCTGAATTAATGAAAACATTATCAGGCAGATTCTCGATCATGCGATCTAAATCCTCAATATGTCCTAATCTGATCTTTTTTATCGTGTCTATCGATATCTCGTTTTCCTCCACCTTTCCCTCACTAATACCATCAGAATAATTCGGATCCCCTGTCAATGCAAGGTGTAAATGAGACCAATCATCAAAGCCTTTAAGGTTTTCAAGAACATCATTATTGCAATCGCTAATTGCTTCAAACTTATTAATATTTGAGCTAATCCCCATCTCATACACATTGTTATCATTCCAATCAACATGGATTGCTACCGAAGTCGCATTAGTAGTTGCATCAGGGAGACTGTAGACAGTTGTAAGGTTTACCGGTGTACTTGCCATTATTATCATGTGCATAAATCCATCCTTGTTTCAACAATCTTTCAAGACTGGTTGGTTTGACACATGCAGGAGAATTATCTCTTGATTTAATTATCAATTCAAGCTTTTCTCTGCAAGTTACAAAATAGGGATCCGTTCCTGATTTGAATTGCTTTAATGGCGAAAGCTGAAACGGTTTAATAAAAAATCCCCCTTGAAAATTTTGACGTGGAAGACCTGTGTCGAAATAATACAATCCATCTATGCCCAGTTTGCCTTTTATCTTGACTGGATAAGTAAAGGTGCCATCTAGTTTTGTTTCTAATAGCTCAGAGGTATACAATTCATTGTTTGGATTGTAAATCTTAACGTAGGCTGTAGTATTTTCACCTGTCTTTTCTGCTTTATACAGATATGCTTTTTTGACTATACCTGAAATGGTGATTGGTTCGTTGAATTCAAATTCAAACTTTCCTGGACTTGTTGGCCATACATCAGTTGGTGGACCCAGAAATTCGTTTTTGGATAGGACAAACGAATATGGTGATATCTTGAATGTACTGTTTTCTTTCTTCAAATAAACAAATACTTTGTTTCCCACGTCAAAAATCGGTCTGTTGTAATATGTGACCTCATCGGTAAATGGAATGTCTTCATTTATGCCATCTCCAAGGGCAGTTATCATTTCGTATGGCTTTGGATTTTTAAGATACTCTTCTACTTTAATGGAGTACATGGTCTGGTTTCTTGATGGGGATTTTTCTTTCGAGACTATGTTACCTACCACAACAAGCTCGCTTTGACTAAATGGGATCTTGATTATATCTGGAAATTGGCTTTCAGGAGGGAATCTAACAAACACCTCTTTTACAATTTGATTATCTTTGTCAGGTTGGAATGATAGCAAAATGTGATCTCCTTT
>DATIFN010000037.1:0-18359 GCA_035455245.1 Nitrosopumilaceae archaeon | reverse complement strand
CTTGCTACTGGTGTTGGCGCCGGTTCCACATCTAGCGTTGCTGCCAAGGTGTTCAGGTACGATGAAGTTGTATCCCATGGATTTGGGAGATTATCATCTGTCAGGTAAATATAACCAAGATATTGTGAGGCTGAAGAAACGTAGGTTTGGTCTAGAGTAGGTATGGCATAGGATTCTGAGGAAAAGTTGCTTTTATCATAATTTGTATGCCAACCTCCAAGGTACGAAAGAGTTGGCAGGAATCCGTTTTCAAAAATGGTCAAGTTATCTACTATGCCGATATAGCTTGGAGGAACGTCAGCTCCTGGGTTTCCTACAGTCATGGCAAGCCCTATGGACTTGGCATAGTCACTCAGATTGGAATAGTATGTCTCATAACCTACGGTATTTGTCATCTCATCAAACTTTACTCCATCCACTGCGTACCAGCTCTTGTAAGAATCAATATCATGCATTACAGAGGCGGAGGAGCGTACCGCATATTTTGTTGGAATGTACCCAAGAACAATAATTCCAGCATCTTTTAATTTCTGGATTCCAGTTACAAATGCCTGATTTTGTGATGTACCAGGACCGCTGTTTGGGTTAATTATTGCTACAATGGGTACAGAAGGATGTGCATTTTTTGCTGCAATTACATTGCTCCATGCGGTTGAAGTCGGATACGAGTAAAGTGGAATCATTATTCCAGTTGTTGATGCAGCTAGAGCATGTGGAATTCCCAACATTGGAACGATAAACATTATGCTTGCTACTATTCCTAAAATAATTTTTTGGGATATTTTTATCATTTTATTTTAGCCATCCCATCATTTTTAAAAATACATTTAATGTAGTTAAGTCTATTTTGTTCAATGTGACAGAAAAATTTTAATCATATAAATAATTTGCGCATCTATTCTACCAATGTAATAGAAAATTGATCAATTATCTTGTTCCACTTTTGGGAAATATGATTAATAATAGATTATGATTGCAGATCGTGTCAAATCGCGTCATGATTTCTTGAAGGCATAAGGTTTTTGTAAAATAATTTGTAAACCAGGAATTATTTCACAATAGTGAAACTTCTTGTGCCTAAATCATATTTTTTAGAAAATTATGTTTAGAAACTGGATCAATCAATTCATAATGTTTTTCTCTTTTCTTTTTTCTTGGTCTAACCAAGGTCACTTCATAAATTTTTCATCATTTTTTGGACATTTTCAGATGACTTCATAGCTTGGTTTTGTCTTCTATTGATGGAAATCCAAAAATCCACAAAAAATGAAAAAAAGAAAGTCCGATTGGACTATTTCTTATTAGATTGTTTTTCCAAAGGCATCTATTGGACAACCAAGTGCGCTTATGAACTCAAATTTTTGTATCGAGCCTGAGGTGTTTCCATCTAGGTATCTTTGGATTGCTTCGGTAAACCAGTCTAATGGATAGCCTACTCCAGCATATGTGTTGTATACACCAGCAGCTGCGTATCTAAAGACTGCATTTTGTCCGCCGCCTTTGAGTGCTACGGCTTTACTGAGTGTCATATCTGCAGCCGATCCTAGGTCAAGTCCTGTAATGGCCAGAACCTCATCTTGAAGGTTTAATCCATCCAGACTAGAAAAACCATTTGTATCGGTGTTATTCTTCCAGTAGCCCGGTGTGCATGCTTTTTTTTCTTCGTGAGCGGAAGCACTTGGCAATGCTAGAGAAAGAATAGCTGCAGCAAATACTATAGTGATTGCCGCGTGAATTTTTCTATTCATGATCGTTATAATTTTTTGAAGTATTTATTGCTGGTCTGCCATTTTTGGAAAAATAAAATTAATTTAATTCTAGTAGACCCTTGGTGCGGGTTTTTTGTGTCATCATACCATCATAATATAATATTTACAAATTGAAATTAATTAAAATGTATAATTAATAATTCATAAAAATCATTTATCAAAAGATAGGTTAATCTATTTTTTGATTAAAAATTATGTAAGATATTGAATAACGAAAAATTAGAAAACATGTTCCCAAACTTGGAACTTCCGCCTGATTAGAAAATTTTACCTCTTATTTTGAATATGAATTTGGACAAGAAAATGGTATGTAAAAGATTTTATTTTTTCATTATTTTATAAAATCAATTCCCGGAAAATTGGATTACTTCGGTTTTCAAAAATTTTTGGTATGAAATTTGTGAAAATTTAAATTACAATGTTTTTATTGTTGCCAAGTGAGTTCACTGCACCTGGCGCTGGAAGAGTAAGAATTGCATTATTGAGTGTAGAGTCTTTAATTGTTCCACCGTTTAGGGTTAGGGAGTTTGTGGCTACATAGTCCAAATCAGGTGTCGAATCCCCCGCCTGTATGACATAATTAAAGGTCAGAGTGCTTGTTCCTGATCCGCTTACATAGTTTGCAAACCTGTCCGTTGCGCCTGTCTCAAGCTGGATATGAGGAGTGCCTGTAACAAAAACAGTTTCACTAAACGTTACAGTAACTGCTATGGTATTTCCTGGTATATAGGAACCATTAGGCGTGGATGATGAAACACTTGATACTACTGGGAATGTATTGCCAACAACAATGTTTTTGTTTGCACCAAGAGAACCTGCTGCACCGGCTGCTGGCAGAGTAAGTACTGCATTGTCAAGGGAATTGTCCTTAATTGTTCCACCGTTTAGGGTTAGGGAGTTTGTTCCGACATAATCCAAATCATTTGACGTATCCCCTGCTTGTATGATATAATTAAATCTCAGAGTGCTAGTCCCTGAACCGCTGACATAGTTTGCAAACCTATCGGTAGCTCCTGTTTCAAGCAAAATGCGAGGAGTTCCCGTTACTGTAACAGCAGAGTTGAATGTCACCGTGATGGTGATGGTATTTCCTGCAACATATGCACCGTTGGAATTTGTTGATGAAACATTTTGTACAAAAGAAGATTTGGTGTCAGTGTATGCTGCCTTTGTTGCCTCGTTTTTGGGATTTACATTTGTGGCTTGATTATTTGCGATATCTTTACCTGTGATAGAAATATTTTCTAGTACGGTGCCGTCTGCTGCTGCATCAAATGAAATGGTTCTCTGGTATCTATAGACATTACCTGATACAAGTACAGTAGCTGCATTGGAAACATCGTTTGCCGTTCCCTGTGCATTAATTGATATTGTTGGAGAACCATTCAAGGCCTCGTCTGCTGTTATCTTGATATAGTATTTTCCTGGCCCCAATTTTGGATTGTTGCCCATAGAGTTTGTAAAACTGGAATCTGCAAAATATTGAATGGCAAAGTCTGGTGCGCTGGTTGTGTCGGTGTCCTGTCCATCTCCTGCATTACATGAACCAAGATGATCTCCATGGGTAAGATGGGCGTCAAGTGCGCCATTAGCAATTGAGATGGTGTGAGCCCTATCTGGGTTGCCTGGAGGGATGTGACATATGGTCACCTTGTTATTCTTGTTAGATTTTATTTTCTTGTCCTTTTTTTCCTCATGTTGTTGAGATTTTTCCCTTTCTAGTTTTCCTTTCTTTTCTTTAATATTATCATTTGAATCGTCGGTGTCACTGTCATCGCCACCCTGGTTGGAAGCCTTGTTTTTATGTTCATCACTTTTTCCTCCTTTATCGGCAGCTACAGCAGCTCCCGTGCCAAGGATACCTAGTACTAAAATGGATAAAATTAAAAATAATTTTAATTGTGATGATTTAATCAAATTGATCCCTCTCTTGGGCTAAGAACTTGTCTCGCATCATCAATGGTAAAGATTGAGATGATATGGGTATTTGTACATTCTTTCAAGTTTAAGATCTGGGAATTTTGTTCCAATATAATTTACTGATGGGCATTCAAATATTATATCAACTCAGCTTTAATGAGCAGACTTTAATTATTACTAAACTTGGTTTTCTATCCAGTCTTGGTTTATAGTCTTCAAAATCATGCCAGATAAATTGAAGAATAGCTGAACTTGACATATATTTTCATTAATTTAATCGTGATCGCAGACAACCTATACTTCTTAAATAATTGTAAGCCGTATTTCTATTGTATCATAAGATACAACAGGATTGCATAGAAGAAGACCCCAGTGGCCCTGTCAGAAGCCAACGAGTGGATGAGATGTGAAAACATCGATTCATCGGGAAGCTCCCAATGATCTGAAAGGGTCACAAAAATTTGTTTTGTTGTAAAGGGATTTTATGGATGATAAAAATTATTATGACCTTATGATTTGAATCCACAGCACTTCTTAAGTTCTAGGTTCTTGCAAAAATGACAAATTATTCTTTCGTGAACCGAAACCAAGAAAAACTAATGATACTACTGATATCAAAAGTACTAGTGATGCAAAAGAGGAAAACTCTGGCACAACTGCAGTTCCAGTGATTGTGATTTCGTGTGTGCTGTGAGGATAGTGTATTTTCATCAAGGTATCACCGCTTGTTTTATCCTCATAGATTTCAAAATCTTGCCAAAAATTTCCGTCAAAAGTTACAACATATGGTCCTTTCAACACTTGACTTACAGGAATGATGGCCGTTCCAGTTGTCCCTGTACTACCTGTTACCTGAAAAGATATCTTTTTGTTTTCTTCATCAAAAACAACACTGCCAATTGTTGATGAGCTTTGAATATTGAGAAACATTGAATGTCCTCCAACTGTAATTTCATGTCTTTTAATAACACTTGGAGGAGAAAGCGTTACCTTTGAATCTGTTTCAAGATTAAAACTTGTAGATAACCCTTGGTCTTCTGTACTGGTATATGCAGTGGCATGGTATGTTCCACTGGTTTGAAATTTAGAATTGTCAACTATAATGGCACCAAATGAACCAGCATGGTCTGGTTTTACTTGGGTCACTAGAACAAATTTTCCGTTGGGATCATTGATGACAATGGTGATGATTGCATCAGCTGCAACATCCTTACTTTGGACAATTCCTGAAAAGATGATTTTTTCTCCCGCAAAATACGAACTCTTGTCAGTTTTAAAAGAAATAACCTCAGCATGCGCTGGTATGACAAGTGGAATTATCAATGCGAAAAGAAAGCAGATCGTAGCAAACTTTAGCATGATATCATTAACTGTAGCATGATTGATAAAAGTTTGCAGAAGGCTAGTAACGGTCGAGATCTCATCGTTATAACTGACTGACTGGTCAGTTATCTTTAAATAATGCGTAATTATTACTATTTAGCATGAACACCCAAATGGATCACACATCAGAAATATGGATGAATTCCAACCCTACCAAAAAGCCAGACACTCTTGCAATTTATGCAAAGTTTCCCCATATGGGATTTATCTGTCCTGCATGTGGATCCTTGGATGTGTTCTTTAGATGGACTAATCCAAGAAACCCAGAGGGACAGTGTCTTGATTGCTCATACAAATGGGAAGAAAAACAATGAGCTCAGAACAACCAAAACAAATTGTAATAGCAAAATGGAAAGACCGTTTCCTTGCGTGGCTAATTGACAGCGTGATAATAACAACTGCAGTTTCCATTCCCTTTATGTTGACACGCGACGCCTTTGGCAACCCTGCTTGGTATTGTTCAACTGGTATTGTAATTTTTGGATATTGGGTAATCATGGAGTACAGGTATGGTCAGTCAGTTGGAAAACGCGCCCTAAACATAAAAACAACAAGGATGGATGGTCAAGCAATAGATCTAAAGGACAATATGATTCACAACTTTGGTAAAGCGTTCCTTTTACCAATTGATCTCATTATTGGCTGGATATTAAATGATAAAAAACAGAGGCTGTTTAACAGACTAAGTCAGACTATAGTCATAAAATTGGAGAAATCACAAGAGAGCAATATCTCATATAAAATGGATTGATAGAAATGCCAAAGGTTTCAGGAGAGCACAAAACAATGGTAAGACAGACAATCCTTGATGCCGCAATGAAGACTTTTGCCAAGACAGGTTACTCTCAAACTAGAATGGATGATGTTGCCAAGGCAGCAGGATTCAGCAAGGGTACTCCATACCTTTATTTTCCAACCAAAGAAGATCTTTTTTTTGCAATCTGTAAAGACAATCAAAAAAATCTAGTAATTTCACGAGAAGGTTTGTTTAGGAAGAGACAAAATCTTGTCACAGATTTAGGAACTTTCTATGATGTTATGGTTGGAAAGACACAACAGACAGAGAGAATTTGGCTTGAAGGGCTTGCAGAATCTGCCAGGAATCCAAAGTTAAAACAAACCGTCAACAGGTACAGGGAGGATCTTGTTAGTCTGATAACAGAGTTTCTAAAACAAATAAGAAAAGATACTGAATTTTTCAAGGACCAAAGTGATCTTGTTTCAATTGCAAAAGGAATGATTGCATTGTACAATGGATTGACCTTGATGAGAGTTTCTGGAAAAGATGATGAAAGTCTACGACAGGTGTGGGTAAAGACAATGAAATCTATTTTTGAAGGATCAGAAAAATAGTTTAAAGGAAAAATGTGAATTAAAATGAAGATAATCATTGATAAAAAAATAAAAATTTGCACAAAGTGTGGAAGCACTATGCTTCAACGAAAAAATGTTCTTGTCAAATGCAAGGATTGCGGTAGTACATTTTACTACAAATCCAGCCTACATGACATTTTTCAAAATTTAACGAAGTCAGACTCAAATCCTTAGTGAATAAATTCAACCGTACAAGGATTGACATATTTTTAAAATAAAACTTTACTTTTTAGGAAGATTATACTTGCCCTATCAATTGTAACCTTTAGCCATTTTGTAAACCTCAGATGCATCCTTGAAGGTCTCTTTTATGCTATAAACGGCTCCAGAATTTTTGGAATCTTTAACAGTCATTTTTAATTCATCTACCAAATCCTTTACAGAGTTTATCATTTCTTTAATAGCAGTGCTTATTTGAGGTAGTTCTTGGCTGCTCTCACCAAACAGGTCCATTGTGCTTTTGGCAGATTTCATCAAGCCTTTTGCGTCGTTTATGACGCCTGTCTCATCTAGATGTTTTATGGCATCTTGCATCCTTGCTGAAGCTTGGTTCATGTTTTCTGATATCAAGCGAAAATTTTCAATGTTCTTAACCATCTCTGGTGTTTTGAGATCTTTGATAATTTCTTTTGAGACATTAGCAGCATCCAAGATTTTGTCAAATGATTCTTTCATTCCAGGTTGTCGTAGCTGTTGCATCAATTCTACTGCACCAGAAACAGTTTCCTTGATATCTTTTAGCTTTCCAGTTTTTTCTTCCGCCAATAATAATGAAAAATTTTTCCAAGATATTAATATCACTAACAAATTATACTTTACAAAATTTTTTTAAAACACAGATCAAAGCTACGCGGCCTTTATTTATTATTTCAAACATTATCTCATCAATGACTCTCGAAACAATGAAACAAAAAACTGGCAAGAGCACCGAATCTGCAAACTATTCAGCAGAAAAAACTGTTGAAACAATAAAAAATGTTGCAGAAAACATCAAATACTATTCAGCATTGGCAAGACACACATCAAAGACCTTGCGCGAAAGCGGCGCAATTCCACAGCTCGCAGAAGCCATACGTGAAGCGGCTTCTGCAGCTCGTGATACTGCAAAAGACATTCGCCAAACAGCTGCAGAGATAAATGAAAGTGGTGCAATAGCTGACACGGTTTGTGCTGTAAAAGAAACAAAAAGAGCTACACAAGACACAGTACATACCGTATTGGACGCAGCACGTCACGCCAGACATCAAATGAAATAGTTTGATAGTCTTTGGTTGAATTTGGACAAATCAGTCCAGGTGGCTAGTGAAAATTAGATCCTTTTTTTATTATTAATTTTTATCAACATGATTCCTTTACATTTTGGAATTAAGTTATCAAATTTTAGATGAAACTAGATTTCATAATTAGGTT
Source organism: Nitrosopumilaceae archaeon (assembly GCA_035455245.1). Lineage (GTDB taxonomy): Archaea > Thermoproteota > Nitrososphaeria > Nitrososphaerales > Nitrosopumilaceae > UBA8516. The sequence continues at coordinate 10,503 of DATIFN010000037.1, read as the reverse complement.
ATATTCATTAATTCTTATTTTAGGCCCGAATTTACCGAACACAGGTACCAAGACATAGGTGAGAAGATGCGATTTCTCTAGTCATGTTCTATCCCTCTTTTTCCCCATAACAGATTTTAATAGTTTGAGCATTTCATCGATTGTTCCTTCCTTCATTGTAAGGGCTTCAAATTTTTCCTCCTTGGAGACTTTGACAGCTTGACCCCCAATAAGTACAGGAGGAGACTTTTTCATTTTGATTTTTTGAATTAATCGTTGACCTGACCGAACATTTTCTTTGAGAGTAATTGAAATAACGATCGCATCGGGTTGGATGCTTTGAATATGATTTATGATAGAATCATGGGGTAAGGATGGTGATATGTTTTGCACGCTGTAACCCTTGCTTAATAGAACAGATTCGATGATGTTGCAACCAAGATTATGCCATTCTCCTTCTGGTGTGCAGATTAGGATTTTTCCTTTGTTGTTTGATATAGAAACTTTTTGATTTATTATTTTTATCAAGCTATGAGCAACATTGCTTGAAATGTGTTCAGTAGCAGTGGTAATTTTCTTTTTCTCCCAAAGATCTCCAATGTTATACATGACTGGTTTTAAGATTTTATCATAAAATTCAGTTAACGTGGATGATTTCGAAAAGGTTTCAAATAATGATACCGTATTGTCTAAATCTCCATTTGACATTTTTTTAAAAATTTCATTTTGAAGTTTGGTTTGCATCCTCTCGTTTGTTTTACTCTTTATTGGATTGTGTGATGATAGAAATGCAATTACTTTGGGATCATTACGATAATCATCGGGTATGTCACTTGGTGTGACGTCCCTTGCTTTTCCTAAATATTTTATCGTCTCTTGTTTTGAAGTAGAATTCTTTGGATCCCACAAGCTGCGGACAAGATATACGTATTCAATTCCCTTTACTTTTTTACTCCTAAGATAGACCATTAATTGTAAGTAGTAGGTAGGATCTTGATATAAAAATAGTGGTAATCGATTTAACTAGTGCCAATTTCCATAATTTTATCTACTAAAAGTTAGCACTAGTAAAGATTATTATCACTAGTTTATATCCACTTAATGGTAAAATAATACATGGAACAAATCAAAAAACAAAGGTTGGTTGTAGAAAAAAATCGTAAATCAAAAAATCTGTCAAAGAACAGACATCCCCATCGATCTAGTGGAGGTGAACTGAATGGATAAATTAGTAACCGCAACTGGAATTATAGCCACCGCATTAGGAATTGGTTTTATTGCAGCACATCAGATTGCACCACAGCTAAGCGAGGCATACCTGTCTGGGGGCGCAGCATCAATAGGAATAGGCATCCTAATCATTGTTGCATTAAAATTACGCTCAAGGAAAGAAAAAGAGTTGTTGAGATAAGTTGGCGCAAAAAATTGAACCAGTAAGATTTCAGCAACAAAATCCTCATGATATTTTAGTCACTGGTTCAAGCGGTTTTATTGGTTCTCGATTAGTTGAAAAACTTTCAAGATCAGGTTACTCTGTGACTGCCATGTCAAGGAAAAAAATCGATGATACAAAATTGGTTAAATACATACAAGCTGACGCTCTTGACCTTGCTAGTCTGAAAAACGCTTTTGCTGGAAAAAGAGTTGCGTTTTATTTATTGCATTCAATGGAGGGAGACAAGAAACATTGGAAAGAGTTTGCAGAAAGAGAAAAAATTCAAGCTCAGAATTTTTTGCTAGCTGCATCAGAAGCTGGAGTAGAGCGCATAATCTATCTTGGCGGGTTGGTAAATGACAGTCTTGAACTTTCACCACACATGAGAAGCAGAAAGGAAGTGGGAGACATTTTATTCTCCAAAAATATACCTGTCACTCAACTCAGAGCTTCATTGATAATCGGTGCCGGAGGGGGCTCTTATGCCATGTTGCGCTATCTAGTTGAAAGATTGCGTGTCATGATTTGCCCAAAATGGGTTAAAACCATGGCACAACCTATTGCTGTTGATGATGTTATAGAATATCTTGTAAGATGTTTAGAGACCCCTGAAACAGTTGGAAAAACGTTTGATATTGGTGGACCTGAAAAAATCACCTATGAACAACTGATGCGACAGTATGCAGCTTATTTGAACAAAAATTTGTTTGTCATTCAGATTCCATTTCTAACTACACGTCTTTCATCTTACTGGGTTGATTTAATCACACCCGTAAAGGCATCATTGGCAAGGCCACTTATTGATAGTCTGGTTCATGACACCACAGTAAAAGATGATTCAATTACCAAAATCATTCCATTTCCATTAAAGAGCGTAAGAGAAGCAATTGACATTGCCACCAAAGAAATGAAGGAGGAATCAAGGGAAATAAAAAGCACAGGAAAAACTAGGTTTGAGATTAACCAAAAAATCTTGTTAGGTTCTCTTTTGTCGTTGGCAGTAATTGGAACTACCTATTATTGGTTAGATAATCGACCAGATGTGTATCAGTTGCCTTGGTTGATTGCCTCGGCTTTGTGGTTTTTGGCAATTGGTTTTTCAATTTTGTTTGTACATTACAAGACAAGATTAGGGTATTTGCTTGGGGGTTTGCTCTCGTGGACAACGCTAGCATTTTGGTTAATGGATATTTTTCCCATTGTGTTTGAAAAAACCCTTATCGCAAATGAACCCAGTCTAGCAATGACCATTAGAGATCTGGTTGGAGTTGTCATAGCATCCCTTGCTGTAGCTTCATCTCATAACGTGTTCCACAAGATACAAAATGTTCAACATGGAGGGCGACCAGTATAATGAAGATAATAATAAAACATCTGGAAATGAACGAAAGTTATTTTACAGGAATTGTGGAATATGACAAAAAGGAATTCAAGGTAAACATCCAAGATGGTGGAAAGGAAATGATACGGATGCCATTTGGGTTGGTAGATAAAAAATCCCTAACCTTAAGATTTTCCGGGAAAGATGTGTTTCCGGTAGAAGAGAACCTAGAATATTGTGGCAAATCAGAATGGATTGAAATTTACTCTTCTTCTTTGAACCGCCACCTGGCAGACAATCAGGATAAATTTGATTTTTTAGAAATCTTCATAGAATAAAAATGTAGTAATTGTGTCTTAGGTAGTCTTCCATCTTTTGAATAGGCTATGATCAATGTCAAATTGATCAAGACATTTTCCAACTGTGTGGTTTACCAATTCGTCTATGGTTTTTGGTTTGTTGTAAAACCCAGGTACAGGGGGCAGAATAACCACTCCTGCACGTGCAAGTTTTAACATGTTTTCTAAATTAATACTCGTTAATGGAGTTTCTCTAGCCACTACTACAAGTTTTCTTGATTCCTTTAGGATTACACCCGCTGCTCTTGCAACCAAGGTTTCATCATATCCATTTGCCACACTTGATAGAGTTTTCATGGTGCATGGCACTATAATCATTCCATCGGTTTTGTAAGTACCGCTTGATACACTAGATGCCATGTTGGAATCTTCTGAGTAACTTTCTGCCAAGGACTTTACATATTTCAGATCATATCTAGTTTCTAAAACTAGACATTTTTTTGCCCACTCTGTCATTATAAGATGGGTTTGAACTTTGTATTTTTTGAGTGCTTCAAGTGTTCTAATGCCGTAAATAATCCCCGTACTTCCTGTTATCCCGATAACTAATCTCACTACTTTGCACCTGTAATGGAGAAATAGAAACGGATCAATCTAGTCAAGATTTAACGGAATCTGTCCACTTGCCCATGGTTCTTTTATTTTAAGGAAATAGTTTTTCGCTACATCATATTGCAAGTCTTTGTAGAATACCCATTGCAATTGCTTGACTGCATCGGGTTTGAGAAGCAAATGACCTGATGTGAGTGTATTTTGTGTATATACAATTTCTTTTTCACCGTCATACAAGGAGTAATTACATGCTGCTGGTCCTGTGCAGAAAAGATCAACGTCTCCCTTCCCTCCGGTATTTTTTACAACAAAGTCAAGTGTAACGATAGTTCCTTGACCTGTCTTTTCTACATCATGGGAAACATAATAAAATAAAACGGGACCGATTTGGTTAGGAGTTGCTGTTGCAATATCGCTTTGAATTTTATTGGTAAATTCTATTTCCTTCTGACATGTTCTTTTTTCTGCCTCGGTAGTAAATTGATCGCATCTTGACGTATCCAGAGTGTTCGGAGAGTTTTGTGAATTGACAACTGAAACAGAAATTATTCCTTCTTTAACCATAAATTGAATTCCACTTGCAAAGGTTTGGTCATCGATCTCCCCATTCGCCCACCATTTTGCATTGTTTTTTATCCAATCTGGAATTTTCGCGTCATGATTTGCTTGTTCAGTAGTTGCAGGGATTTTGATTATGCCTTCTTTCACCATAAATTGAATTCCGCTTGCAAAGGTTTGGTCATCAATTTCCCCATTTGCCCACCATTTTGCATTATTTTTTATCCAATCTGGAATTTTGATTTCCTCTGCGTAAACTGGCAATACAGATACGGTTAGAACAGCAAAGGAGATTATCAAAAGCGCGATCATCTTTGGATTTTTGGTGTTCATGTTGATTTGTTCTTGTTTTAATTATATAAACTAGTGATAATTTTGTGTCCTAGTGACTAACTTTTAACTTCTATTTTCAAACCGAAATAAGAAATGATGTTAGGCACTATTACATATTATTACCACTAGTATAAATATTAAGAAATTAAATAGTAGTTATGGTTTATTTGTGTAAAGATCAATGTCTTCTTCAGCCGATCATTCATGTGTCAAACCAGAAAAAATATGAATCTGGTTTGAAGTTTTGTACTGTATGTAACATCTTTCTGAATCTAGAGGGATCTAGATGTACTTGTTGTGGTGCAGTTGCCAGGACCAAAGCACGTTGTAAAAAGTGATGTATTTGCCACATGTAGTTTTTAACAAACAAATCGATTTGGAAGAATTTTGTAGAAAATTTCAAACTCTATTTCAAAAAGAGCCACAAATTATTAGAATGCAGGAAGTTTTTCTAAACAAAGAAAAGAATACTTTGCTTATACCTACTTTAGTCATTGATGAATTCCACCAAGAGTTTATGATAGAGATTATTACAAAAGAAGATAGAACCACACTTCGATTATATCCACAGACTGATCCTCAAAAAACCGTTGGAGTAAAAATTGCCATGGGATTAATTGTTCAGATAATCCTAAGAATGATGAAAGATATCTACATAACTAAAACTAACATTTACCAATACGTTCCAAAAAAATTAACAAGTGACTTGTCATGAGAATCTGGGACATTGCACCTGAAAAATTGTGTAAGAATCATCTTTTAGGTGAACATCGTGAACTGCATGCTATCTGGTCCATATTAACCCAGGGAAAAACAGGTTATTCGAGGCATCCTGAAACTTTACGCTGGATTGGAAAGCTAAAAGCACTTTACTTTAGACACCAAAGTCTTGTCCTTGAGTTGAGCAAACGTGGATACAAGCATCACAGTCCTCTCCCCTTTGACCTTGCAACAGGATCTGAAAAACAAGACCAAAAAGTTGATTCTTATGAAGACCAGGTGAGAAACCTAAAGAAAAAAGGTTGTAAATGTAATATTTGATAATTGCAAAGTTTTTCATTTAGAGGTTTTTGACATAATTTTGATTCTAGATAACTCGTTTCGTGGGTTGACTTTGGAAAAAGGTAAAAATCATGGTCGCAAAGATTGGAAGCGATTATATCTTTTATTAAACCAGACTGCGGATGATCATAGTGGAAAATTTGCAGGGAACCAATAGGGAAAAGCCGGTTGACACCATACTACTTGAACAATTTGAGAAAGAGATATGGAGTAAAGTTCCTCATATAGAAAAATCAGACGGCCAAAGGGTTGTCAATGCAACGCCCCTGATTGACATTACTGAAGATTTGAAGGAGTGCGCACGAAAAGAATTTGGCTTGAATCTTGCTGATTTTGACCTCCAAGTGTTTGGCAAGTTTGATTCAAACTTACTTGCAGGTTCTATCAAGGCCAGACCAGCAATTCACATCATCCACGATGCCATCGCAACTGGAAAAATCCGGAGCAAGGAAACAGTATTTGAAGCGACCTCTGGTAACTTTGGAATTGCGCTAGGAATGATTGGAAAGATTGGTCTCAATGTTGTCACCCTTGTTTCAAGAAAGCTTCAGGAAGGAGTTTTTGAAGAATTACGAAACGAAAAAATAAAAATATTAAATCTTGATATGGATATCTGCCCGGCACCTGGGATGAAGGACAACCAAAACCTTTTGGTAGCCAAAGCTACAGCTTCAAACATTCGTTCACAGCTTGCTGAATTAGGTTTTGATGTTACTGTTTTTGATAGATCAATTTCTGATGTAGAAGCCCTACTTGCAAAACAGGATATCATAAACTTGGCAAAGCTTCTTGCAAAAATTTACAGTTGTTTTTGTCCAGAGCAATATGACAACGAGTTAAACATCGATGTACACAAAACTGTGACAGGTGCTGAGATTGACCAACAATTGCATCAAAATGGCCAGTCGCTTGCAAATTTCAAAATCGTCTGCACCTTTGGTACCGGTGGAACATCTGGCGGATTAAGTAGATACGTGATGGACAAATATGGAAAAAAGTCATTACATGTAATCTTTCCACTAGGAGACCAGGACGTTGCAGGAATTCGGACAAAAAGCAAGGCTTCTGGCTTAAAGTTCTTCGAACCAGAAAGATACGAAGGCCAGCACGAGGTTGATTTTGGACCTGCAAGAAACCTTTTGAAATTTTTTGTAGACAAGGGCTATGACATGGGGGAAAGCAGTGCCCTTGCCCTATATGCAGTGATGCAGATGGCAAATTTTGGAAATGGAGGAAAATTTGTAGTAATAATTGCTGATGGAATCCAAAAGTACAAAAAAACCTTGGAAAAGATTGGAAAGAAGCAGAATCGTCTCAAAGTTGACCTCAAAGAAGCCGTTTCTGACATTGGTAGCTACGATAGAGTCCTCTGGATTCACACAATGTATACTCCAAGCAATGAAGGGATAGAGATGATTGCAAACTCGCTTGGATTTGACAAAAGCAAGATCTTTGTTCCAAAGGCAAGAGATGTTGAACGACTGTTAATGACACAAGAAATTCCCAAGGAACTGGGTTCAGCATTAGGAGGAGGCGATGGCAAGGCACTTCTTGTTTGCATGATGGGAAATACTTCGCTAATGGTTGCAAAAGTACTTGCAGAGAAGGGGATCGTCGCTGAAAGTTTGAATGGTGGAATATCAGCACTTTCACAAGGGAAAGGTAAACAACTTGGTGAATTGGTTAGAATGGCTACCGAATAATCATCCTTGACAATAGATTTTTAATTTTTATTTTTAGAACAGGCCTCACAAATCCAAATTTGTTTTCCAGTTTTGTTAAAATCTTTGATGACAAGATCCCTGTGCAATTTGCAGAGTGGACACAGTCCAAAGGCCACAAACTCTTGAGGGTTTACTTGCTTGTATAATTTCTTGTTGGCTTAACCGACGGTTGTTCCATGGTCAGGAAAATTTTCTCTTTGTGAGATCTAGCTCGACTTTTTTGGCCTTTGAGGCTCAATAGATCCGCTTAACAAACTCTGTTTTCGAGCAATTTAGTTGATTCAAAAACCTGGTTTAATCTTTGTTGGATTATGCTTGGAGATTTTGTGGTGCAATATTACCAATTTTTCTTCCTTAAAGGTGAGACCACATCTATAACACTTCCAAATTGTTGAGTTCAATCATTTAATGTAAGCTGTCATAGTATAAGAATCCAAGATATAATTACTAGTGTTGAAATAACTAAATTTCACAATATCACAAATTTCAAAAAATTAGTTTCGGGCAATGATTTAATCTTTGATCTATCAATTCCAAGAGCAGTAAGAAAAACACCTTTCTTTTATGACAACATTGAAACCAAGATGTCAGTCAAACAGAGGATAAAAGCGAATGTTCCTTCATTTATAATGAATCACTCTTCCTAGAGAATATCGCATTTCATGATTTAGAACAAGCCTACGATCATACTTAATACAAATCAATCCCTAATATGGAATTGTGGAAATTAGTTGGCCCTTGCAAGAAAAATTCATCATCATTTAACTGAGGAAACCTCATCAATCACATTTAGATACCCTTCAAGATTGATAAAGGAGTTAGAAGCCGAGGCTCAAGAGAAGGAAATCTCTGTAAATGTACTTACAAAACAAATTCTTGAAAAATTTGTTCGTTGGGACAGGGCTGCTAAAACAATAGGAATGATACAGATACCAATGGAACTTCTTTCTACTGTCGGTCATGAGTTGAAAGGAGAAATGATGATGTCAATGGTGGATGTTCTCCATTCACGACTAAAAGATTGGGTAATGTACATGAAGGGAGGATATGATTTGAAAAGAGTAATAGAAACCCTTGAAGATTATATGAGAGCATCTGGAATGTCTTCAGATCACAGGGTTGAAGGTGATCTTCATCACTTTGTTATACAACACAACCTTGGCATACAATGGTCTTTGTTTGCTGAACTGTTGCTTAAAAAAATTATTTATGAATTCTTCCCACAAAAAGTAATAAAATTTAGAACAACAGAAAATACGATTGTTGCAACTGTCGCCTTGGGTTCTGACTTTGACGAACACAATTACTAGATGACCTTATTTGGAAATAATTCATAGAAACAGATAATCGATTCATAATCAAATAATCAATCTTTTACCTTAAAAAATAGCCAGTTTTTTTCTACTGGTTTGAAATGCAAGATGCAGTATTTTCCTCGCAATTTGTTACCCTTGATATCTACAATAAATTTTTTTTCGTCTTGCTCTAGAATCTCAAATGTACCTTTATCCCAGATTTTTACAATTCCTGCACCGTAATTTCCCTCTGGAATTTCCCCTTCAAAAAGAGCATATTCTATTGGATGATCCTCAACTTGTACTGCAAGCCTTTTTTCCCCCTCTTTTTGTGGAGGAATCCTTGGAAGTGCCCAGCTTTTCAACACTTTATCAATTTCAAAACGCAGATCCCAGTGCAATCTTTTGGCATGGTGTTCCTGTATGACATAGACAGGTCTTGGCAGATCTTTTTTGTCATATTTTTTTGTAATTTGCTCACAAAAACTTTTACTAATTTCTCTTGACATGATTCCACATATAAGAACAAAAAATGACGAGGTTGGATAATAACATAAACTCTGATTTGTGGATTTTGCTTAGGATTAAATTTTATAGTCTTTTCTGATTTTTAAGAAAAATCCTTCACAAAAATTTTATCTATTGGTACCAATTCAATGAGGCATGCACTTTGAGATTCTAAAAAATCCGATGAGTATGCTTGAGGTTTCATTTGACAAAGGCGAGACAATAACAGCTGAAGCCGGAGCCTTGGTTTACATGATAGGGGGAATAGAAATTAAGACAAAGATGCGTCACGGTGGATTGTTTAAGAACCTAAAGGTTATGGTTTTGGGAAGAGAATCATTTTTTGTAAATGACTTTGTTGCCCAGGAAAACGGGTGTCAGCTTGGGCTTTCTGGTCCACCAGTTGGTGACATTATCGAAATTCCAATTACACCATCTAGTGGTTTTATTGTACAATCAGGTTCTTACATTGCATCTACAACGGGGGTTGAGCTTGATACAAAGTGGCAGGGATTTACAAAGGGACTCTTTGGGACAGAGTTTTTCATGCTAAAAGCATTGGGAAGTGGCAGTATCTTCTGTAATGCATATGGAGGAATAATAGAAAAACATCTCAAGCCAGGTGAGAAGATCCTAATTGATAACTATCACCTCGTTGCACTACACGAGAACATGGATTACAAGGTGTCACAGTTTGGAGGATTGAAAAATACCATTCTTGGTGGAGAAGGACTGGTCACAGAAATTACTGGGCCTGGAACTGTTTTCTTTCAGACAAAGAATCTCAAGGAACTAATAGACTTGCTTGGAATAAGGAGTAGTCAGGAGACTCGTCAGCCTGGAATGAGCTTTGGTGGATTTAGAATTCCCTGAATCTCGAATTAAGAATTTACAAAATACCAGACAATACAAAATTGCCAAAGATGGTCTAACAGATTCAATAAAAAAGGTGGTTGTTTTTCTCATAAGTTGTTTATTTGAATAAGAAGGCATTCTCATATGTGATAATCCGGTTGTTGTTATAATAGAAGAAAAGAATCCTAATGTAAAAATAGTATAAAATGCATCAATTCAAAGTAAAATTGCATCTAATCCTTGATTTTAAAATTCTAACTCTTTTTGTATTTTTAATTACCTTATCTAGTCTCCCTCTGACACCATCTTCATTTTCAGTTAGTGAAGACAGGACAAGACTAGAAACCAATCTTGTAGATCCAGTTACAGGAATAGAAAACGGTCATGCCAGATTTGAAGAAAGGTCTGATAGAAAGCTGCTTGCAGTTGAGATTGAAGATCAGATACCCAATGTGACATTTCAAATTCTAATTGATACCCTTGAGGTTTTACCAATTACAACTGATAGTTTCGGTTTTGCAGA
>DATIFN010000036.1:0-6446 GCA_035455245.1 Nitrosopumilaceae archaeon | reverse complement strand
TAATGCAGCATCAGCCTTGATGCTTTCAGTTGGGCATAGAACCAAATTATTTGATGTCATGTCCAAACTTCCTCCCTCTACAAGCTCAGAAATCGCTATAAAAGCGGGTCTAAACGAAAGATATGTAAGAGAATGGCTTGGAGCCCTTGTTACTTCAAAAATCGTAGATTACAAACCAGGCTCTGCTTTGTATTCAATAACAAAAGAGAAGGCCGCGTTTCTGACACAAGACGGGATCTATAACTTTGCATCCTCGATGCAGTTCATCCCCGTTTTGGCTTATGTGGAAGATGAGATTGTCAATTGTTTTGAAAATGGTGGGGGCGTTCCATACGAATCCTTCCATAGATTCCATGAGGTTATGGCAGAAGAGAGTGAACAGACCGTACTTTCTGCATTGATTGACAAAATCTTGCCCATAGTACCCAATCTTGTTGATAAAATGAGATCCGGAATCAGAGTATTAGATTTGGGATGTGGGAGTGGAAGAGCAATTAATCTTATGGCAAAAACTTTTCCAAAATCTCATTTTTATGGGTATGATATTTCAGAAGAAGCAATTCAGAATGCAAAAAAAGAGTCTAAAAAAATGGGACTAAAAAATGCAGTATTTGAAAAACAAGATGTTTCAAAATTAAAAAAAGAAGAATTTTTTGATTTGATAACTGCATTTGATGCAATCCACGATCAGGCAGAACCACAAAAAGTTTTAGAAAATATCAAAAAATCATTAAAGCCAGACGGAGTATTTTTGATGCAAGACATTAGGGCTTCCTCCAACCTTGAAAATAACATGGAACATCCTCTTGCGCCTTATTTGTATGCCATCTCTTGTCTTCATTGCATGACTGTATCTCTTTCCCAAAAAGGAATGGGATTAGGTGCCATGTGGGGAAAGGAACTTGCTATAAAGATGTTAAATGACGCCGGCTTTTTTCAGGTTGAGATTAGGCAGCTTCCCCATGATCCAATCAACTACTATTATGTTGTAAAATTTTAGATAATTTCAAATTATTAACAAGGATTAGAAAATAAACCTGTTTTAATTATTGTTAAACACTTTGTGAAGGAGTTAGCTACAAAAATCAACAGTTGTAATTGGGCAATTGTCTAATCTTGTCTGAAATGATTCTACTTCATAGAAACATTCGTTATGAACTTGTTCTGCAGTTTTTAATCCACATTTTATACAGATTCTTTGCATCACTCCTCTACAAGTTGCACAAAGGGTGGATTTTATTAGCATTCCGCCACACTTTCTACAAGAATCATCTGGCATTTTTATCCCTCCATCGCACGTCATGAAAAAATTGATTTTGAATCTGAAAAGGATGTTCACTATAGAAATTGTTGGGTATTGGTGTTTATGCAGAGTTTAGAGAGATAAATAATTAAAAATTCTATTTTTGAAGGATCTTTTCTGCAATTACATCTTGGATTGTTTCATTGATTACAGCTTCGGCAATATCACTTGAATATTCGGCAGTTCGACGAATATCTTCGAGAACAAATTTTATTATACTACTATATTTTTTTGATTCTTCCAAACTATCGGTAAACTCCTTCTCTTTATCCGCTATTTTTTGAGCTTCAGATGCTACCATGTCTGCTAGGATGTAATCTCGCTTGTTTAGGGATGCAATGGAATCTTCAAATACTTTGAGTGATTCCTCGCTTAGTTTTGAAATCTTTTGAAGAATAGCTGGTTCTAAAGTTGACTTGAGAAATTTGATCCTTGCTGCTATTGAGACAGCGTGATCAGCAATTCTCTCTACACACTTGACTACGACTCTGTAACCCAAACAATCGGATGATTTTTTTAGTCCTATTTCACGCAATATCTTTTCATGCTGAACTGCGAGTGTAAGATTTCTCATTATGTATAAACTAAAACGATCAACTTCGTCATCTAAATGGACAATTTCTTCTCCAAGCTCGGCATCGACTTCTCTTAAGGCATTAATTGCATCTCGATGCATTGTTGATGTAAGTAGAAACATTCTCTTTAATGCATCATTAATAGAAAGCTCGGGAAGGCTTGTCAGCACCTGTATAGTCATAGATTCTGGGCTGGATTCTACTATTTCTGTTCCAATCATATTTTTGCGTACCAACTCTCTTATTGCTTGTTTCTGATTTGGCTGGATTCTGCCACCTTTAGTTTGTATTTCTATTATTTGATAACCTGCAAGATATATCGCGATAATTTTTCGTTTAATTGAATCCACAGAATCTTTTTGGCCAATTATTGCTTTTGATCTAACAGCTTTTTCTGAACCCAGAGCATCAATAGGAAAGAGCGACAAAGAATTGTTTGGGTTTTTAATTATGGAAACCTGGTCTCCAGTTTGCATTTGCATGGAATCGATCCATTTTTTTGGAAGTGATAATACATAGGTTGAACCTCCAACCAATTGTAATTTTCTTATCTCTTTTTCATCTTGAACTGACAACTGAATTTAATGTATTTCCTATTGATTAAAGCAGTTATCACTATGTTCTATATCGAACTATGTAGCACTATATAGTTTTAGAAAGTATAGTGAGATATCAGATATTCTACTAAAGTCCAGTTCTAGTATTGAGAGTAATTACTCTAAAGAAGAGCCCAGTTGATACTGACAAAATATTCAAGATCATAACTCTGGTTTCTGCTGCCTATGTTCTTGTAATCATTGCACTGATCGTCTTTGAACTTGCTACTGGTTCATTTCCTGTTTGGAAAGAGGAAGGATTTTCATTTCTTACAGGTTCAGATTGGAATGCAGTTGAAGATCGAGAATCATTTGGAGCTTTGCCTTACATCTTTGGGACGTTGGTGACTTCTGGTTTGGCGATGGCAATTGGTGTTCCAATTAGTATTGGAATTGCCATGTTTCTATCCGAGATTGCCCCAAAATTCATACGGACTCCAATTTCTTTTATTATCGAGCTTCTTGCCGCAGTTCCAAGTGTGATTTATGGATTGTGGGGTCTGTTTGTTTTTAGACAGTATTTCAAGGATTTGATTGAAGTACCACTTCACAACATGTTTGGTGAAACCATATGGTTTTTTTCAGGTACGCCATTTGGATTGGATATTTTTACAGCTAGCGTAATTCTTGCCATCATGATAATTCCAACAATTTCTTCGATATCAAGAGAAATAATGCTTGCAGTTCCTAACAGCCAACGGGAAGCTGCCTACATGCTTGGGGCAACAAAATGGGAGGTGTTCAAGATGGCAGTAATACCATATTCTAAATCAGGGCTGATAGGTGCTGCAATACTTGGCCTTGGAAGAGCAGTTGGAGAAACCATGGCAGTTACCATGCTTATTGGAAATGCTACTGGACCTGCAGCCTTTCCACAATCATTGTTCAAAGCGGGTCAGACTATGTCTAGCATAATTGCAAATGAATTCAACGAAGCATCTCCTGCAGGATTACAAATTCATGCACTGATTGGAATTGGTTTAGTTCTTTTTGTCACTGCCGTTGGGATCAATATGATTGCCCACTTGCTTGTCGCCAAAGTGCTAAAGGCCCATGAAGGAGCTGTTCAAGCTTGATTACAACAGAACAAAGAACAGAATTTAGAGCACATTTTAGATATAATGTAAATCAAAGATTACTTACAGACAAAATTGTTAAAGCAATTGTTTTTGGGTGCGTGGTAATTGCAATTATTCCACTAGGAAGTATTCTTTTTGAAGTCTTCAAAAATGGTTCTGCTGCATTAAGTATCGAGTTTCTTACTCAAATTCCAGGTTCAGTAGGAAGTGGAGAAGGAGGAATCGGTCCTGCGATTCAGGGTACATTGTTAATTATTGGAATGTCAAGCCTAATTGGTGTACCAATCGGAATTCTATCTGGCGTCTTTCTTTCAGAGTTTGGAGATAACAAATTTGGCAGAACGGTAAGATTCTTCAATGATGTGATGGCAGAATTTCCATCCATAGTCATAGGAATTTTTGCATTTCTTCTTATAGTATTGTTACTGGGGAACTTTTCTATTTGGGCTGGAACTTTTGCACTTTCTATTATAATGCTGCCAATAATTGCAAGAACTACAGAAGAATCGCTAAAGCTTGTTCCAATAATATACAGAGAGGCTGGTTTTGCGCTAGGAATCAAAAGATGGACTGTCATTACTAGGATCATAATATCAAGTGCAAAAAGTGGCATGATAACCGGAATAATGCTTGCTGTTGCCAGAATAGGAGGAGAGACAGCCCCACTCATAATGACCATACTTGGAAGTAGCCAATTCTTTTCTGGATTTAATGCCCCCATGGATGCACTTCCTCTAAGAATCTGGAGGCTCTCATTACTTCCATATGACTCTGCTCAAGCTCAAGGATGGGGGGCTGCAGTGGTTCTGATACTAATCGTACTTTCGATAAACATTGGAGTCAGATTCTTCTTTTTAAGAAAACGCGGTAAACCTATCTTTTGGCATACAAGGAGAGAACAAAAATGGCAGCGATAACAAACATGATCCAATCTTCAGCTAATTTGTCAGAGGAAAAAAAATACAAAGTGATTGCTGAAAATATCACTGCAAGTTATGACCAAGTGCCAGCTGTCAAAAATGTTACAATAAAATTCAAAGATAAGGCTGTTACTGCTCTCATAGGTCCATCAGGTTGTGGGAAAACAACGCTACTTCGATGTCTTAATAGGATGCATGAACTAACAAAAAATGCAACTGTTACTGGAAGGGTTTTACTTGATGGTGAAGATCTTTATTCTAAAATTCAAGATCCAATAATTCATCGAAGAAAAATTGGAATGGTGTTTCAAAAACCAAATCCGTTTCCAACCATGTCAATTTACGATAATGTAGCAGCTGGATTGAAGTTAAATGGTCTTAAAAATAAAACTGTAATTGATGAGATAGTTACGGGTTGTCTTCAGATGGTCTATCTCTGGGATGAAGTGAAAAACGATCTCAAAAAACCTGGGATGAGTCTCTCCGGTGGCCAACAACAAAGATTATGCATAGCTCGAGCTCTTGCAATTCAACCCGAAGTTCTCTTAATGGATGAACCAGCTTCTGCCCTTGATCCAATAGCAACTCAGAAAATAGAGGAAATGATAAACGAGTTGAAAAAAGAGTACACGATAATTATTGTTACACATAACATGCAGCAAGCCATGAGAGTCTCAGATTATACTGGATTCATGTATCTTGGAGATTTGATCGAATTTGGAGAAACAAGGCAAATCTTTGAAAATCCTAGGAATGAAATAACTGCAAAATACGTCCAGGGGCAATTTGGCTAGAAATGACTCGCCTCATAGACCCACATCTTGATCAGCTTTCCTCTCTAATGGCACAGATGGGTGATTTAGCTGCAAAGAGCATAAACTTGGCAATTGATTCCTATCTTGAAGGAAAAAATGCACGAATCGAAGTCTATGAGCTTTCCCATCAAATATCCAACCTTTATGATCAGGTTGGAAATCTTACTTTTGAAATGATTCTAAAATATCAACCAGTAGCACGGGATTTTAGACTAATTCGATCATCCATTGAAATCTCTTATGCTTTTACAAGATTTGGAAGATATGCATATGATATCATTAGTGTACGTGACATGTTTGGTGATCTGTCTGAATGCAAAAATGATGTAATCTATACAATTTCAGGAGAAATAAAAAACATGATCAATGTAGCAATAAAGTGCTTTGCCACTCTTGATCTTGATAGAACAAAACAGCTAGAGACCAATGAAGATTTGGTTGACAAATATTACAAACGTCATCTTCCAATGCTAATCAATTCAAAAAATACAAAATGTGCCCTTGCTGATGCCTT
The DNA here is from genome assembly GCA_035455245.1 of Nitrosopumilaceae archaeon. Classification (GTDB taxonomy): domain Archaea; phylum Thermoproteota; class Nitrososphaeria; order Nitrososphaerales; family Nitrosopumilaceae; genus UBA8516. The sequence goes on along the minus strand of DATIFN010000036.1, from coordinate 644 downwards.
GGTTCTAAGATATCTAGAAAGAATAGCTGACCATGCGGCCTTTATGGGTGAATCAGTAAATTATATCGTAACAGGAAATCGAAAACAAAATTAGTAAAAAGTGATTGCTTTCAGAAAAAAAGGGAAATTTACTGTTTCATAGAAATCCAATCTATATAGAAAAAGTAGTTTACAGCTATTTACGTAATCTATGTGGAATATTGGTAAATAGAAAATAAAATACCATACAACCAATGAAGACAATATCGATCATAGGATTAGCATTTATGCTAATACTGATACTACCTACAACACTTTCTGTAGCAAGCGCAGCTGCATCCCCTAATCCTCCAACAGGCAAATTTCAAATCTCAGGTGCAGGGGCGACATTCCCATTTCCTCTAATTGACAAATGGAGAGTAGAATACAATGCGTTGTATCCCGGAATTACTCTTAACTACCAGTCAATTGGTAGCGGTGGTGGCGTAAAAGCACACACTGAAAAAACTGTAGATTTTGGTGCATCTGATGCACCTTTATCACAAGCAGAATCTGCCCTTGCATCTGGAACTTTACATATTCCTGAAACAATAGGTGCGATCACAATTTCTTATAACCTCAAAGAGGTACCTCAAAAAGGACTAAAACTTACAGGTCCAATAATC
>DATIFN010000035.1:0-28211 GCA_035455245.1 Nitrosopumilaceae archaeon | reverse complement strand
TACTCTTTCCGCATGTCCTTTGATCTTTTCAAAGCTACCCTTACAGACATCAAAAATGTCTTTTGAAGCTGGGTTTGGTGTTTTGCTCATGTGTTCCATTTGTTGGTGTTTATATATATACCTATTGGTAATGGTTGGTTTCGATTGGTTTTAAATGTCAAAGCTTTATATCATCAATAAAAACAGATGGAGTATTGAAAATTCAAACTATTAATCCAGCAACGGAACAAATCATAGGTGAATACGAGTCACTCTCTGAAGAACAGGTAAACGTAGAAGTAAACCACTCACGAATGGTATATGAAAAGATCTGGAAAAAGTTTGATCTCTCAGAACGTGCTAAACTTTTACGAAGTTTATCCAGTATGCTTGTACAGAGAAAAATGGAGTACGCTACTGTAATTACAAACGAAATGGGAAAACCTATTTCAGAATCAATTAAGGAAGTTGAAAAATGCGCCTGGGTATGTACTTATTATGCTGATAATGGAAAAAAATTTCTAGAACGAGAAAGAATACAAACTGATGCTAAGGATAGCTATGTACAGTTTGATCCACTGGGTGTTATTGGATGCATAATGCCATGGAACTTTCCATTTTGGCAAGTCCTTAGATTTTGCATTCCTGCACTGCTTGCAGGAAACACTGTAGTGTTAAAACATTCTAGTGTTTGTATTGAAGCAGGAAATGTAATTCAACAAGCCTTGGAAGATATCGGATTCCCAAAAGGTGTTTTTAGACATATCACGGGAAATTATCTTACAGGCGAAGCTCTGGCAAAAGCAGATGTCGATGCTGTGTCCATTACAGGTAGCACAAAAGCGGGAATTAGGGTGGCTGAAATTGCAAGTAAGAATTTGCACAAATTTATTTTAGAACTTGGAGGAAGTGATCCATTTGTCGTATTAAAAGATGCAAACATTGAGGAAGCAGCTAAAGTGGGTGTGGCATCCAGATTTCTTAATAATGGTCAGAGTTGTATTGCTGCGAAAAGATTCATTGTTGAACAAAGTATTGTTAAGGAATTTACAAAAAAATACATAGAAAATGTACAAGCACAAATAATTGGTGATCCGCTAGACCCAAAAACCACAATAGGCCCACTTGTAAGAGACGACTCTAGGAATGTAATAATAAATCAGATAGGAAGATCATCTCTTAAAGGTGCTCAAGTTCTAATGGGTGGAGACGTCCCAAAAAGAACAGGATTCTACTTCAATCCTACTGTTTTGTCCGAGGTTAGACCTGATATGCCAATTTCGCGAGAAGAGGTTTTTGGCCCAGTGGCTCCAATACTTTCTGCAAAAGATCATATTGAAGCTATAAGATTTGCAAATGACACGGAGTTTGGTCTTGGTGCTAGTATATGGTCAGAAAGTTTTGCAAAAGAAAACAATCTAGCAAAAGACATCGAAGCTGGGATGGTCTTTGTAAATTCAATGGTAATCTCAGATCCAAGAATGCCTTTTGGTGGAATTAAAAACTCTGGGATTGGAAGAGAGCTATCAAATTATGGTTTGAAAGAATTTGTTAATATAAAATCTGTAATTATAAATTAAAATAAAAAAACATTGAAAGACTAATTAAAGTGCCTTTGGACCTTTTTGTTTACTGCCTATATCTATCACATCATCAACAATAGAAACAAAGATCTTACCATCTCCTTTAGAACCCGTCCCAGCTGCATTAATTATTGCGGTGATGATTGCATCAGCTTTAGATTCTTCAACAATGGTAACAATTGCGTCTACATCATTGTATTCAGCAACTTGTCTTCTTGTTCCACGTGAACTCTCTACCATCGGCCTTTCTCCCTTGCCTTGACCTTTTCCAGAAAATACGGTTAGCCCGGTTGCACCGTTTTTTTTTATTGCATCTACAACCAGGCTTGTTTTATCATTTTGCACAAATGCCTCAATTCGAATCATGGCAATTTGAAATTTTAATTAGGATATAAGTAAAACGGTAAATTTTCATTCCTAATAATGATTTAGTGGATTCACGAATAAATGATTACAATTCCTTAAAAGGTTGTTTTGTGATATTCATTCATGAGTAATTTTGAATATGATTCTCAGATTGAAAGAGTGGCTTCATTAATTGTTAAGGATAAAACCTCACTTGACGAACAGAATCCAAAGAAACTACAAAAATATTATGATTTCATAAAAACTAATTTTAAGATTACAGGGGAATCGGCTGAACAGCTAGTCAATGAAGCCTTTTTGTATTTGAAATTAAAAAACGCTGATTCGCTGGATCCGTTGCAAGATGGTGATAAATTCGGTGCAGGATTTAGCTGATAGCTAAAACCAGATTACATCTTTACTGTTATTTACATTTATGAAATCGGTAGCAATTCTGATTGGATTCTTTTTACTGATGACGGCTATTCATGGCATCAATAGTGAATCTATTCTAATACCTTCCTGGATAAAAAACTCAGCTAGATTGTGGTCGGAACAAAAAATAGATGATAACGTATTTGGTCAATCAATTCAATTTTTGATTAAGAAAGAAATAATACAAATACCAATTTCTGAATCCTCAGAACCGGTTTATTTTTTACCAAAACATGGGAATATAACATTTGTTACCATTTCAGGTACCACAGGTGATTTTAAAAAAATCAATAGTGTTGATTTAAAAATAATTAAACCTGATGGTCAGACTATTGAATCAAGAGCCGCAGTTCTTGAGAGTGGTGCGTATAAAACAACATTAATTTTAGATGATGGTTTTCCACGGGGGACCTACAAAGTTACTGGAACCTACAATGGGGTTGCAATTCCAATGTCTTATTTTTATATTAAAGATGCTGCCTCGACAAAAATCCCTTTCTGGATTAAAAACAACGCAAGGTGGTGGGCTGATGGTAAAATATCGGATAGTGATTTTGTATCAAGCCTACAATACCTGATTAGTAAAAAAATAGTTCAAATCGAATACCATTTAGATTCGTCCTCCACACAACAGCTCCACATTGACATGGACTGGAAATCACAGGTTAGACGTGGTACAATACAATCTGTAAATGTTACCGTTTCTGATGGTAAAGAACCGATTAGTGATGCTACTGTGATAGTGCGAGTAGAAGATTATGGTGAAAACGTCCTAAAGGATTTCGAGGGAAATACAGATTCATATGGCAAATCCGCCTTTTCATGGGAGATTGACAAAAATGCAAAGCAAGAAACTCTGTTAATATTTGTGGATGTTACTAATGGATTGTCTTCAGAAAGTGCCATGTTTCCATTTGAAGTAATATGTCAATGCGGAGAACCTGATTGTAAATGCAGATCATTTAGCACGTCAATTCAATAGGAATTAAGACATATGGTTTATACTTGAATAAATATAAAAAACAACGAGTTACAATTGCAAAATCAGGCACTAAAACTTGTATTTTCACAAAGACAGTATCTCTTGTTGTCTATTGGAGTCTTTGTAGGACTATTATTGATACTTTCTATCATATCTCAATATCTCTTCCTCCAACCGATAATCATATTGTATATTTCAGATGATGATATTGTAGGGTTTGTTTTAGTTGTAATAGTTTCCGCATTATCTAGCCTGGTGGTAAGCATGAGCATTTTCAGAGTAAAAACATTGCGTGCTAAACAGATAAGTGGAAGCTTTGTAGGCCCAATCATTGGGGCAAGTGCGGGAGTATGTAGCTGCGGTTCTATTGGGTTTGCAATCGTTACTACATTTGGTACAATTGGAAGTACGGCAACTGCATTTTTGACCAATTATGAAATTCCACTCAGATTGGTTGCCATTGGATTTTTGGCATACACGTATTTTGCTACAGCAAGAGGAATAACCGCCCAGTGTAAAATCCAAAAATAGTTCTAATGTTAAAAGACTCTTTTAGATTTGAAAATTTATCCTCCCTGAGAGCGATTCTATGATAATACAAAATAAAATTCATTGAATGATTTAAAATCAAGAGTATTTTAGATAAAACATAATGGGCTATTCCAAATTAATCATTTTGGCGATAATTGCTGTAGGAGTTGGAGCTATCTTAATTTATACACAAAGACCTTTTGAAACAACCACTGATTATATCACTAATCCAAAAAGTGAGGCAAGTGTGATAATCCCAAAAGGTGCTTCCAATTCTAATTGCGAACAATGTTTCCTGCCACCTGTAATCAAAGTTGTGTTAGGTGAAAATAATACCGTAGTTTGGAAAAATTTTGACGATAGCCCCAATAGCGTAGTAAGCGATAAAGGTTTTTTTGATTCTGGCAGTATTTTACCCAATAAAACTTGGAGTTTTACCTTTCAAAAAGTAGGTTCATTTCAATACCATGGTGAACCACATCCATGGATGAAAGGTGAAGTGATAGTAATGAAAAAAGAATATGCTCAATGACTAAAATTTGGTTATCAAACCACTGGAAAACTATTTTATTAATAACAGGATTTTTCGTTGGACTATACTTATTTTTTGCTGGACTTCCATTGTTTTAATCTTAACCACATTTGTTCTACGGAGTAGGTTTATTGTGACTGGAAAAGAATTCTTTACAGTTTTCTTCATCATAGATTTGTTTTAACTTCAAATTTGCTTGAGGATCTGTAACTAACATCGCAGTTGATTTGAGTTCAGGGTTTATCAACGACTCTTTCATCATTATGGGAATTAAAACTTCGTTGAATTCCTCTGGAACATTTTCTGCAAAGGCTTTTCTTTTTTCTGGATCTCCTAGGATTTCCTTCCATTTTTTAAATTCATTTGGATATTTTGCAAGAAGAGAGGTTGTGTTAAATCTAGGCATTGCTTCTCCATCAGGATACTTGGCTGTGACAATTGCAAAAAGCATTTCACACTGAGTATTGATTTTGTACGTTTGATTGTCAAATCCATCTGAATTGAGTGAACTCTCAATACCGTTTTGTTTTGACGTATCAGATGATTTGTTTTTTAGGATAGGTACATTTGCAAGCAGGACTAGAACGATTATTGCAGCTGTAATTCCAACAATTATTGGAATATATTTTTTTGGTATTATTAAGAACGCCTATTTTTCTCCATTTGTGGCCTTGTAAAAAATGTTGTCATGATAAACCCTTGTAAAGGATCAAATATTCATCAGGGTTTTTTCGTTCTTTTTTTGCCTTTAGAGCTTCTTGATACATCTCAAAATGTTCTATGAGATACAACTTTTTCCCAGGAACCTCAAAGGGATCTATACCAACCAAATTAAATCCTGATTCAGGGGTTAGTAAAATTTTTTCACGTTCTGTTACCTCAGAACTCATAACAAACAATTTAGGCATGTTATAATTATTTGCTATCCATTTTGATCTGTAATTTTGAATCTAATACTAACAGTTTTTATGTGACTGAAAGTGATAAAAATTCATGTCAGAAGACAGACAAATGCATCCTGCCACGTGTGCAGATTGCAAAAAAGAAACACAGGTTCCTTTTAAACCAACAGAAGGACGCCCAGTATACTGTCGTGAGTGCCTCCCAAAACACCGCGGCGAACGAAGATTTTAAGCTGAAACACGTTTAAAATTATTTTTTCTTTCAATCATGATTATAGAATAACTTCGAAATATAAAATCAATAAAGATAAACGTCCTGTCCCACAAACAAAATCAGGATTTAGAAAACAATGAAAGATATCAATGAAATAATGCCAAAGGTTCAAAACATGAGATGGGGTGCTTTATTGAATAAATTTCCAACAAATGAGAAAGTAAATCTTATGAATAAGACATTTCCTCACAACGGAAAATGGCATACTGTTTTTGAAGAAGATGAACAGGTTTTTGTTGATGGGGTTAGGATCTGGAAAAAAGACGCCGATGCATGGACATAGTTTGAATCTATTTTATGTTTTTAACCAGAAACCTCGGTGTAGTTTCTATAATCATGCCTTTATTGTGTCCACAAGTTTAGGATTTTTGTCCTATCATCCTTGACAGGCCTCGCATGTAGTTCTGTGCAAATGTGGTAACCGGCTGTGATGAATACCAAACACAGCCAAGAACCTCACAGTCATGACATGTTTTTGCTATCTCCCACTGGGGAGCACTCCAAATCTCAGACACACTTTTTTCAAGCAAATTATAGGTGTTCTCATGACTGTCATACTTCCAGCAGGGCACAAGTACAGTGCCGTTTCCATTTACAAAAATGCTTTTCCAAACCCCGCACTCGTCAAAAATGCCTCTCCCATGCTTGATTATTTGTTCAAAATATTGTGGAGGAATCATTATCTGAGGATATCGGCGACTTTTGATGTGATCAAGTACACTTTGACAAACTTTGATAATTATTTGTTTGTCTGGTAACATTGAATAATTTACATCTGATCTATCTTCTACAAATGTAAGTGATACAGAATTTACTCCTAGTTCTCTCGCTCGCTCAAAATATTTTTTATTAATAAATTCCTCGGTATTGTATTTTGTGATTACGCTGTTAAAGTAATGTGGGACGTTGTGTTGGTTTAATAATTCTAGATTCTCCATAACTTTGTGATACATTTGTGGAGAAACACCACGAACCTTGCAGTATGATTCCTCAAACACAGAATCTATACTACAAGTAATAAATTGGATGTGTTTTTTTAGTTCATCAAGATCGACAGTATGCAAAAGTGAACAGTTTGTAATTAAGGTGATTGGAAGTTTCAAGCTATGGAGATACCGAACCAATTCCATAAAATCAGGCCTGCTTGTCGGCTCTCCACCTTCAATGATTGACCAAACACAATATTTTGAAACTTTGTCAAAGATTGTCTTCCATTGGTCAGTACTAAGATCATTTTTTTTCGTAATCTTTAACTGTCCATCTTTGTCAGAATTCCCAAAAGGACACATTGGACAAAAAAAATTACAATAGTGTGTCATACTAAAAACTGCGATTAATGGTAGTCTTCTTCCTAATGCTCTGTTTACAGACCACTTTCCAATCTTGCTAATAGTTTGGATGAGATCCACTGTCATTGTTTGTAATGAAACAGAAAATCTAATAAGAATTGTTTTGCGGTTTTACTAATTTTCAGATTCCAAAAAAATCTTGGGTTTAATCTAACATTATGAAGGGAATTTTTTATAAATAAATTATAAATAATATATTAAATTTCGATTTAAAAATAATTACAATAAAAAGCAACTAAAAAACATCTTTTATATAAAAATTTTATATCATGATATATTGTAGGATAAGGTGTGTTAGTATTACACGACAGTTTTACTTTGAAATTACAAAAACACCTAGCTTCTGTTGGTATGGAAACTGAACTTTTAGAACCAGGCACTATGGATTTTGAATATGATTATCCACGAATTCAGCTTACTGGTCCAACGGAAGGGATAGCAAGTATGGGGGCGATGCGAGTAAGGGATGGACATATCACCTATCTTGATGTACTAAAAAGAAAGGTACTTGAAGAAAGTGGATTTTCTCCAGGCAGCACTTATGGTTTAGGATTGCACGAGTACACAACATGGAAAATCAGATTCTTTTTATCGTTGCCGCCAACAATTAAGATTGGACCGCTAAACATAGGAACGATAAGCAAAGTTCTAAAGGGTAAACTCCATTCAAAGATTGAAGATTTTGTTTGGAATGGATTTGGCAGGTTAACTACCCTTCCGCCTGGACTTGTATATGACGATGTAATTTCTACACTTGACTCTGATTCAAAATTGAAAGAATTAATGGTAAAATCACTTTTGAAAGAGAAAGTAATTACGATTTCGCATTATGCGCCACGAAAGTCAAAAGAACAAACGGGTGGACACCAATCATTTGCTAAGGTGTTGATCACCTCAGAGTGGAAACCGCAACATGATCTGTTGATGGATAACAAAACCGTATCGACTTACCAACAAATAGCAACTGATATTAAAAATGTAATCATCAAACTACGTTATGTATTAGAAAATAATTAAACAACAAAAGAAGATTTTGATCCCTCTCTCCGTATATCTATAATTAGCATGGTGTTAATTTTTTATAAAAAATGTCTTGAAAAAACATAATCCATAGAGTTTATGAATTTCTAACGAAAATTCTGGATAAATAGTAAATGCCATTCTTTTACTATCTGCAAATGAGAACTTGTTCTTGTGACTATTTCTAATGAAATAAATCAACTATTTGTAAATTATGCAATAAAATAATACCGAGGACCTTATATCTTCTAGAGGCAGAAATCGCGATCATTTACCTACTGATTGCCTACGGTAATTAGGGTTAGAGTAGTTCTGGTGCCAGAAATTTTCCGAATTTTCATTGTGATTGTTTCCCTTAGCTTGTCAACTGTTGGTGTTTCTACCTCTACTATAATGTCATAAGCACCAAAAACCCCGTTTACACTTTTGACTCCCTCTATGGTTTTTAAATCGGTAATAACTGATTCTTCTGATCCCATGTTACAATTTATCAGAATGTATGCTGTTACCACAGCTATAGTGTACATTCAAAATATTTCAAAGATTCTATGTTTTGGGAACGACTAGTCTGGTTTTTATAATTATAAACAATTCCCATTGGCAGTATGCAGGATTTTTCAAAAATTATCTTGCTTGTGAAAGCATCTTCATTGCTTTCTCTCTTGTAAGAGCAATCATCGTCTCCGTTTTTGCAATATCTATGCGGCCTACCTTTAGGAACCACTCGAAGATTTTTTCCTCCGTCGGTGCTTCTATAATCCACACTGCATCATATCTTCCCATTGTCCAGTAGGCTGCCTTAATCTTGATGTTTTTTGGCACAGTCTTCATAACTTTGTTGCCATACTCGGAAACTTCTTTAGCACTTTTTTTGAACTTGACTAAAACTATTGCAATCATGATTTTCAATTATAAAGGATTGTGATAAAAACTGTTCTGAGGTTAGATGAAATGATCAAGGACATCCTTGATGTCATTAACTTCAATAACTTCCATTCCGTATTTTTCCTCCATTATGGGAGAAAGTGGTTTTTCTTCTAAAGTACAGCTCCTATAAATAAAAACGCCATTTTTGCTTTCTTGACATGACTGAATCTGAGTTATCGCCTGTCCGTGTGGAACTAGAAAAGTCTTTGCACCATATTTTCCAGCAACGTCTGCCTTTTCTGCAATTCCACCAACTCTACCAATGGTGCCATCTGATTCTATTGTTCCTGTCATCAAGGTATTCTCATTAATTGGTCTTCCCTGAATATCTTCAATCAATAGGACCGTCATGGCACCACCTGCACTAGGACCATCTACAGCTTGTAATTCTTCATTACTACTGGATGTAATTGAAAATATGACGTCCTTGTTTGATAGGTCTACTCCAGTGAATTCCTGTGCTATCTTTACTGCAGTTTTTGCAGATGTTTGAAAGTCTGCTCCAGTGGGTATTTCAGTGTTTACTAGGACGAGTCCTTTTCCCTCGCGGATATCCACATTTATTTTCATTACCGTTCCTTCATATCGCACATTTTCAAAAAAACCATCGCGAAGTAATATTGGCCTAACTGCTACCGCCGTAATATTTTGACTAGATTCAGTCGTTTTTGAGGGTATTTCTTTATTGATGATTGGAGGTGACGGTAATTCTTGGTTGTTTTCCGGGCTCTTTGCATTGGCAGTAGGATTTTTTGACATCTCTAAACTCTGTTTTTTATAATCGCTTACTGTTTGATTTAGTGCTTGATTTTGTTGATATAAAATATAATTACTAAAAAGTGAAATGGCTATTATTGCTACTAAAAATATCACTATCTTTCTTGCCAATAGTTCTTTAATGTAACTTGATAATAATTTCTTTACCATGAACAAATAACATATATTCATACCGTGCCTGTTATTCGATAATGAAACAATTTTTCAAGGACCTGTGTGAGAAGATAGTTGTACAAGATCCTACAATACGCTTTGTTGGTATTGCAGATCAAGATGGCACCCTTGAGGCAGATGCAGAGAGAAAGGGGCTTAAAGCGCTGTTTTCGCCGGATCAGAGAGCAGAATATGCCATAACCGCAGCAAGCAGGCAAGCTACGAGACTTCGGTGGGAATATCTTTTAGGGAAAATTAGTTTTGCCACATCACATTATGAAAAGATAATCCGTGCTACAATTCCAATTGCAGATGAAAGTAGGAGACTTTCCCATGTTGTTTTGGTTTCGTTTGATCCACAAGCAAAAGCCGATGAAATCATTACAAAAAAAATCATTCCCTTGATCAGTCAAAATATGAAAAATTTTTAATTAGCTGAAAATTATAAAAATTGTTTATTATTTTTGTATGATTCATATTTTACAATAAAAATCTTGAAATAAATCTTCAAGAAGTTAATGATCTATGAAAATTTTTCACGTAGATCTTAAATATCTGGAAGGAGATTATAATGTCAATGACATTTGTTGTCAGAGCAATGGATTGAACTTGCGTGGCCCCGTAGAAAATAAATGATGAATTTAGCGCAATGGCGCTGTTTCTTGGGTGGTAATCTCCCGACGTTCTGCAAGCGGGTCACGCCATTATTTTAAAACACTTGGTGTACACTAGGAATCAAATGGGAAAATATGAGATTCCTCCATTAAATTATAGATATGACTCTCTCGAACCATATATTGATGCAAAAACAATGGAGATACACCACACAAAACATCATCAAAATTATGCAGACGGCCTAAATGCAGCCCTAGAAAGCATCAACGCCATCGCACACAAAAATTACATCACTTCCATCCTGTCCGATTTGACTATCGTGCCAGAACCCATACGAGACGCGATAAATTTTCATGGCGGAGGGTTCGATAATCACAGACTATTCTGGGAGAGTATGAAACCGGGAGGTGGAGATGAACCAGGTGGAAGGCTTGGGGACGAAATTAAAATTTATTTTGGCAGTTTCAAAGAATTCAAAGAAAAATTTTCTAAAGGAAGTTTGGCCCTTCAAGGGAGCGGATGGGGCTGGTTAGTTTACAATCAAACATACTCGAGGTTAGAATTCAAGGCAATGCATAATCAAACAAGCCCTTGGACCCTTCGATTAATCCCACTTCTGGGTTTAGATGTTTGGGAACATGCTTACTATTTGAAATATCAAAATAGGCGTGAAGACTATATTGAAGCATGGTGGAATGTTGTTAACTGGACAGAAATTGAAGAGAGATTTTTACGTGTTGAAGCCTAGAACGGTAAAATTTTTAAAAAACTATTTATTCTGCAATGGAAAATTTTTTAGATCGATTCCCGTAGAGAGCATAACCTTATTACCCAAAAACACATTCTATAAACTATAATGAAATTATATCTTGACTTTGAACCATGTGATGAATGTAAAACTCTGATAAAAGAAATTAGTGAAAGTGATCCAATCTTAGATGAGCAGTCAAAAGAAAAAGAATCCGCTAAGTTCTTGAGACATCTTACATATAATCACAGTGAGGTAGTCAAGGCTATAATCAAGGATGTTCCAGTACAAAAAAGAAGACAAGAATTTGACTGGTTCAAATAGACATAGTATAAGTTAATTGTTTTTCAGGATCCTTTTTGGACGGATTTTAACTATTGCTTCCCTTTTGACAAAATCGATTTTTAAATCTGAAAACATTGAGACATATGTGGTTAATTGCTTATTGTTTTCATTATGAATTGAGCCAGCCTTTCTTATCAAACCAGCATGGATCAAAGAATTGATTTTCCTGTATCCGGATGTTTTCGGAATTTTGCATTTTGTTAAAACCTCGCTAATTGATTTCGGATTGTTTACTAGGGTCATCAAAATATTCCGCTTATCATCATCTGCAAGGGCATACAAAATTGTTTTAGCATGAGCCTTACTTTCTATGGTAATCCATCCCTGTTTAGTTCTGTACAATGCCAACCTCTACCCACTTTTCCATGATTTAGTCAAAACCCTTGTCAAATATAACATTATTTCACATAGTAATTCTGCACAATATTTTTTAATTACGTTCAAGGAGGATTCTTAGCATGGACCTAAGGGCAATATCTGGCATTTCTATTGTGATTTTATTGCTTGGTATTACAAGTTCAAGTTCACACGTTGCCCTTGCCTTAGGCACAGACGATCCACTCATTCTAAAAAAGGACTTGAAGTTAATCATGAAGGAATACAAGGCTGCTGTAACTAAAGCGAAAGCAGAACTAATTTCCTCTATTAAAAAGGCCAACGCGGATGCAAAATTAGCAGTGCAAAAAGGAATTCCTATGGATGAGATAAACGCAGCAACAAAAGCAACTATCGCCAAAGCAAGAGCTGAATTAAAACTCGATATTCAAAAGGCGAAGATAGAAGCGAAAGCTGCCTTGCTAGAACTAAAGGCAGCTGTGGACAGAAACAATCTCATAAATTAATGCAGTGTAAGATAATTTCTTAATGCCATTGAGAGGTTACACAGAAAATTAAATGACAAATTCTAAGAAGATGCTATCTGTATTGGTTGAGCATTGTGTTTTGAAAGATCCTTATGTATAACAGCATGTGCTTCCCGGATGAAAGTCAAATTACATGTGTAACATTTCCATGCTGTCATGCTCATACTATCATTAAACATTTTTTATATATAAAATCCGCGTAGGAATTATTCTTTTACTTTCGTACTTCGTTGTCTACAGCATCTGCCATTACATCCAGGTCATCAAAACTTCCAAACTTTTGATACGTTAATTTCTCCAAAGTTTGCAGCACACTCTTTACGGCACGATATTGAGGTATCTGCGGATCATTTATCTCACCATATAATCCGATGCCTTGTATGTCATTTGATTTTGCAAATCCTAAAATCAAACCGTTAAACCCAGTTATCAAGGACTGCTGCGGAGTTAAATCGACACCAAGTTTGCTAACTTGGGCGGTTAGTTCATGAGAGGTTGTTGTGACAAATGTTCTTGGATTTTTGCCCAGAGTATGGTTTGTATGAAACGCGCCAAGAGTGTAGATTAGTCTGACGCCATATTTTTTGGCAACATTAATGACATCTTGACATAATTGGTAAAGATCCTCCTTATTTTCTGGTTGTCCTCTGCCTCCGCCAAAGACTATTAGATCTTTTCCATACCTGTACTCCCATTTCTCTTGATAGTAGTCGATGTAACCTCCCTTATCTACAACATATGGTGGATATGATGATGAGACATACCGAAATAGTCGTGTATTCATATTATCATTAATAAGATCAATTGCTGTACTGCCTACGTTTCCCATATCTTGCATGGCCGCGATTACTATTGGTTTTTTAATGTCTGGGTCCTCCACCTTTACAAACTCCATGGCCAGCTTTTGTGCTCCATGTAATTAATAGTTCGTGTATGTGCTGGATTATTTTCTTATTACCTGATACACTGCGCCATATTCTTGTGCGCCTAATTTGTCATTTACTAATTTGTAATTGTATGAATCATAAGATTTTACGATCTCATACAATGCTTGATCTATTACGACCCCATTTGGAGGTGCGAATCGATTAATTTTTGCGCACTTGTTTACTGTGGAACCAAAAATGTCATCAATCGCAGAGGTGGCAATTTTTGCGACTCTTACAGAACCATATGTTGCACTGATTCTATAATCAAATGCGGGAAGTCCTTCTTGTTGCATTTTTTTGCTGATGTGTGTATTAAGCTCACCAATTTTCAAACAACCTTCTAATGCATTTTGAATGGCCCGTTTTTCTTGCGTGTTGGTTTTTGGGAAGTAAAACAATAATGCATCCCCAATATTTTTTACAACAATGCCCCCATGATCACCAATCCAGATGGCCATGGAATTAAGAAATATGCTATAGAATTTACTTGATTCCAAGTCAGTCAAATTAGCAGTCAACTTTGTAGATCCTATGACATCAAGAAAACAAACAAAATAATTTTCACTTTGATCAGAAAATTGTAACAGTACATCTTGTTGTTGTTTTATGATGTCTTCTCTTAGCCTAATGGCGATTAATGATTCTTGTATCTTTTTTGCCATTGCATCAAAAGATAGAGATAGCTGACCTATCTCATCATCTCTCTTTATGTTGGTCCTAATACCAAAGTTCCCGTTCGCTATTTCGTTTGCTGCATTACGTAGCTTGATTATTGGCCTAGAAAGGCGCTTTGATAATACATAAGCAAGAATTATCATCACAATTATTATCACAACTCCCGCGAGAAGGATTTTGTTTTGAAGACTTAAAACAGGTTCAAATGTTTCAGATTCATCCTTTTCTGCAAGCAAAACAAATCCCAGATCTTTTGCACAATAGGAAAAACCATAGATTGAAACTCCTCGGTAATCTTTGTACAACCCGCCCATGCTATCACCTAGTTCAAAACATGTTGTAACGGGGAGTGTGTCTATTTCTTGATGAAATGCAGCATCTTTTACAAACCGTGATTCCGAAATCATCAGATGATCTTCGTTGACAAGATAGACCTCGCCTGTGTTGCCTAATCCGCTTCTGGTCAACAGAATCTTATCAAGTTCTACCGTGCTGGTGTCAGCAATTAAAACTCCAATTGGCTCCTTCCCCTCTGTTCCAAAAATAGGTGTGACTACAACTAGTTGACGTCCTCCTTGAAAAGTTGGTTCTACCTCAACAAGAGGCTGAGTTAGTCCATGAACAAACCGAGGATCTTTTGAAAAATCAGGATTTTCAATCCTTCCCAAAGAAAAGTAAACAGTTCCATTAATTCCAACAATTTTTACATCAGCCAGACCAATTGAATATCCAACCAATTCGCGAAATGCTTTGACCTCGGTAAAAAAATCACGTTTTTTTTCTTTAATTTTTGAATTAAAATTAGGATCATCCTGTAAGTTGTTTAATTCGTTGACTAAATTGTGTACCATGGGTGCGGTAGCCAAGATTTGTATGTCCTTGATTCTGGTATAAAATAAAGTTCTTACCGCTTCGCCTCTTATCGTTGATTCACCGGTTAATTGATTTTCTACTCCTTCTTTGAGAGTATTTTGTGCAAAGTTATAGGTTAACACGGCGATGGTGACAAGAGTAATAGCTGATACTATCATCACTAATGAAATTAGTTTTTTATCTAAACTAAATGAAAGCCTATTTGGCAATAAAGTTGCTGAACTCCCATACTTACTTTAATGTTATTCTACTTATCACTATCGAGATGAACTTGATAGACAAATTATCCATCTGGTTTTTTATCTTTGACCCACTTTATATTGGGTATCTTATCCTTTTGATTATGTGACGTCTCATTGGCAATCGAATCACATTTTATTCAAACAATTATTGGCGTAGGAATTTTGCTTTTTGCGGCCAAGCTAATGGCAGAACTTTTTCACAGATTAAAACTTCCAATCGTTTTAGGGGAACTTCTAGCAGGTATGATAGTGGGTCCGTTTGCACTAGGTTCGCTTTTTCTAATTGATGGTCAACCTCTGGTAAGGATAGATGGTGAACTACGGGTACTAGGTGAAATCGGTGCAATCGTGATTCTTTTCATCGCTGGACTTGAGGTTACTCCAAAAGAATTTCTTCGTGGTGGCAAAGCATCCTTTGTAGTTGCAACATTTGGTGTGATTGCGCCATTTTTTGTGGGGTTTTTCGTTTTTGGATTTTTTGGATTTGGAGCTTACCAATCCATGCTTATTGCTACTGCCCTTACAGCCACAAGTATTGCAGTCTCAGTTCAGGTTTTACGAGAATTTGGCAAACTACAAACCCCAGAAGCACGATTAATTATTGGAGCTGCAATAATAGACGACATACTAGCTATTGCAGTATTATCTGTAGTTAGTTCTCTTGGTAGTGCAACGGGTGATATTGCCCAGATTGACCCGGTTCACATAATACTTGTAATATTGCAGGTACTTGGTTTCTTTGCATTACTACTGGTTGGCTCATTGATGATAATTCCAAGAATAGTTGCAAGAAAAATGTGGAAGGCAGAAGGAAGTATAGAAGCAATAGCAACTGCATTATTTTTTGGCGCTGCAGCACTGGCAGGCATAATTGGATTGTCTCCAATTGTTGGGGCATTTGCAGTGGGAATGGCCTTGTCCTCAAGTAAAGCACTTGAGAAAATTGAACTTTATATCGGTAAATTGGGTGTAATCTTTGCACCATTATTTTTTGCCTTTATTGGAGCACAAGTTGATTTTAGAGGAATTAATAACGAGGTCTTGATGTTAAGTGGCATTATCATAGCAATCGCTGTTACCACAAAATTCTTT
Organism: Nitrosopumilaceae archaeon; assembly: GCA_035455245.1. Taxonomy (GTDB): domain Archaea; phylum Thermoproteota; class Nitrososphaeria; order Nitrososphaerales; family Nitrosopumilaceae; genus UBA8516. The sequence continues at coordinate 12,040 of DATIFN010000035.1, read as the reverse complement.
GGTTGTGGACTACCAGCTATGCTGTTTCTTAAGGATAGACGAAAATCAATGCAAGTGGGAATAGGAATGATCTCACGAGGAGAAGTTGGATTGATTGTAGCAGGAATTGGAGTGACATCAGGGGTTCTTACATCAAACGTCTATTCTACTATAGTGATAATGGTTGCAGTAACTACGATAATTACACCCCTGTGGCTAAAATCAAGTTACAAAAAGGAAAATTTGTCAAAGACGTAATTGTCTAGTTTTGTTCCATCCAATCTATGTATTAATCTTAAATTCATTAGCTTATAGAATGATGAAAATTCAATAATTGTTTAGAAGAAGTAACATTCAATTAAACAAATCATTCGTATATCAAATGATGAATCTGGAGGAAAAAGTTCTATCACAACTACAAGATTCAGTAACACGAGAATATCGTCTTTACTATCAAGATAAAATATATCACTTAAGGGACGTTGTTATTACTAAATCTCTGATGCCAGTTAACAAACCAACTACTAGAGGAGGAGTATATTTGGTAAACGGTATGGAATACAAAATTAAAGGAACTATTCTTGATTTATCCCTTAGAGAGTTCATTTCAAAAATGATGCTTGGACCCAATCCTGAATTTCAAGAAATACCAATAGAAACTCGTCTAGAAATAGACGGAAAGGACAGGAAAATTATCTTGTTTTGTTATTTAACAAATACTATGGATAACAGGTCAAAAATAACGGTAAATTTACTAATAATAAGGTTAAAAATTGAATAAATTGGTGTTTTAGAATGACTAATGAGATGAGGTAAGTCCCAAATGTTACAAACTATTACTTATACTCTGATTACCATATATGGAAATAGTGTTTGAGGCAACTGATAGTCAAATAAAAAAAGCCCTAGTAACTATTTGTGTAGAAGAAGCTTTGCTTCAAATTGGAAAACCTGTGCTCAATGAGGTCGAGCGTGCATTATATTCAGAATTCGAATGCTTCTTACCTGATTGTCTTGATCATCCAGAATATCTAAAACAAGTACTAGAAAATTTGTACGGCCAAGCTTCTCTAAATATTATCAAATCAATTCACAAACATTTAGATGAATATTCAAGTCCAGAACCAATTCAACAATTTTTGACTGTAATTAGTAAGTAATATTCGATCTAATCTCTTGTAGTTAATAAAATTAAATCCAATATTTATTAGTCAGCAACATTACGACAAAAGGTATTGGCTGTTGATCTAAAAGAGTCTTTTATAAAAAAAATACTTCTTCTTACTCTTGCATCAATCGCTGTTATACTAGTTATCGCAAATTTAATTGGGAAGGACATTACATCGACAGTTTCATTAATTCTTTATTTTCCGGTGACTATATCATTAATAATCGTATCTGTTATTTTATCAAAAAGATTTGGACTAAAGGGATCACATGGAAGTGCATGGCTTCTATTTACAATTTTTGCAATTTTGTGGTTCATCGCAGAAAGAATCTCACTGTATTACAATCTCACTTTGGGAGAAGAATTATTCCCTTCAATAGCTGATGCATTCTGGCTTGCGGGATATCCGTTCTTGTTTGTATTTATGATATATTATCTTAAACCGATGAAAGAAATGGTCGATAACAAAATACTTTTCTTTGCTATACTCACGTCTGCCATAGTCTTAATTTTTACCTTATATATTACATATTCCCAAAACGATATTTCAGATCCATTTCCTTTTGCAGTGGCAATATCTTATCCAATTGGCGATGCTATTATTTTAGCTCCGGCTATGTGTGGAATGTTGTTGTTTTTTGGAGGAAAAGTAAACTTTCTTTGGTCTCTTATGTGTATAGCAATAGTGATTGAAACTGTAGCGGACACAGGATATTTACTTGCAACCCTGAATGGTTCTTACTATCAAGGTCATCTCGTAGACGTGCTCTTTCTCTGGTGTTACGCGATATTCACCTTTGCGGTTTATCACCACATAACACTATTCAAAGATCATAGAAAAGATCCTTACAAACAAGTCGAGGATTTAAAATAGAAAAAATACCAATTATTTGGTTATAATAGAAATCATAAAATGGCTGATATGATGATAGGACCTGTATATACGATAGACTTACTTAACCCAACAAAATAATCAAAGTTTCATGAGATCTTATTGTCCTATAAATTATGAAATTTGGTTTGAGCCAGATCTTAAAAACTTCACTTACTTAGGCAAAGAAATGATAACCATTCAAATTAGCAACCCTACAAACAAATTTGTACTAAACTCTGCTGAATTAAAAATAAAAAATTGTTTTGTCAAAATAAAAGGACAAACTTTCAAAGGTAAAGTACAATTGGATGAAAAAAATGAAGAACTAACAGTAATCATACCAGAAAAAATTAAAGGTAAAGTGGACCTTCTAATTGAATTTGCTGGAATTTTAAATGACAAACTTGTTGGATTCTATAAAAGCGAATACAAAGATAGGCGTGGAAAAACAAAATTCATGGCATCTACTCAGTTTGAAGCTGCAGACGCAAGACGTGCATTTCCATGTTGGGATGAGCCTGAATCAAAGGCAACTTTTGATGTTTCAATAACCGTAGATAGGAATCTTACCGCAATTTCTAATATGCCTGTATTATCCACAAAAAGGATTGGTAAAAAAACACTTTACAAGTTTAGTCGTACGCCCGTAATGTCTACATATTTGTTATATTTGGGGGTGGGAGAACTAGAGTTCTTACAAGGAAGAGTTGGAAAAACAAAGATAAGAATCGTCACCACCAAGGGCAAAAAAAACCTGGGCAAGCTATCATTGCAATTTACAAAACAATTCCTAAAGTGGTATGAAAATTACTTTAAGATTCCTTATCCTCTTCCAAAACTTGATATGATTGCAGTTCCTGACTTTGCATCAGGCGCGATGGAAAATTGGGGCGCGATTACATTTAGAGAAACCATACTTTTGTATGATCCAAAGACGTCATCAACTGAAACAAAACAACATATTGCAGAGGTAATATCACACGAAATTGCCCACCAGTGGTTTGGTAATCTTGTTACTATGAAGTGGTGGAATGATCTTTGGCTTAATGAAAGCTTTGCCACCTTTATGGCAACAAAAGCGGTTCATGACTATTATCCTCAGTGGGATCTGTGGGATCAATTCCTAATTGGTGAAACCAAAGGAGCGATGAATCTTGATGCATTAAAAACTTCACATCCAATCGATGTTAAGGTAAACAAACCTTCTGAGATTAGAGAAATTTTTGATGAGATCAGCTACAACAAGGGTGGCACAGTCCTTAGAATGCTTGAGAATTTTTTGGGTGAGAAAGATTTTCGGAATGGATTGAAGAATTATCTTAAAAAACACATGTATGGGAACGCTACAACCGAAGACCTCTGGAATTCATTAGAAAAAGTTTCACGAAAGCCAGTAAGAAAAATGATGAACAGTTGGGTCAAGCAAGTAGGATATCCAATAATTGAAGTTGATACGAAAGACTCCAAAGTATTGCTCACACAAAAAAGATATCTTGCAGAAAACAATGGAAAATCTCGTAAAGGGACGTGGATTATTCCTCTTTCTCTCAAAACTCCTAGCAACCTTACTCGCAAACTAATGACAAAACAATCCCAGACAATAAACCTGGAGAATGATGACTGGTTTAAGATAAACTCGGGTCAAATGGGAATGTATAGAGTGAAATATGAGGATGAAACAAAAGAGAAATTTAAGGAATTAATAGAACAAAAAGTCCTAAGTAACACAGACCGTTGGGGGCTGCAACATGATTCTTTTGCATTGTGTATTTCTGGTCAAACTTCATTGAAAAATTTTTTTGATTTTACAAGAGCATACCTTCATGAAGATGATTATCTTGTCTTGTCAGATCTAGCTGCAAACCTAGACTTTCTATATCTTGTAACTTCGGGGGAAGTTTTTTGGGACGAAATAAAAGAATACAACAGAGAACATTTCCAAAAATTATTTGACAGACTTGGTTGGGACAAAAAACCAGGAGAAAAACACACAACTGCACTGCTCCGAAGTCTTGTGATCGGTTCACTTGGTAGGTTAGGGGATGAAAACATACTTGAAGGAGCTAAGAAACGATTTAGCGAGTTTTTGAAAAAACCAGAATCTCTCCAGCCAGATCTTCGTAGTGTGGTTTATTCACTTGTAGCCTGGGCTGGCGATTGCAAAACATATGAAATTCTGCTAAAACAGTTCCGAAAGGCATCCATGCAGGAAGAAAAATTGAGATTCCTTGGTGCATTAGCGTCTTTTCAGGACGAAAGTTTGCTTATGAAGACATTAAAATTTGTTTTAACAAAAGAAGTACGCTCACAAAACCTCCATTTGCCAATTATGAGAATATCTTCAAATCCTTATGGAAGAAAGTTTGTTTGGCCTTGGATAAAAAAGAACTGGAAACAGATAGTAAGCAAATTTGGGATTGGAAGTCCCCTAATAAACAGAGTTGTAGGAACGGTATCTGCTAATTACGATGGTAAAAAAGAGCTAGAGATAAGACGTTTTTTTGAGCTACATCCCACTCCTGGAATAGAAATGAAACTCGAACAAACAATTGAGAGAATGAGAATTTATTCAAACTTCTTGGAAAGAACTCGAAAAGAATTTGGGTCTAATTAAAATACGACAATTTTTTTGTCTTATTAAGAATTGCTAACCTTTTCTACGTAATCAGTAAATACTAAATTTAGAATCTGGACAATTAATGACATTCGGACACAAACGAGCATTTGGGTTCACCACTATGATGAGCCTCGTGGCGTTTGTATTACTAGCAAACAATTCAGCTTTTGGTGTAAGTACATCAGAAGGTGATCCAGAAATAAAAGCTTCTGATGAGCTGAAAAAGAATCCCCTTATAATGAAGATATTAAAAAATATTGAAATTTCTAAAAAGAAAGTTGCGGATGTTCAAAAAAAGCAAAAAGCGATTAATGAACAAAAAAAGTTCCTTGAGACACAAAGAAAAATTGCTGATGAAATATTCAAAAATAACCTTGCACGTATGAATAAAAACATGGAGAATTTCACCCCTAGGGCATCATTTTCAAAATTCGTTTCCGGACTAAATGCGACACATCAGGATATTTTCTGGAGCCAGTTTAATTATCACGAACAAAAAGTAAATCTGGCTCGTGCTGGAATGAACGATGCTCTAAAGAACGGGAAAAGCTATCAAGAGGCAAGACAGGTATATTCAAAAATTGCATCTATGAGTAGAACCGAAATTATCGGTCTTATCAAAGACCTAAACGTACAGCACGGGTTTGCAAATGTGGATGTACAAAAAACATTCGATGTCTTTGGGAAACTCCCGCGAACAAAAAGTTAACCTAAATAAAACCCCAAATTTAGTTAAAATTTGTGCCTATGCCTACGGAGGAGGACGATCAGGAGAGACAATTGTTACTAAAAATTGTATCTCAAAAGGGGCTGAAAGTTTTAACTCTAGAGCAGTTAATGCGTCTCCAAACATTACTGGAAAAGAAAAATTATGATCATAACAAAAAAACATTAAAATCAAAAATGAAACTGCTTCAAAAAATCTCTCATGAAATATATGATAAGGAAAAAGGCGGTTTTTGTATTTGAGATACGATTGATTGATAAATAATCCTATTTAATCACAACATGTTTCATAAATTATGAAAGTAATAGATGTTATTAATCCGCAAAGAATTAATAAACTTCCTGAAAAGACAATTGTATTATTGTCAGGCGGAAATTTTTTGGAACAATCATTTATTATAAAAAAAATACAACTCTGTCTTTACATACAAAAACACGACAAAAAACTTGGTCCTTATTCTTTAATTACTGTTCTGGTTGAAACAAACAAAGGAGAAATTGAGATGACTTATGATGAAGGATATAGAGGAAGTAATTCATTAGAGGACGCGGCAGGATTTTTGACTGCAAATCTTGGATTGTCCAGTTTAATTTTGCGTTCTATAATACAATTAAAAGCTGAATTAGAAAATACAAAATGAGATATTGGTTTCTTTTTTAGTAAGGTGTTGATTTGTGTTTCATAATATCTTTCCATATCTAATTTTATTTTTATCTGTGACAACTACATCGTTTTGACCAATGGATACTACAACCCACTAGTCGATGATCTTTGCAGCCACAAATTATACACTTTTTCATATTTTCACTCTCTCTTTGCTTCTAAAAGTCTTTTTTTGGGAATGTTCGCAAGTAGATATTGAAGGGAGTGTCCATACATCATGTCAAGTTGTTTTGCCTTTTTCTCATTAGTAATATTACACATGAGCGGGCTTTTCTATCTTTATACTTAAAGTCTGTGTATGATAGATTCGAAATTATAATATCTTCACCGAACATATTTTAAACTAAACGGAATAATAATAAAATGATGTCAAAAAATACCAACGAAAATAATTCAGACTCGGATCTTTCAGTTAAAGCAGAAGAGTATCTAGAAATTATAAGTACAGAAGATGAACGAATTAAAATCATAGGGGAGGAACTTGCAAATGATACCGGAAGAGCAATCTTTGGCAAAGTATCCCAAGGCGTCGCTAGCCCTAATGACTTAGCAAAGGCGCTTGACATCTCACTGCCACTAATAAACTGGCATATCAACCGATTGCTAAGCGTTGGACTAGTCAAAGTCGAAAAAATCGAGTTAAGTTCAAAAAACAAACAGATGAAATATTATGGTCCTGTTAAGACCGCTCTTGTAATAATTCCCCCAGAAGAATCAGTATTAAATGGAACTACTTCTAATCCTCGAAGAGAATCTGTCTTGTTAAAACTTCGCCAATATATGGCAAGTTTTATTGCTTTAGCTGTTAGTTCACCAATAATCTATGCAATACAAAAATCGGTAAACAGCACTATGACTTCAGATGTTGTTCAGTCAGGAGCAGACACCGGACCCCAAATGATGATGAAAACTACCGAATCGGCACCAGCTTTAGAATCCTCTCCTTCAGCATCTCCTCTCATAGGTCAATCTGTGGGAATTCCAGAACCATCAATTTTTGCAAGTGAGCCAATTATGATTTCAATTGCGTTGCTTGGTGGAGCAGCCATATTTCTAGGAGGATTTTTAATAACCAGATTTTATCTTAATAGGAAACGTAAAACAATTGCACATCATCAATGATTCTTTATTTTTGAAACAGATTTTTAGGTGATGGCCTTAAGAATAAAAATACTAAATTATTAAAATCTATTTTATAATTTTTTATTAAAAATTTAAGTTAAATTGCATTTTAATCAAAGCCTATTAACACAGCATACGATAGTTGAAGCAATGACAACAAACACAAACAAAATCCTATTGGCAGCGTTTGCAGCAATTGCAATAATTGCAAGCTCATCGGTTGCTAGCATAAAGACATCTGAAACCCAGGCATTTGCTCAGCAGGTAATAGCACCTTCAAATGAAAAAACAATTTCGGTAACTGGAACTGCAACAACTTCAGTTGTTCCAGACATTTTGAACATTCAATTTGGTGTAGAGACGCAAGAAAAAAATGCAACAGGTGCAATTAACACAAACAATCATGTGATGAACCAAGTTATTGCTGCAGTCAAAAAGCTTGGAATTACAGACGATGAAATAAGCACTTCAAGCTTTACCATCTATCCAATTTATGACAGCATCACTGATCCAAAAACAGGAATCTATGTAAGATCAGAACTGGTTGGATATAGAGTATCTAACATTTTGTTGGTAAAAACCGAAAAGCTTACCATGGGAGGAGACATAATTGATGCTGCAGTGCAGGCAGGAGCAAATCGCGTAGATAATGTCTCCTTTACTCTCTCACCTGAACAACAACTTTCCGTGCAGGATGATCTTATTGGAAAGGCAGTGATGAATGCAAAATCAAAGGCTGAGAAGGGTTTGGATCCTCTTGGGCAGAAAATAATTGGAGTAAAACTGGTAGCGTTATCCGACTTTAATCAACCTCCACCAAAACCTTACTATTCCCGCGCAGATGGAGGACTGGAAATCCAGGCTTCAACTCAAATCTTCCAATCTGATCAAGACATCACAACAACTGCAAATGTGATATTTCTGATTGGAGACCAATAACTCCATTCATCTCTTTTTTATTTTTTAAATTAATACCATAAAATCGTGCTAAAATATTGTAACATGAGGAATAATTATTGCCATCTAAAAAACAGAACGGCATCTAGAAATGTTTTTTCTTTTTTAGATACTTTTATAGAACTTTGTATTCACATTATTAGATTACCTTGGATGCGATGCTTGAGGAAGAAATGATTGATTTGTTAACATTTTGTTTACAAAATAAACCGGATGAAACACAATTTCCTGCAAAGAAACGACGAGTGTATGAAATTGGAAAAGAATTATGTAATGATGGTGGGATTGATGCCATGGAAAATATGTATTTTGCATTAGAACATAGAATTCGTGAAGAAATAAAAAAAGATCCAAAGCCCTATCGTGCTTGGTGGAACGATATTACTGATGAATGGAAATATTAATCTTAAATCCACCAGATTCTAAATTATTCTGTTGCCTCTTACCGCCGAATTCCTTAAAATTATTGAAGACAACATTCATGTAATTATCATGAGTATCCCGGCACTTAAACAAGAATATCCTAAATTAAAACATGAATGGAGGTTCGAAAATGATTATGACTTCCTCTACGGTAGTATAATCGGGCAGATTTTGGGAAGTACAATGGCTGAATTCAAATTGAAATATCAGCGTCAAGCTACATCTGATGAAATGATGATGATCGGTGAATTAATCGAATCTTATTTTCCGTTAATTCGCGAAACAATTTCTCAATAATGAGTGTTAATTGTAAATGAACTCTTGTTTATAACTTCTCAACGATTTCTTTCAAATTATTTGGTAAATCGGGTAGTTCTCCGGTGTGACTGATATTATTTTGTAAAACATCTGGACCAATTCTGCGAACCTTTTGTGTGCCAATCAAAGTGTCCAACGTCCTATCAATATCCTTTTGCGAAAGAACGTTTTTGAGTTTCTCAATTAAGATATTTTCTATATCGTACTTGTTTATGGCATATTGAAGTAGGATCATCTTTTCGTTCAAGGTAAGTTCTGTCAATTCATTTCAGTATTATTTATGAAATAAAAAATATTACTAAACTTGGTCATGTATACATAATATAGGAGATTTTTACAGTTTAATCCAAATGGAGTTAATTGAGAATGGATCCAATAGATTATTGTGACGCCTGTTTCTTTAGGGGAACCCCCAACCTTTGTGAGACATATAAGGGAACCTTTACGAAGATAAGCTCTATCCACTTCTCACAACAAAATAAGCTTGATCGAATTCTTAATGGCTTAGACGCGAGACCCAAACTGGTAAACAGGCGCTGGACCTGCATTTTGGATAAATCAAACCGTCAGGAATTTCTTGATTCTCTTTGGGGTTTAGGCATTACAGTTCATACCTTGGAAGACCATGTGAAAATTCTAACAAAGCTGTACAAACCTGAAGTGAGAAAACTAGGAGAACCAACTGAAATCGAGCTTTCACCACAGGAATCATGGCAAGAGTTTGATCCAAAATCACACACATGGAAACCTCTTGATGTCTCAGGAAAAAAATTAGTAGCAAAAGTAAAACTTGGTACAGTCTTAAAATCAAATGATCTCGAAACTGAAAGGTATTTTCGAATCATTACAAGCGATGGAAAACCGGTACTAGTTCCGATGGAAAAACGTGCGGCATTTAACATTATGGTGACACAGTTTGAGCCTACAAGGGCATTTTGGCAAACAGACAAAAAAAATCAAACTGGATTTATAAAACTTGAATATTTGGAGAATCTCCCAGATGAAATTTTTACCACCCTTCTAAGGTTCAAAGCAGGTGAAAAAATAACAGGCTTTTTGAGTTTTGATGAAGAAAACTTTGAATCGATAAGATCTGTTCTTGCAACTTCCAAAATAGATCTTGAAAGATCATCAGAAATAATTGATCTGGGGGATGAAAAAAAAACCGAGTCATTGGCAATTTCTCTTGAAAATCTTGAAAAAGAACGAATTGACGGATTTATTGTGATGATATCTGAGCTCGGAGGAAAAATAGAACCAGAAGATAATCATCTAAACATTACGGGGAAGGTGGATTCAGTTAAACTAGGTTTTATTCAAAGCGAGAAAAGCAGTCAGGAAGGAAAATTGATTTCTGTTTCAATAAGTGCACTCGAAGATCCTCACAGAATCACGGAACTTTTAGTAATGCTAAGAAAACGTCTTGGATTGTTGCCTATGTCTATAGAAAATCTAGTTTGCAGGCATTGGCCGATACTCAAAGATTCTGATATGCAATATATCATACACTCTCTTATAGAATATTGGAAAATTGACAAAAACCTAGCATTAAGTGTCATTCATGATCAGAAGAAATTCGATAGAGTAAATGATTGGAATAATAACATAAAATCAGGAAAAATAAGATCCAATCTTGATACTGTAGTACTTGGCAAAATCCTAAAATCAAGACAATAAGATTGGCAAACAAAGAATCAATGGATTATTATTGATGAATGGGATTGGACAAATAATTGGACAAAGCAAATATGTTTACCGACAAGGCTGATAAAATGTTGATGAAAAATTCCAAAAATTACTTCGTAGGAAATGTTATTCTCCAAGACATTTCCAAAATAATAAACTCGAAAGAAGAGAAAATATACCATGTTACTTTCAAAACAGGAGCTAGAACAAAAATACATTACCATCAGGCAGGCCAGATACTAATTCCCACCGGGGGTAAAGGCCTACTTGTGATTTTTTCTGTAAAAAGGAACGGATCAATTACTAAAATTAAAAAAATTGAAAGTGTTCATCTTTCAAAAGGTGACGCTGTTTACATTCCCTCACACAAATTTCATTGGCATGGTGCTATTGGTAAAAACACTTTTTCCCATGTTGCTATTAATGCAAAATTGCCTGGGTACAAGGAAGCAAAAACTATTTGGTACGATTCTGATTTTAGGACCTTTGCAAAAAGGATAACATAGTTATGTTTTTAAGTTCTGAAATTTATTTTCAAATACTTGACTGACGCAAAATTTCGAGAGAACAAATTACATGATATCGCTCATTTTGGGTTAAGAGCTGCTATCGGTACTGTATTCATACTTCACAGTTTAGGAAAATTTGACTCTGGCTTTGTTGGATTCTTAAATCAAATTGGGATTCCGGCAGAGATGCAATTTTTAATTGCATTTGCGGAATTGATATCAGGCACTCTTTTAATTATCGGAATATTGACAAGGATTTCTGCTTCCATTTTATCAATAATTTTGCTTGGAGTGATATTTCATGTAAAACACGCCGCGAAGCTTACCGGTCAGGGTGGGTTTGAATTAGAACTGGTATTGCTTGCTGGTGTTTTAACAATAATTGTGGCAGGACCTGGAAGATTATCAATATCACAACTAATAAAAAAGATTCCTAGATTCTTGCAATGATCCTTCAAGGAAGATCAGCACTTTCTGTGGAACAATATTTATGAACCCATTTTCCTGATGAATCTTTTGCAATTTCCTTGCCTGCCTTAATTTTATCTCCGCATGACGTGCATGAAGAGTTAAACTTCGCTTTCACAATAATTTACTCTGACAAATATCATAAAAATACTGGTATTGAATCAAAGTGAACTAAAAGCTAGCTTTCGATGAATTTTCTATTAGTGATTTGTTCTTCCACATGCCTGCCCTTTTGCATTCCACAAGATTCTTTTGTACAATGCCCGTCTTGCAATAAGATGCATGAATTTAGTATTAGATATCTACGGTGTGTTAACTGCAAGTTTAAATTAGAATTACAAACATTTGAACAAACCGATGAAATTGACGAAGGTGTTATTTCATGCAGGAACTGTGGTGCAAAATATCCAATAATTTCGAAAATACCTATTTTGTGGCCTAATCTTCCCTCATATTTTGCCAATAGATCACAGTTAGGAGGCCATCTTATGACTAGTACAAAAAATCCTGTTTTGAGAACAATGCTAAA
>DATIFN010000034.1:0-15413 GCA_035455245.1 Nitrosopumilaceae archaeon | reverse complement strand
TTAAAGGTTACAGTAACTGCAACAGTATTACCAGTAGTGTATGTACCGTCAGCATTTGTTGAGGATACACTTGATACTGTGGGAGAGGATGCATCCTGAGGAGTCCATACTAGAATCATGTACATATCTTCACGAACACTGTCGACCCATGCAGGTCCAAATTGTGTACGATATGATCTGTTTCCATCAAATGGGTCAGCATTTTTTGTATCTGTCATCACATTAACCCCTGCTGTCGAGCTTCCCCCAGTGTACTGGATACCTATTCTATCACCTGATTGTATTGTATAAAAACTAAAATTCGATAACTTAAATTCAAAGTCTTGGTAGGCGCCCGGTAGAGTTGCAACATCTTGTGTTCCAAAAAGCTGTTTGACACTTCCATCAGGATTGAATACTCCTATCTGAGCATTACCAATTGGTGCGCCAACTTTTTGAAGACGTAAAGTAATACTATCAATGTTATCCCCAACGAGTTGAGAAGTTGTGGTAACGTATTCAGCAGTTATTTGTCTCCCGCTATAAATTAGCAAACCCTTACTCTGAGTCGTATCAGACATTTGTGTTACAGGAGCTCCGGCAACTGAAATTGGATGAAATAGTGCTGTCATTGTGAAACTTATTACTATTCCAAGTAACAACAAAGTTGAAACATTCTGAACAAGACTTCTTTTTTTGAAGTTCATTATTCAATACCTCCGTTATCATTTGGTAAAGCAGTTTCAACTGGTAGCGGGTTTGTTGCGGCATCAGACTGGTACATTATCCATTTTACATAGACCACCACAGGGACATCTTTTTTACCCTCCTTGAATTGAAGTGCAAAAGGATATGTCACATCATTTAGATCACCCGTACTCAAGTCTATCTCGAGTTTTTTCCATTGTTTTTCTAGTTTGATAGGCTTCGTACTAGCTGCAAAGTCTTTTGATTTTTCTTCAATCCCATTGGTTATTTTCTTCTTTCCTGCTGCCTTTAGCGTTACGACTTCGTCGCCTTTATCTCCCATAACAAAAAATGTTACCTTCTTGGCTCCTGAAAGATCGTAGCCTTTAACGTGTGAGGAAAAGGATACCTCAGTTTTACTTACTTCATCCGGCGTGTAAACAAAAGCAATACAGAATTCGCAGTTACGCTCTGTATCAATCACATTTTGATAAATTTTCAGATTAGTTGCTTTAGAACCATCGTCTTTTTCGATGTCAAAATCTTTATAGAATTGCGTAATCTCTAATGGAAAATGAACTGCGTCAGATTCCCTGATCAACCCATGTCCCGTTGGATGAATTTCTTCTTTATTACCAGAGTATGGAAAATAAAGAACAACTGATGTGCAAACAGCAATCGCAATTAGGCCAAGAACCATATAAAACAAAAACGTTCTACTTGGGTGTTCTAAAGATGACAAGGTACTCCTCCTTTCGTGTTAAAAAACATCTGTAAGTCAATTATTTCGTTTATCATGCACCAGGCACCCTCACAACTTTAGCTTCAGATGGCACACCTGAGCTGTTAATTATATGAATCATGTAATCTCCAGGAGGAGCTATTCTATTGTTGATTGGGGCAGAGACTGTAATTCCTGTAGAGTCACTTGAAATAATCTGAAGCCATACTAATCTCATGTCTGGATTGTAATGGTGAGTGTAAGTCGGTAATCTTACGAGAGATACTTTGGTAATGTCTGCTCCGTTACTTGTGGGAATTCTTATTGTCCCTCCATAAGGTGCAGGTTTGACTCTGCCGTTTATTGTGGGCCTGGATCCCGCAAACATATACCACGGACTGAAGATCTCAGTTCTCCTTTCCCACTCTGCGCGATTTGGTTGTCCAGAGGCAGTCCACACTCTCCCGTCGAGTAACAGAAGACCACTTTGATGGTATGTTCGTGAAACTTTTGCAGCAGGTAGACTGGTCCAAGTTTCTGTTACCGGATTGAACATCTCTGGTATTCGCACATACTCATCTGCTAATCCATAGGCACCTCCAAAAAGGACACACTCACCTGTAGGGAGTATCACTGGTACAGGGAATCGTCGTCCTGTAGCGAGAGAAGTAGTGAGTCGAAAAACAGGAGCAGTATTAGTTCCAGCATTAAAGTCAAGCATTTCACATACAGCAGTAGCAGGGCTTTGCCAATCGATACTTCCACCTGCAATCAGTATCTTTCCTCTTTCTGATGTGGTGTTTTGAAGTGGAAGCAAAAACGATGTACCATAATCCCTCCAAGAGATCTGCGTGTCACCAATACTTGCTCCCCACTCGCCTGTGGTTGGGTTTATCAAATGTACATAATGTTGCATTCCAACGGATGCAATCAGACCACTTGGCATCAGATGCATTCTTGGATAAAGTGATGTCCATGGACTGACACCTTGTCCCGGAGCACCATAACATGGTGAACCAGCTCCTGGTAGATTAATGCCCTGACCTACACAGTATGTGTTGCCTGAACCAGGATCATATTGGATGGTGAAAGTTTTGGTAACTGGATCATAAATTTCAACAAGCGCGTTTCTTTGACCATATTCATCAAGGCCTGAAACCACAAAGACTTTGCCATCTGGAAGTACTACACATGTCGGATACCATCTCCCATGACTCATGTCGGTGAGTTTTTCAAATTTATTGGTGTAAACGTTGAATTCATAGGCAAGTTTTGCTCCTTGAAAAACACCGGCAGTGTTTTGAATGTCATAAGCTAAAGTTCCTCCTGCCCACAAAATATTCCCATTTCCAAGATTTGTTTGTCCACAACACCATGGATCATCAGGAAAAGTAAAGGCAACTTCTTCATTACCGTGGACGTCCATTATTTTTGCCTCATATGGACCGTTTACCGATGTATCATGATACCCTGAGCCAGCAACTATTAGTAATTTTCCAGTCGGGAGAAGAGCTGCATGTATAGCTGTAGCCCAAACTGGAGGTCCAAAAACCCATGGATCAGGAGTTTGTGCATTTGCAGATGGAAGAAGATTCTGAGAATCAGATTGAATTCCTTTGTTTAATGCAGATTGTTGTTTCAATAAATTGCCAACATCAACTAATTTTCCAAAAGTAAGAAAGGCAGCTCCGGCACCAACAAGTTTGATAAAGTCTCTTCTAGAGAATTTGTCTGGAGTCATATTTACCAATCTCCCTCCAAGAGCACGTTTGCAGTGTTCTGAATTTTTTTTACTGTATCTACTATCAATACAATTGTCATTTGATACAAATTCTATTTTCATTGAATTATATTATTATGTCGTTCCAAAATTGGAACCTGATCGAATTAACATTGATCGCAAATCTGCATTATCAAATATGAAAATGAAAGTAAAGAATTTATTGGTAATACAATGTCGCAAAAACGATTTTAATTTTTGTTGATGTAATTATATTTTCCAAACTTGGATGTTTTCATTTTTTTTCTGATTCCAAGTATTAAAAATGTTGGAATGACAAAATATATTCCTAAATTCAATCCTATTACCATTACACCATAGGTAACCACTTCAGCTTCAGAGTCAATACCAAGGGAAGGTAAGATTGAAAGTGTAGTAATTAATGGTGTAATAATCACTTTAACTATTTCTTTTAGAACAGGGTTTGATCTTTCCCAATCTGCAACTGTGGGTGAAAATGAATAATAAAACTGATTGAAGGAGACCATGAAGGATCTTCCTGAGTTTGTTTTCATCAACATTCCATCTCTAATTTCACGCAGAGTTTGAACTTGTGGTGAAAGTTCAGAACCATAAGTTGCCGTGGCAATAAGACAACCACCACCATTAGGTGTCGTATCCTTTGGTTTTTCAACGACTATACCATTCTCGGTAATATTTTTTTCAATATTTTTTACTGGAGGCTGTGGAGTTTCATTAATAATCACCGGCACATCTGAGTTCTGATAGGCTGTGTCAGTAGATGGAAAATTAATCTGGTTTATTTTAACAAGATTCAATTTCTCCATTCGTAAATCATCAATTAAACTTCCAAGTCGGTTTATCGTGGTTTGATTTGCCTCTCCTGTGTACACCGTCCCATTGGTCTTGGAAAATTCATATGGATGCATTAATACCACGGCATATCCAAACTCGTGAAGGCTTTTTCGAATGGAATCTTTAATCTCTGCGTTGCTGTTTGGTTGCCAATCACCAGTGTTAACATCAAAATGTCCAGTTAATGTATAACTTGGAAACCTGTAAAAGGAAGAATTACTTAGTGGGTATGGTGGAGGATCTCTTTCTCCAAACGCGCTAAAATGTGTGAATTTATTTTTTTTCAAAATATCTATGGTATCATCATTATAGACATTAGAAGGAGGGAAAAATACTCTTGGGGTAACTCCAAATATTTCTTTGATTTTGTCATTGGTTTTGAGAATCTGAGCTTCTTGTTCAGATTTTGAAAAGTCTGTCAAAACTTGTCCAGACCAAGCCTGATTTGCAATTGATAATATTCGATTTGGATTTGTTTGAGCACTCTTGATATATGTAGTGAGATTAGGATCCGATCCTATCACCGATCCTATGACACCTATTGTAAGACCAGCATTTTTTTCTTGGAATTTTTTCAAAATAGCAATCTGGGAATCACTCAGATAGAAATCTTGAACATCATCTAATCTAAAGGCGACGCAATTACAACTAGGCATTTCCTTGATAGTAACTTGTGTTTGGTTATTTTTGATTTCAGGAAGTTCTGGTTTAATTATGATCACTTCATCTGGTGTAGAAGATTGTATAATTGTCTTGGTAATTCCAATTTCTTGTTGAGGTCCATCTATAATTACTTCTTTTGATTCCCATTTGGTATTATTTGAAATGCCCTCTTGAATTACTCGGAACGTATAAGTGTCAACTTTGAGATTTGAAAAATAAGCTTGTCCTTTATCATTAACTTTTGATTCAGTAATTTTATTATTTTTACTATCATACAAGTCTACCATGATATTCTCTTTAGGAGCAACAATTTTCTCTGAAGGATTCTCGTAAAGCTGAACTGTGATTAACCCTCCCACGACTGAAGGCCAAGGAGTTACTATTTTTTCTTCTCCACTATAGCCTGGAACCGCTTTAACTGGAGAAAAAGTGTAGGATATACCATCTCCTAGCGAAATATCAGCAACATAATATTCATTATTTCTAGTTGGCGGTACCCAAAATCTCATACTATTTCCATCAGATGCGGTAATACCTTCACCCAAAGGTACTCCCCCAGTAGACGTTAGTGAAATTTTGGCACCATTTATTGGAGTTTGACCATCGTTAAAGAAAACATTGAAACGGATCCCCACTGGAAGAGGAAGTGTAATCTGCATTTTTTCCTCGACGTTTCGTGCAAATAATGAATCCTCTGCTTCAAAAAGCCCGTTTAGATAGACTTCAATTCTATAATGATGGTTAAGAGGTAAACCAGAAATTTTGTATTCACTACTAGGTATGGAATCAAGAATTTGAAATGGAGTGCTAGAAAAATCTTGGTAAATTTTCAAAACCATTCCCTGAGGAGAAGGTCTGTCGCCATTAGCATAACGAGTATCGACATCAATCGAACTTTCGCTTAATTGTGAATATGAAAAAGCGGGATAAAATATTAGAAATCCTACAGACAGAAGAACAATGTTTTTCAATTTCAAAGATTTTGTTAATGAGATCATTTATTGAATGCTACCCTCTTCTACAATTCTAAAACAAAATGCTATCTCTTTAATCAAAATCAAGTCTTTTTCACCTTCTTGATCATGATATAAATTTCTTTAGACATTTCTAATATTATTATCTAAACATGCAGTATAAAAATTACAACTGCAGTTTCCAATTCCGGAAATGGAATTCAGTTCATGATTTTAATTTGATGTTGTTTTGTAACTCAAATTGCTTGAAAGTAAGGATGTTGAGTAAAAATTAATTTTTCTTAATTTCAGTAAAGAAAATTTAGAGAATTCAGCTACCTCCCATAGTTGAAAAATCACATACCAGATTTTCTAACTTGGAGTTGATCTTATATTAAGAAAAAATATGCAGAATCTGATAATTTTAATTTCATTTTTAATGATCACTTATCTATTCTATACTGTTTTGCTGATAAACATTGCATGAATTGTAATCATATCTCTTTTCGTTTTCTTTAATTATTAAGGAATTGGCAAAATTTTTACAAACTCAAATCTGTTCTTCTGGTTTATCCAACTCTTCCTCTTTCTTTACATCTTTGTTCTTAAAATATCCTCTAGGCGTAAACACCTTCCTTGCAAAAGCCACATAGGTTGTGTGCCCTATGCTTCGAAAAGAATGTCTAGTCTTGCCTTCTCGTGCTTCAATCGTTCTAACTAATTGCTCAGTACACTCTATATCGAAAAAATCATTTTCTCTTAAAACGGTTGCAAGTTTTTCTAGTTGATTCATTGTAGGACAAATTGCAACAAATGCACCACTTCCCTTTAACATCTTCCTTGCTTGTGGAACAACAGACCAGGGATCACCAAGATCAACAACAACCAAATCTACATCCTTTTGTGCAATTTTCTTTGCGGTTTTCATATCAAATTTTTCCATCGTCACATATTTTGCAACACCAGCTTTTTCGATATTTTTTTTAGCAATATCCATAAAGTTTTGATCAACGTCATATGTATACACATGACCACGTGGTTTTACAATGCTTGCAAGAAATGTTGTAAGTGAACCACTTCCTGTTCCAATCTCAACAATTTTTTGCCCACTTTGTAGCCCGGTCCTTGCAGCAATGTATCCAAGGTCCTTTGGGTAAACTATCTGGGTACTGCGTTGACTTTTCATAACATAATCATGAATTGTGGGTTCAAGAAGGTAGATGTATTTGCCTTTGTTAGTAATAATTGTTGAACCAAACTCTTTTCCTATTACTTTTTTGTGATCAATTATGCCTACATGTGTATGAAATTGTTGTTTTTTTGAAATCTTCATCAACCATTTTTTTGAATCATTATAAAAAAACAGGACATTGGAGTTTTGCTTTATTTTTTTCATAAAAATAGAGCTAATCTAATGTGGATAAGAATTTTCCTCTTTGCGGCATTACATTCTGTCTGGAGATTCAATCCCGATTAAATCAAGTGCTTTGGCAAGTGTTTCCTTAAAACTGTAAACTAGGCACAATCTTGCATTAATTAGCTCGTTGTTTTTGGCTGTTAGAACTTTGACATGTTCATAAAATCCATTAAATGAAACAGCAAGATCATAGCAATACCTTGCAATTACTTTTGGAGAAAGGTTTTTTGCACCATCTTCTACTTGGATATCAAATTTACCTATCGTTTTAATCAAATCAATCTCATATACTGAACTGAGGTAAGCAAATGAGACACCGAATCTTGGTTTTATTTCTGACTTTTCCAAAATTCTTGCAGCCCTGGCATGAGCATATTGTATGTATGGCCCAGTGTCTCCTTCAAGACTTAGAGATTCTGCAAGATCAAAAGTTATTATTTTATCTAAATCTTGTTTTATCATAGAATAACGCAAAGCCCCGACAGCAACTTGTTCTGCGATCTTTACCAATCTTGTGTTGTCTAGATCTAGATTCCTTTTCTTTGCTTCTTCGAATGTTTTTTTTCCTAAGGTGTCAAGAACATAATCTGCGTTAACGTAGATTCCTTTTCGTCCAGACATTTGAACTTGTTTTCCGCCAGTATCTACGTTTAATGTTTTTGCAGTCTCTGCACTTAGTGTTACTGATTCGTATCCAAGGTGAACATATGCACCTTCTTGGGATTTAAAACTCGACATTAGTTTTGTAATTATTTTTTGCAAACGCGATTGGCGCGAATCAATGACTGTAATTACCTTGTCACCAGTAAAATCAAGCTTTGAATTGGAATTTTTTTCAAGTACCGTCTCCCAGAGGATTCTATTTCCAGATTGTTCAGCATATTTTTTATAAAAGAAAGGATCTTCAAGAATTCCAAGCTTCCATGCCGCATAAGGTATGTCCTTTGCAATGTATGTAGCAATGCCGTTACTTCTTACAAGTATCTTATCCTCCTCATCGGTTTCTGATTTAAAGACCCAGCATCCCGCGTTTTTGCCTTCCTTCTCTAGTTCTATGAGTTGCATCTCTTTCATTTTCTCAAATACTGTCTTCCAAAGATTAGAGCGAACGATTTGTGATTCATAGTTAAGACAGTCAAATGTAGCTCCCAGACGCCAACATGTCTTTAGTTGCTCTGCAAGAACCCTTTTTGTTATTTCTCCAGCAAGTTTTGCCGTTTCCGAGGTACCTTCTTCAAGTTGTTTTAATATTTCAGTTCTATAAGTAACAAGTTTTGGATCAGTTTCATATTTTTCCGTGGTCTTGACATAAACTACATCACCACAATAATCATCAAACTTTTGATCTTGAGGTGGTTCTATTGGAAACCCTCCAAACTTGAATCCAACTATTATATCTGCAACTTGCAAGCCAGAATCATCAACATAATTTAAGATTCTCACATCATAGTTTGCTTTTTTCAGAATTCTAGCTACAGTGTCACCGATGATGATGTTTCTAACATGTCCTATGTGTAGTGCTTTGTTTGGGTTTACACTGGTATGTTCTACTACTACCTTAGAGTTTTTCCCAATGTCAATCATCCCATAATTTTTTTCGGATGAGACAGAAATTGTTGCATTGTTTAATTCTCCATAATTTATAAAAAAATTCACATACCCCGAAGGATGCGCCATTGATTTTGTTACGAATTTCCCTAAACTGTTTTTATATTCTTCAGAAATTATGTTTGCAATATCAAATGGTTTTTTCTTTAGTTGTTTTGCAAGTAAAAATGAAACATTACAACTCACATCACCAAACTCGGGTCGTGAAGCTTCTGATACTTCAAATTTGATATCAGGATAGTGTAGTTTAGAACATATTTGTTGTATGTTCGATCTTATCTCATCAAGTAAAAGTCTCAGAGTCATTTGCTACACCTTTGCTAACTTGATTGCAATGTATTCAAGTGCTTCTATGACGCCATCTCCTGCGTTCCCTGCGACAGTCATAGAAGCTTGAGATTTCACGTTTTCTTGTGCATTGCCAAGGGCAATACTTTGTCCAGACATCTTAAACAAAGGAATATCTGTTTCGCTATCACCTATCGCGATAACATCGGCGGGAGATGCTGAAAGCATAGTAAGAACTTCGGAAAATCCTCGTCCTTTATCGATACCTTTTGAATTAATATGAAATGCATACTGGCTGTCAGAGAGTTCTACGGTCGAATTGTTATCTATTATAATTTTTTTAGCAAGCGATAAATCAAATGTTCTTTCAAGTACAACTTCAGTCATCCTTGGAAATACGGATTTTTCTTTAACCTCTGGAATTTTTGATTTGAGCAATTCAAACGCCTTCATGCATTCATCTTTGTTTCCTAAGAGTTTATGATCAAATGGACCAAGGGTTATTGCCCCACCATTTTCGCCAACAGCTATTCTGGTCAATCCTCCAAAAACAGACAAGACATATCCTTCAACAGAAGATCGACCTGACACAAAGATGACCTTGTGACCTAGTCTTATCATATGACGCAAGGCATCCAAGGCGTCAAGGTGTATTCTTCCTCCACCATTTTCAGTGATCGTTCCATCAATGTCAACGGCAAAAATCTTTCCTTGCATCAAGTCAAATATTCCCTTGATGATAATAACTTCTCCCCCATTAAATAGACACATCTAAAATATCATTTTACCATATCAGTAACATGTCTCGCAAAGGAAAATTAGCACAAATTTTTAGCAAAGCGATGTATGCGGATAATCCAGATTCATATCATGTAGGATATCTTGATTATAACATCGTAAAGGAGGCAACCTTGCCAGAATTCATAAAACTATCTGACAACTTTGAGACAATACCCATCTCGAGGATTCAATATGTCAAGAAAGAAAATACAGTTTTATTCAGTAAGACAGAACAACAAGTGAGATAAAATGGGTATTCCAGAAAAAATTCAGGCCATTAAAGATGAAATGTCAAAGACTCAGATTAACAAAGCTACAGAACATCATGTCGGATTACTAAAGGCAAAACTGGCAAAGCTAAAACGTGAACAAGAAGAAGTAAAATCAAAATCATCTGGAAGCTCAGCAGGATTTGATGTCAAGCGAACAGGTGATGCTACTGTTGTCTTTATCGGATTACCAAGTGTTGGAAAATCCACCTTGTTGAACAAACTTACTGGTGCAAAATCTGCAGTAGGGGCATTTCAATTTACAACCACAACCGTAGTCCCAGGTATGATGGAACATCGTGGTGCAAAAATTCAGGTACTTGATTTGCCTGGAATAATCAAAGGTGCTTCAACAGGTAAAGGATTAGGAAAAAGAGTTTTGGCCGTAGCAAAAAGCGCAGATTTGGTTTTGATCATACTTGATGTTTTTCAACCATATCACGAAGAAGTTATCAGAACTGAGCTTGGAAATATTGGAATAAGATTAGATCAAAAACCTCCCAACATCGTTATAGAAAAAACTTCAGATGGAGGAATATCTGTCAGTCAACAAGTACCCTTAACAAAAATGTCACAAAGTCTTCTAAAAGACATACTTAGGGTTTATGGGTTTAACAATGGAAGAGTGTTAATTAGAGAAGATGTTGATTCAGAACAATTAACTGATTTTATTTCTGGCAGCAAGACATATGTTCAATCCTTAACTATAATGAATAAAATTGATTTAGTAAATCAGGGATTTTTAAATGAATTACAATCCAATATAAAATCAAAAATTGTTCCAATATCTGCCGACGCTGACATCAACATCAATGCCCTCAAGGATGCGATTTATGAAAAACTTGATTTTATCAGAATTTACATGAGACCAAAAGGTGGAGAAACTGATTATGATGAGCCGTTGATAACAAGAGATGGTTCCACCGTACTAGACATATGTAACAAGCTACACAGAGATATGCGAAAAGATTTCAGATATGCTCTAGTCTGGGGAAAAAGTGTAAAGTTTGGAGGTCAGAGAGTGGGATTGAATCATACTTTGCAAGATGAAGATGTTCTTACAATAATCAAAGCTCGTGGAACTTGAGAAAAAAAGCTTTTTTTGTTTCGGTCAAGTTTTACAATCATGGATCAGGAATTTGAAAATAGGTGGTGTACAATTTGCATGGCAAAAACAAAACAAGAAATAATTTTCGTTCCCGAAATTCCAACATACAAGCGTAGAAGACAATACAAATGCACACAGTGTGGCAAAAAATCTTGGTTGTTAGGCAGAAGACCTTCAGCTGAAGCAGTTTATTGATCAAAATTGCGATCACAATTTAGATCCATTCAAAAATTTTTGTTGATAGATTGTAAATCAGTTAGTGTAACTTTGTTTAGTTTAACTGTAGAAATGCAAGTTGATCGTACGTTTTGTAATGGTAACAAGAAGACGAGCTAGAAAAGCTGTCAGAAGAACTGTAGCTAGAAAAGCTGTCAGAAGGGCTTTAGTCAGACGAGCTCTAGTTAAAAGAGCTGTCAGACGAGCCGTAGCTAGAAAAGCGGTCAGACGTCGATAGTTCTGATTCACAAGAGATCAAGTTATCGCAGTATTTAATGCGATAACCTTCAAATTTTTATTTTATTTTAACTAAACATCTGTCCAGGAGGAGATGAGGATTTTCCTTTCACGTTGTTTTTTTCAATAGAGAACTTTCTCTCACTTGGAATTACAGATATTTTTACTGAAGTATTAATTGCGTAGTGAGGGGTCCCGTCAGGATTTTTGTAATTTGTTGCAATTCCTACTCTGTCCAGATCAACTTTGACTTTGACTATTGTACCATCTTCTAATTGGAATGACACAAATTCGTTTCCTATTCTTTCATAATCAAGTAATTTGAAATCGATTTTTTCTTTTGATTGACTCATTATTGTAAAATTGATTCGCAGTTATTTGAAGTATGCTAACTAGTAAAGAAAGCTAAGTAATTTTATTTGCTGTTCTGTCGTAATGACATTTTTTGCAGTGAGTAATTCAAGTAGTTCACTTACCAGCGCTTTTTCTTGTTCAGAAAATCCTGTAACCCCCTTGTCTCCTGGTGGACCTGGTGGACCTCTTGGTCCTGGTTCTCCAGGAGTACCTTGAGGACCTCGTGGACCTTGTTCGCCAGAAGGACCTAGTGGACCTGGCTGACCTCGTTCACCTTGCATTCCCTGAATTCCTTGTGGACCTCTTTCACCTGGTGGACCCTGCGGACCTTGTAGACCCCTTTCACCCTGTGGACCTTGTGGACCTTGTGGACCCTTATCACCCGGCGGACCTTGTAGACCTCTTGGACCCTGTTCGCCAGAAGGACCCGGCAGTCCTCTTGGTCCTCTTTCACCTTGTTGACCTGGAATTCCTGTAAGACCTTTCTCTCCAGTAGGACCTTGTGGACCTTGTGTACCTTTGTCACCCGGCGGACCCTGTGGACCAGTTAAACCTTTTTCTCCTTGCGGACCAAGTGGACCTCTCTCACCTTTGTCACCTATAGGACCTTGAAGACCTTTTGGACCTTTGTCACCCATTGGTCCTTGAATTCCTTTGTCACCTTGTAGACCAATAATTCCTGTTGGACCTTTGTCCCCTTGTTGACCTGGAAGTCCTGTAAGACCTTTGTCACCCTTGTCACCCTTGTCACCCTTGTCACCTTTTTCTCCAGTAGAACCTTGTGGACCTTTATCACCCTTGTCACCTTGCGGACCTTTGTCACCTGTTAACCCTTTGTCACCGCGAGGACCTTGCTCTCCTTTGTCTCCCTTATCGCCTTTGTCACCTTGCGGACCACGTGGACCAGTATCTCCTTTTTCACCTGGTGGACCTAACGGACCTTTATCACCTTGCGGACCAATCGGACCTGGTTCTCCCGGTGGACCTGGTGGACCTTGATATCCTTTATCACCAACAGGACCTGACGGACCCATTGGTCCTCGTGGACCTGGTTGGCCAGGTGGTCCCATTGGTCCTGATGGCCCAGGAGCTCCCATGGGTCCTCGTTGACCTGATGGTCCAGACGTTCCCACTAAACTGGGTTTTCCTGGTAAAGGATATCCAAGTGTTTCCTTAGGAACAGGTATTTCGCTTACCTCAACCTTTTTTGCATGAACTGAGGATGTCACTTTTTCAAAGACGGTGTGAATTGAAGAAAATTGATCAGTAATAACGACCCATATGGAATTTCGATCAAAGATTATTTCAGGTAATGGATTTTTCTCACTACCAAGGGATACACTGAATTTTTTATCTTTTACTCTGAGATGAAAATCCTCTTTCCAAACTGAGGGGAAAAACTTTTTTGCGATTTCTTGTTCAGATGGAGGAGTGGTGCAGAGTGCGATTTGTACTTCAAAAACCCCAGATGGCAACTTGAAAGGAGAAACCCCTTCTATGTCGATCTTTTTAGAGATGCCGCCTGACATATCCCTAGGTGTAATTCTTCGGTATTTTTGTATTTTGAATCATGTCGGATTTTGTGCCCTTGCGGGTCAATTTAGTCAGAATTTCTCCTTTCCTGCTAGAAAAAATAAAGAAATTCTAGCTGAAGGACACGTTTAGGGCTAAATCCGTCTTCAGAAAATCTATCGAAATTTTGAGATTTTTTTCTAGAGAATTTTGATATCACAACATAGGCTAAACATACTAGTCAACCCACATATCCTTGTGCAAAAATAAGTCCGTTTTTGGATCATACTGGCTTATCATCCCATAACCACTTTTTCCTCCAAGATGGTCATAAGAGAAATAAAGTAAGGTGAAAATGTTGGTGCCTCCATTTTTTGCCTTTTCAACCAAATCTGAGTCTATAAAGAACCAATATCGCTTTTCCATGTTGGGAAGAAGTGGACCAAGATTAAAGCTTTCAAGACTTTCAGGATTTTTTAAAAGGTCTCTGGTCATCATATCATTTTTCATCTTAAACATTGCGATAATATTTGATGCTGGAATTTCTCCATAATTTTTTATGTCTATTCCAAATTGATGACGATTATCAGTTGTAGACATCAGTTTTATTCCATTTGTAGGACCAACCCATGGTCTAAATCTATAGTTTGTCTGAATTCGTGCATTTTTGCTTGCCTCTTCCAAATGTTTTATGGTCTTCCAAAATAAAACAATCAGTATTATTGTCCCAAGTGTGTTCAATATTACAAATATCTGCTCTATCTGATCTAAATCAATCATCGCAGTACTCTAAAATTCCTAATTATTCAATATTCCGGTAAGACATTCCAAACTAATTTAAAAATAGGATAACTCAATAATTAAGAAAATCCAGAAAATATGCTAAGACATGTTGAATATCCTGAAAAATTTTTGATTACATTAAAAATTTATGACCTTACATTTCTTTGTCACAAAGTATTGCTAATGCTTAAAATTCTACTCTCGATATTTACTTTCTACAAGTAACGAATCAAGAACCTTTTGTGCCCTGAGGTGTTCTTGCCAAGCTAAACCTTTTATCAATTCATTATTTTCTTCCGGAGTCTTGGTAAAGTCTCGCAACTTATGACCGACAAAGGACCAGCTTAATTCAGATGCACGCTTTGTATCAAATGGCTTTACTGTTTTTTCTACAAAGGTTTGGGTACCAAGATTGAACTTTTCATCCATTACTTGGCCTGCTCTTGTTTTTTCATCAGATATCACATCATATAGTGCAGTATCGTGCCTTTCGATTCTTCCTATGGTATCTGGATAATCAAAGCCAAACTGTTCTGGTTGTTGTGTAACTTGGGATCCAACATGATATGTATCATCACCAGTAATGATAAACTGCCCCAAGTCTTGAAGGAAAAGATGGCTAGTTTCATCTGGGATTGTTTGACCTGTCACCTCAAATGCGTTATAGATGTTAGTATTTGCAGAATTTCTTTTTTCATCCCAGGCTGTTATCATAAGATTACGGTTTGTTGCTTGATCAAAGCTAAACGCAAAGTCAAAATTGTGATGAATTCCGTCTGTTGAAGTTGTAAATGAGATCTGATCACCTAGTATTCCATCGGGATCTGATTTTACGACACTCCCATTGTCAAATGTAATGGTTGGATCGGTATCAGACATTGCGTCATTATTTTTATCAACAAAATGCAGTGCAACATGCGCTACTTGTGATGCATCTAAGAAGCTTAGCTTCAGATTAACATCCTTTCCTGTTTCTGTTTGAACTGTTTGAATCGTATTAGAATATCCGGTGAGATAGTATCTGTTGTCATTAATCTCTAAAGGCACATTAATTGAACTATCTTGTGTTGGTGTGATTGGTGCAAATGGGTCTGGTTCTGGTGCATTGCCAAAAAGAAATCCGGCAAAGCCTTGACTAGACGATGATTTTCCAAATACAAGTGAAGGCGGGCTAGCGTCTGGTCCACCTCCAGCAACAGTTCCTGCCAAAAGATTTAGAACCAATCCTGGACGGACGAGGCC
>DATIFN010000033.1:0-5914 GCA_035455245.1 Nitrosopumilaceae archaeon | reverse complement strand
CAGACAACTACAAACCACGCCTTTGCAACAGCTGATATCTGCATTGACCTTGACTGTACATCAGACGTTGGAACACACACTGGTGACCCACAAGTCCAAGGAAGCGATGAAAGTGAACGTGATGAAGTTACAGTAACAATTGTAAATCCGCATACTACCCTTACCAAATCAGCTAACGTGACATCTGGAACTTCACCTTTGCCTGTGAGATACACTTACTCTGAAGTAAATGATGGTGATACATCTTTCAAAAACCTTGTATTAACTGACGATCCTGTTTGTGCACCACAAGTTGGACCTGTTAAAACAGGCGGTGACCAAGACTCATTCCTAGATCCAGGAGAGACTTGGACTTGGACATGTGATACCACATTAACCCAGACAACTACAAACACTGCTTTTATCACTGCAGAAATTTGTAGTGACGATACATGTACCGCATCACTTGGTACACACAGTGGGAACCCAAGTGGCGGCAATGCACCAACTGAACATGATTCTGAGACAGTAACGATATTCGCTACCACGAGAACTATAGGATACTGGCAGACACATCTTACACAATTCAAGGCATATTGGCCTGATACAGCAGGAGACCCTGGTACAATAAACTGTGATGACTTTGATGTAGGTACTGATGCTCAGGCTCTAGGAGGAATGTATGCAAGTATTCCAAAGAACACAGACAAGTCACAAAGGTCTGATTTGGATCAAGCAAGAATGCGACTAGCACAACAATTGGTTGGAGCCATTCTTAACAACTTGGCCTTTGGAAGCGTCCCAGGTGGATCAATCTCAATAGATGATGCAAAGGCTGCATTCTGCAGTGATAACATTGGAGACATAAACGCCGCACAATCAGCGATGGGTGCCTTTAATTCAAGTGGAGACGCGATACCGTTCCCACCAGGATTTGTGAACTCTAATGCTACACCACAAGCTGCAAAAGCCTTTGCAAACGTGGCATTCTGGGATTTCCTGGATACAAAAATAATATAGAAATTTCTTTTTTTTAACTAATATCCTAACAAATCATCCCGAGTCAATGAATCGTTTTGACATGTAGTCTAGAATTTTTTAATTGATTTTAACAAGTCCTTGTTCGTATGAATGATGTCCTCTGGCCAACAATTTAGCATCATGCCATTATCTATTTTATAAAATTTCATATCAAAACAATCATGATCATATTCGTAATTAGTGTTGTCAAATTTCCAACCGAATCCATTTCCAATATCTGGGGAAGGATAACTATGTCCTCTGATTAGAGTTATCATATTTTTATCATAATCTGTTTTTATTTCTGCATACAAGGCATTAGGATATAGATACAATACTTTGGGATGGTTTGTGATTGCATCAAATTCTTTTTTAGTCACATATTCACTGTGTAACATGATTACCTTGTCATATTTCTTAAGAATTCCTGGATTTTTATCGATATCGACATCAGTAACAAACTCATAACCAAGAATCATTAGCACTTGTACTGCATTGATGCTTGCATGGGTTGGTATCAGATCCGTTATTGGTATGGTTAAACAGCTAGAATCACATTTTCCATTATAGTATGTATAAAATCCAGGCTCGGTATAAGCAGATGCAGTGAAAACTGGAACAACCACAACGGTTTTCTGTGGTTCATTTACCACGCCAATTTCATTGTATAAATCTTCCATACCAGGTTTTTCCTCAAACAATAATTTATTTGAAAATATTGTGCCGTTTTTAATCACATAATCTTCTTTAGACGCATATACAGTAAACAATGAGGTAGCGTTTGTCTTAATCCAATTTTCTCCAGATTTATCTATAGCTAATTTAGCAACCTTTTTGTTTGCTGTTTGAGTTTCTGCAGGTTGGTAGAAAAAATAGACACCAAAAATAACAGAAACAACTACTATAACAACGGCAATTGCAATTATTTTGCGATTCAATTACTGGGTTCTTTTCTAAGATGTGCGATTTTAATCTATATCCTATGCTGTGCCTTATCAGTAATCTCTAAAAACAATGTCAAGTAAACACGAAATCAATGTCGTATTTGAAAAGTTTCTTTAGGAATAATTGGTATGGTGCAGCCATTAGTATTTTCTACTTTACATTTTCAATTATCGTCTTTTTTCTAGGTCTTGGTTATGGAGCTGGCTGTACAGAAATTGGACTAGGATACTGTGATCCAACAATAGTCAATCTATATCATGCAATGTATTATCTAACATTTTTGCCTGTTCTTACCTGGGAATTTTTTTACTACTGGAATGGACAAGCCCTCCTAGTTTTTTCACAATTACATGGTGCGGATGATTCTCTTTCAAGTATAGAAAGTGCTATTGTACTTTCATTTTCTCTATTTCTTGGTGCAACAACCTGGGTTTTTGTCGGATCTTTTCTGGAGAAATTGTACAAATTTGTTAAAGGTGAAGACAAGTAGCAATACTAGTTACTAAACCTGACTACAAACGAATTAATTTTTTATCTGTTCATGCAGTAAGTTCCATTCCTACCTGAATTGATTCGATGTGATAAAAACAGCCCAGATGAAATCTTTCTTCTGTTTTTACACCGCATTTTATACAGATTTGCTGCACGATCTGTTTACATTCTGCGCACAGTGAGCAATTGACAAGAGATCCTCCGCATTTTCTGCAGGATTCATCTGGCATTTTCATCCGCTCAACAAGACTTTTGATCGTATATTATAATTGAGAGACAGTTAACTAAGCGATCAAAAAAAGTCCGGACAAAAGCCTTGCTTCTTGGTATCTATATTTAGAGAATTGTACCATCTAATTCTGAATTGATATTTTATAATTATGCCTCATTGAAATATCTTAAAATAAATTCTACATTTGTAATCTATTTTTTCCTTACTACGGCCAAAAAGAATAAAATCAGTATTGCAAGAGTTGTCGATGTCAATATGAGTTCGGTATGTTCGTCTTCAAAGAAATCATAAACTCCTTCAATATATTCGAAAAATAATTGAATGGCAAACAATGCAAATGCTATAGCTGCATATGCGAGTTTCTTCAAACCTGTAGTTCTATAGGCCTTGATGGATATCACAAATAACACAAGGGAAAACGCAATTATTCCCAGTTCTAGAGCATTTTGTACCCCAAATGACTTTATTTCAAGAAATAATTCTGGGAGGATCATCATTGCTCACCATCCTTTGATAATGATAAGAATGTTTCAGCCAGTCTGTTGCTCCACTTGTCCCAGATGCTTGGATGATAATTTTTCATCAGTGTAACGACATAGCTTGAATCTCCAACCAAGCTGTACCTTTTGTATTTTCCATCTCGGGTTTCATTTATTATCCCAAGACCAGCCAAACGCCCAATGTGCCAGTTTACCGATGCTGCAGATATCTTGATTTTATCAACAATTTCCGTCTGAGTAGGGTTTTTCATTTCTACAATAAACATGAGTATCTCCCTTGCAGTCTCCTGGTTCAAGATTTTTAGTATGTTTCTGTCATGTGTTTCATTAATAGAAACTGGAAAATAGAATCTGTGCAATCTTTGTCTTTCTGATGATATCTTGCCTGACTTTTCTAATAAATTCAGGTGATATTGAACAGTTCCCATAGACATTCCTAGGTCTCTTTTGATCTGGCGCAAGTGGCACCCTGGATTTTGTTGAATATACAACAACATTCTTTCTGTATTGCTTGGAAGATCATTCACAACACGATAACCTTTTGGTAATTAGGGCA
Source organism: Nitrosopumilaceae archaeon (assembly GCA_035455245.1). Taxonomy (GTDB): domain Archaea; phylum Thermoproteota; class Nitrososphaeria; order Nitrososphaerales; family Nitrosopumilaceae; genus UBA8516. The sequence goes on along the minus strand of DATIFN010000033.1, from coordinate 2,190 downwards.
GTTATGTAATTGAAGGTATGCATAATAGCTGGTAGTTGTAATTTGATTTAATTGTTCTAATACAGTTGTCTAATTGTCCTATGCGATGCTATGCAAAGGTGGCGCTAAACTTGTCTGGTTTTTGTTAAGCTTATTTACAATGTATAATACCTTGTCATCGCCTTCTGGAAGCACGTTTGCACAAGATCCACATTTTGGTAATGTAACTATTGCGTCATAATTGATTTCACCAATGAACTTGTCACACTTGCAGCAGTGGATTGATTTCATATCATACATGTTCAAATCAAATCACTTTTTTCCAAAGGAAATTCCGTTGCTACACTCCCATAATTTTTTAATGCCTTTCTAATTTTGTTAATCACTGGATTATGGTTTTTATTTTTTTTCATTATAGCTAATACAAGATATGGAAAAGATGGAAATGAGACCAATTTTGAATTTTCCCTCATAATTATGGAATAACTAACAGGTCCAAACTCTTCATCAAAATCAGTTTGCATGGAATGCTGCAGTCTAAAGGCCATCAAAAACATGTCTCTTTTTTCCTTTGTCATGTTTATCTCATTTTCAAATAAAGCGTCTTCCATCTTTCCTTGTTTATTGATTAATCCGATAAACTCTACTCCGTATAAATTTGATTTATCATAAACGAAACCAACTTGATTTTTTGAAGTAACTTGTAACATGGCATGCAATAGGGTCAATCGCTTATATCATTTCTAGTACAGTACTATAACTGACCATACCACAACATGAAAGATCGTTTTGGTGTCAATTAGTTCACTGTCTCTCAAATGTAATATACAAAAACATGCCTTCAATTTCTAAGAGGTGAATTGAAATAAAAAACAACACAGCAACAAACAAAACAAACAAGGACTACAGAAAATCTTTTAAAGACTTCTATGACGCATTTAGCACAAAAAAACAAAAACAAATGACTTCTAAAAACCTCAGCCACCCACCAAATAAAGATACTGGAGAAAAAACGACCAATCAGGGTGCGCAAGATATTCTATCCATGATTGAGTGGTCCCAAGTGTGATCACTCAAGCCAGACCCCCCAACCAAACCCAGGCGATTTTTTTGCCTGGAGTTGGTCTGTTTTTATAAAAAATTTTTATTGTTTAAAAAACAAACGAACCAATGAAACAAAGATGATTTATCCTGATTTCACTTATTTTCCTTACAATCTTTTTAACACAGTTCTTCCTTTAAAAACCAGTGAATAGTTTCCAGTGTTATCAAATCCTTGGGCTAAAAAATGATACATCATTTAAAGAAGTAAAATCTGCATATCGATCCCTTGCATTACAACTACACCCTGACAAAAACACATCAGAAAAAGACGGAAAAAAATTCAAGTTGGTAACTGAAGCATATCAAATCCTAAGAACAGAATACAAAAGGACAATTAAACCCTCACATGATATGAAAAGAAAATATCATGAAAAAAACTCTCAAACAGACTATACTTTTAATTCCAAAAACTGGTGGGGGGCAAAACCAACCGATAAACCACCAGAACAGGACTGGGGTAAATACACCAGATATGCTGAATCTGCGTACCAAGAGTTCTGGAGATATTATGAGAAAGTATTTTGGGAAACCTACGAAAAAAGCAGGGCAGAAACGGCCCAGGTTGAGGAAGTAGAAGAACCTGAAGTAGAACTAAAACAGCAAGTTACTGCAAACGTAGACAAGAGCCTATGCATTGGATGTTGTAGCTGTGAAGTAATGGCGCCAAACGTTTTCTATGTAGACAAGAATGCAAGAACAAATCCAAAATCTTCTGTAATAAATTCCGCAGGCGCATCACCCCAGAGAATCCTTGATGCTGCACAAACTTGTCCAACAAAGGCAATTAGTGTGACTGATGCAGAATCAAAAAGACGACTCTTTCCGTGGTGAATTTAAAAATTCCGTGATATGGTTTTAAGTAAATCAATATACTTTGACTCCGAATCAAAAACCCGTAAAAAATATCATTTTGGACAAAAGATGATCCCACAATTCCAAAGATTCTCTCAAAATTATTTTGTATCTATTCGTCCCTTGAACGCCTTCATTACATCTGGACGCTTATTTTCATAAATTGCAATTGAGTTGTTGGCTGGATCATGAAAAGTATAACATGGGCCATTTGGGATTTCCAAATCTTTATCCTTCTTCCAGCCTTGCAACGTT
>DATIFN010000032.1:0-3780 GCA_035455245.1 Nitrosopumilaceae archaeon | reverse complement strand
TGTTCTAAAAAATACTCACATAGCCATTAGTATTATTAGCGAACGATACCTCTTACGAGGTAAAAATTGATGGAAAGACACAGGGGACTGTATATAAAATCAGGGAAAGAAGAAAAAACAAGTAAGATCGTTAGATATAGTACAAATGTAATGGTCGATCAGCGATCAAACCAAAGAATCGTAACACAGAAATTCGAAGAGAGGATAAAAGCAAAATGTTGAATTTTAAAATATTTAAAAGTAAAGGAGAAAAAAAGCAAGAAAAGCCTAGTCAATCAGAACCAGTAAATTTAGAAAATATTGTTTCCAAAGCACAGGAGCTTCGGCCCACTTTTGGGAATTCCTCCACACGACAAGAGTTTGTCGATGATTCAGATGGTATGAAAAACTTTATCACCGTTTCTAAAACAGGATACGAAGACTATGGAGTCTACGCTGGAATAATGAGGGATCCCACAGCAAAAGGAGGAAAACGATACATGATAATGGAACCATCTTTAACCCCACAAGATAAGGAAAATTTTGAGAAAATTAGAAAAATGCTAATGGTAGAACTTAGCATAGATCTTAACGACATACAATCACGTGCTGACGCTGAAGAGCGCCTAAAGAAAAAGATTGTCAGCATGATTGATAAATATGGACTGGATATAAAACGTAGAAACTTTTCCAAGATTTTCTACTACGCCATCAGGGATTTTACTCGTTTTGGAATAATTGATCCTGTTATGCATGACCACATGATAGAAGAAATTAGTTGCGATGGAACAAATATTCCACTCTACATCTGGCACCGAGAGTATGAATCCATGCCTACCAACATACTGTTCCATAGCGATGCGGAATTAGAAAATTTTGTTAGAAAGCTTGCATATGTATCAGGAAAACACATTTCCGTGGCAAATCCCATTGTTGATGCAACACTTCCCGATGGTAGCAGAATCAACCTTACACTGGGCCATGAGGTAACAAAGCGTGGAAGTACTTTTACCATAAGACATTTCAAAGAAGATCCTATTACAATTATTGACCTAATCAGATCAAACACCGTATCATCAGATATTGCAGCTTATCTTTGGTTCCTTGTTGAAAACAAATTAACCATGTTAATATCAGGAGGAACAGCAAGTGGAAAGACTACCACTCTAAACGCAATTGCATCTTTTATCACACCTAGCAACAAAATAGTTAGCATCGAAGATACACCTGAACTAAACTTACCACATGAAAACTGGATTCCATCCATATCAAGACAGACCTTTACTGCCGGTGGAGTTGGAGAAATTTCACAATTTGATCTTTTAAGGGCAGCACTAAGACAGAGACCAGATATTATAATCGTAGGAGAAACAAGAGGAAGAGAAGCTCACACTCTATTTCAGGCAATGGCAACAGGTCACGGTGGTTTCTCATCAATTCACGCAGACTCTGTGAAATCTTGTATCACAAGGTTAACCTCTGTCCCAATGGAAGTCCCAAAAGTACTATTAGTTACTACATTAAATGCAATACTTTTACAATTAAAAATTCGAATAGGTGACAAATCTGTAAGAAGAGTAATGCAGATTTCAGAAATAGTAGGGTATGATGAAAAATCAGAGGAGATTCTTCTAAGCGATGTATTCAAATGGAATCCTGAGACAGACAAGCATGAATTTTCAGGAAAAAGCATAATGTTTGATAAAATAGCACAAAGAATTGGTTTAACTAAAGAACAAGTTACGCAAGAACTAAGCAAAAGAAAAACTGCCCTTGAATGGATGCTTGCATCACGCGACATTCAAAACGCCAAGGATGTGAATGCAACCATAATGGAATTTTACTCTAATCCAGAAAGATTCTATGAAAGAAAGAGGTTTCTCACGTGATAAATTATGTTTAGCTTTAAAAAACAAATCAAAAAAGAAATAAAACCAAAAAAAACTAGTGAGTCACTTTCCAATACAAATCAAAAGAATTCTCAGATAATATCACCAGCCATTGTTCGCCAGGCAAAAAAACGACCAAAGCCTTCTAAGGAAAAAGAAGAAGTTTCTGGAATCTACGCCATGAGTTACAAACTCCTAGGGAAAAAAGTCAAATTTTTATATCCAAGATTAATCGGGTTGGAAACTAAGCTTGACAAAGGCATGATGCCTGTTCCTTACGAAGCCTATGTGTGTACAATGGTATTTGTTGGAATGATTGCATGCATTGTTTCTTTTGCGGTATCAGCCATCTTTGTATCAATCATCGATTTACCGGTGACAGAACTCAAGGTTTTCTTTCCATTTTTTGCCGCTGCAGCTGGTTTTGAAGCTGGACTAGGAGTAATGTACAAGTATCCAGAAATCAACGTTGGCACAAGAAAGCGAAGATTGCAGGAAGAGGCTCCTTATTTTATTGGATATATGGCAACACTTGCAGCAAGTGGACTGACACTAGAGGGAATCTTCAAAGCGATTGCTAAAGAAAACACCAAAGAGGAGTTTGTCCGTAGTGCACGATACATAGTTCGTAATGTCGATATCCTTGGAATGGATATCATTACAGCTTTGACTGATCTTATTCGCAAAACTCCAGCTGAAGCTTTCTCAGAACTTCTCGAAGGATTGATCTCAACAATTCAAACCGGTGGAAATCTTAAGGAATACTTTACAGCACTTGCCAAAGTACAGATGGAAGAAAAAAAACAGGTAATACAAAAAATGACAGCCTCACTTGGAATCATTGCAGAAATGTACACCATTTTACTTGTAGTGTTCCCCTTGATGGCAATCATCATGTTCTCCATCATGGCAACAATGGCAACTTCCTTTTTGGGATTAGATATTACAACAATGATGATGTTAATCGCATATTTGCTTGTTCCAATATGTGGAATAATGATACTGTTACTAATTGATGGAATGGTGCCAAAGAGGTAAGAAGCATGTTAGAAGAAAAACAAAAATCAATAGCCAGACAGGGGAAGAGAAAGAAACGACCAGCCAAAGCATCCAGTCAAAAAACAAAAATGATTATCGTATCAGCAGTTTCTGCCATAATAGTAATAATGATATCATTTGTAATGTCCACAATCTTAGAAAATACCACAATTAGGGATATGGGGGCAGTTTTTGGAATAATTGTCGGGGTAATGCCTCCAGTTTCATTGAATTTGAAACAAATCCACAGAAAAAACAGTATCGACAAGAATTTGCCAATTTTCCTTCTTGGACTAAGAAGCTCTGTTGTCAGCGGTCACAGTATTATTCAGGGAATTTCAGAAGCCGCCAATCGAAAGATGGGTGCACTTACACCAGAATTGAAAAACTTGAGGGCTAATTTGAGCTGGGGCATGCCAGTAGAAGAGGCATTTGACAATTTTGTAGAAAGAGTACAAACAAGAACAGCAAGACGTGTAATGACTTTGTTACAATTGGCAATGGAAACCGGTGGAGATGTTGGTGATACAATTGAAGTCATCCAAAAACACGTAAGCGAAATGGAAAATTTGGAAAACGAACGCAAATCCACAATGAAGCCCTACATTTATACAATTTACATATCATTTGCAGTCTTCCTTGCCATTGTTGCCATTCTTGTATTCCAGTTCTTCTCAGAGATTGAAAAAATTCAGACAAACCTGACAGCACAGGGAGGTGCACAGGCGGCTGCTGGATTATTTGGCGGGCTGGTAGGGGTAGACATTAAACAATTAGACAAGCTCATGTTACACATGAGTATTGTAGAATCAGTATTTGGCGGACTGGCTGCAGGCAAAATAGGGGAAGGGTCGTTTATTGCAGGAGTAAAGCA
>DATIFN010000031.1:0-10042 GCA_035455245.1 Nitrosopumilaceae archaeon | reverse complement strand
TTTTAGCACTTCATTAAATTGTTCTTCTACAGTAAACACCGGGTCTAAAGAATTCATCGCACCTTGGAATACCATGGAAATTTCCTTCCATCTTACATTTTTTCCAAATTCTGACGATGACATTTTTAAAATTGATTTTCCTTCTAAGGTAATGTCTCCAGATGCTATATTGCCATCAGGGACCATCCTCATTATGGATAGTCCAAGTGTACTTTTTCCACATGCGCTCTCCCCTGCTATACCGATTGATTCGCCATTTTCCAAGGAAAAACTTACATCATCAACAGCACGAACTGTTCCCTTTTCTGTTCTGTACCCTGTCTTTAGATTCTCGACAGAAATAAAAGTCATTGATAATTTTAGATCGTTGAACTAAATGTAGGTTTTGGAGGATAGTTTTGGTTCTGTCTGGATTGTTAGAGAAAAATCATGTGATTAGGAATCACATTATTAAAAATGAAACCATGACCTAATCATATCCCAAAATCCTGAAAAAAATGATCCAATATCTGATTTTGGGCTATCAGTAATACATTCACCGTTATGGGTTACACCAGGAATTCCGTCTTGAATTCTATTTGGGTTGGCATCTTTCTCAGCTTGTGTCATCATTATACTACACGGTGTTCCTTCATCAGCTCGAACAACCTGGTTATTCTCTTTTACAATAAAATCTCCAATAACCGTTGATTTCGGATTGCCCGTAGGCGTAAAATATACTTTGAAATTTTTAAAATCCTTTTCAACCGAATAACATGGAGTGTAATATTGATCCGATCCTTTTTTCCCATCTATTAGGTACATTCCGGAGGCCCCGGCTACACTACATTCCCTCAAGTCTACTTGATGATTTCTTCCCTTGTCATCTGTAATTGATATTTGTTGGGCGAAAAAAAAGTTAGATTCATCTGTTCTTATGTTTGGTATTATAAAATGAATATCCATTGTAATCACATTATAGGTTCCTTTGTCATACATCCTAACATTTTTTGGAACAATATCAGTAATCTGAGATGCTTCTGCCAAGTATGTAAAGGGAAGCAATAAAAACATGAAAAAAGAAGCAACAAGAATTTTTCTCATGAATAATCTTAACGTTTCAAAAACTTAAGGATTTATTCAATCTTACAATTTTTTATTTTGAGATGAAAGTTAAGCAAAATCTTATCTAGTCGGAATCAAATTTTTTCCTTATGATAACAGAATTTATCATATTAGGCGGAGCCATCCTTACAGCATTAGCTTTCGGGATAATCTTCCTCATAAGTAAAAAGTTCTGAATAAATTCTGCCATTAGGTGAAGTGGGAAACATTCCCCTTTACTTTCTTAATATCAATAAAAAAGATCAGAGAGTGAAATAATCAGTAATTTTCTTTTGAAATATTGCTTTTTGAACTAGTTTCCGGAACAACGGATCATTCGCAGCCCCGTGACAAATCATGTAGACAGCAAATGGAGACAAAATTGGAATTAACAAAAGGCCGATTGTTTTTTTTCCAATCTTATTATAAAGAGCAAAATCTAGGATTTTCTTTCTGCCTGTGTAAATCCAAACTGAAAAACTGAAGATATATTGTAGGATTTGATAATCCACAATATTTCTTCGTAAAATCGAATATAAGCATTTTGTGGTAAAAATAAAATTTAAAGCTAAATTTAGTTAGATAGTATCTTTTTTTATCCAATTTTTTTTGAAGGTTAGATTTATTGCGACACTAATTACAATGGCAAATCCTATTATCATAAGTGCCAAAGAGGCTGGAATAAAATTTCCTTCACCTGAAGATATATTGACAAGTAGTTGCCATGCGGCGAAGCTGGCAGAGAATGCAAATGGAATGATAGCATAAGCAACTTGTTTTGGTAACCAAAATTCCTTGGTGATCCGGGTGAGATTTGTGATAGTAAGAAGAACAAGCATTCCAGTAATGACGGTAGCATCAATTTGTAGGATTGACATTATGTCAATTTCCTGGGTCATAGCTAAGGACATCGAATATAATTACTTAAATCTGCCCATTAGTAAGCTATCAAATCAAAACTTAAAAACGCAAATTCTACTCTATCAAAAAATTCAAAGTGAGTTCTAGTTATCTAGCAATAACCGTTCCTATAACAATTGACAATGTATTTTATTTTTATTGAAAAAGAATGATGAAAGATACAAAACGGCAAAACTTCTATCTGAAACTGTAAGAAATGATAGAGCCTGTCGGGCTTGTGAAAGCGATTGGTCGAGTTTTGCGATGAATCATACCACAAAATGCTGGTCTTTTCAAGAAAGAGAGTCTAGGTCTTTACGAAAAATACATCTTCGATATGATCACATTGTAATTCCTGAAAAATTTTGAAGCTAAAAGGATTGTGTTTTAATATTTATTACTTTGAATGTGTCAATGAAAATATGGATGACGAAGAACTCGCCAGAAACATGGTTGATTATTACAACACCTATGAATCCAATCCCTTCTATCCAGTCCCTATAGATGATTATCCAAAATTAAGGAAATTAGTAATTACCACGCGAGGGCTTGTTTATTTTAACGAGTTAAAAAGACGATTTACTATGGGAGAAAAACTATCATTTGATGAATTATATGCACTTCAGAGACTTTGGTTATACTACGGATTGACAAACAAAAACCCCCAAGCACAACATGATTGGTTCGATTTTATTCTTAGAATAAATAAAGAAAATCCAGAATTTAGTAAGTTTCAACCAAAGCAGAATCTGACAAAATTAGGATATTTGATGAAAAATGAAAATTATGATCCAAATCTAATCGTGATGCATGAAGAATGGCAGGAAAAATCCCTTGTTAATGTTAGAAAGAAAAACCAAGAAAGATTCAACATTGAAGATGACTGAGTGTAAACCTCATACGAAAGTGACGATCAATTACACCCGACGACATGAAAAGAACAGGTTATCACCTAGTTTTTAGATTTTGAAAAAAGTAGGATCATATTCAGGATTCCAGTTCGGATCTTCTTTTCTTATCTCATCAATACAATACTTCAGGGTCTCTTCCTTTGACTTTCCCTTAGAAAGATCTCGTCTTCGATATCTGTTGTAATAATGACGTAACCATCCATGCCTTGGGCCGTAACCTTTTGGAATGTGTTTTAATTCTTCACTTACTATATTTGTCATCTCTTGGGCATTCATCAAACAATAATTATGCTTTTGAGTTATTTAACAATCAGGTAATTATGAACTGAAAATTGAAAACTAATGATAGAGAAGATTTCAATTTACTTCTTTACGCCTGATGGATCTATTACGCATCTAAATAAAAGAGATCAAACCTTCTTACAATAGATCGTTATACCTCAAAACCCGAAAAGAATAGTTTATCTCCTAGTTTTAGTAATGTTAAAAAACTGATTTAGTTGAGAACTCCAATTTATTTCCTTGATGCAAAAGATGGGATTTCGTGTTCACAGTTCAAATCAGAATTACACTCTGACAAAATGATGTTCAGATTTTCAATTGATTCAAACAAGGTTATCTCAATAGCAACGAATCTAAAAGGTATAGGACTTGCATTGGAGTTAGGAAGGAAATAGCTTAATTTTATGGATTTCAAAAGAACACACTACATTGGGCAATTGGACCCATCTATGGAAGGAAAGAAGGTGGCTGTTGGGGGTTGGGTTGAAGACATACGAGAACTTGGAAAACTTTCTTTTCTCACATTACGCGATGTTACTGGTGTAGCACAAATAGTCCTAGTAGGAGAAGAGTCGCTCAACCAGATAAATGGACTAACTAGACAAAGCGTCATTAGGGTAACAGGTACAATTCAAAAATCAAAAGCAAGAGATTTTGCTTATGAAATAAAATCTGAGAAAGTTGATATTCTTACCGTTGCAATACAACCACTTCCTATAGATCCTATAGGCCGACTGGAAAGTAATATTGATAATAGATTAAATGCAAGAGCACTTGATCTACGAAACCAAAAAACAGCTGCCATATTCAAGTTAAGGCATCACGCTCTCGCATCAATTAGGAAAACTCTGACAGAAAAAAGTTTTCTTGAGGTAAATACGCCAAAACTAATAGGTAGTGCAAGTGAGGGTGGTGCAAACCTGTTCCCGCTGAAATATTTTGAGAAACAAGCCTATCTTGCTCAAAGCCCACAATTATACAAAGAACAACTCACAATTGGCCTTGAAAGAGTTTTTGAAATTGCATCATATTATAGAGCTGAAAAATCTCACACTGTCAGACACTTGACTGAATTTACAAGTGTGGACATTGAAGCAGCATTTATGGATTATTCAGATGTGATGGATGTTTTAGAATCTGTGGTAGTAGCCGTCTTTGAATATACTTCAAAAAATTGTCTCGCTGAACAAAAAGCACTGGGTATTGAGATAAAAAAGCCATCCACACCATTTGAAAGGTTACCTTACAAAAAAGCAATCGAAGAGCTAGTGCAAGATGGAATAAAACTTGAAGAAGGTGATGACTTGCAAGATGCGCACCTTCGTAAACTAGGTGAACGACATCCTGAGTTTTATTTTCTAACTGATTGGCCAATGAAACTAAAACCCTTTTACATTCATGAAAAAGATGATGATAAAACATTATCTCGCTCATTTGACCTTCAATACGGGTATCTTGAATTGTCATCTGGTGGGACGCGTTTACATGACCCTGTAAAGCTAAAATTACGACTGATTGAGCAAGGTCTCAATCCTACCCAGTTTGAAGACCACCTTAGAGCGTTTGATTGGGGAATGCCGCCTCATTCTGGTTGGGGTTTGGGTCTTGATCGGTTAATGTCAGTTCTTACCAACATTGATAATGTAAGAGAAGTCGTTTTGTATCCTCGTGACCCTGAGAGACTCTTTCCATAAAAGAATAAATCAAATTTTTACCTAACTCCTACATTGCAAAAGTGTGAGTTCTGTGGATCTCTGTTTGGAGAGCGCAAGTGCTACTTTTGTGGAAAACAATGCTGCACAGCATGCATGACAGATGACAAGAGCAGATGCAAGCGTTGCTACGTCAACAAGAAAAAACTGGGATGGAAAGTGTTTAAAAGAAACAAGGTTTTGCTTGGTTTTGTTGCATTTGTTTGGATTTATGCGGTATTCCCAATTCCCTTGATTCCTGGACTTGATTCAACATTTTATTGGATTACACTTTTTGCAGCAATCTTGTTTATGATTCCTGCCGGGTTGATGATATTTTTTTGGTCACGAAATCCTCCAGCATCTGACCTTTAGACAAGTTTGGAAATCACATGTTGTGTAAATTCTGATGTAGTCTTATCCCCGCCAATATCTTTTGTTTTAATTCCATCCTTTACCACACCATATACAGAAGATTCTAATTTCTTTGCGACTTCAAAACAATTCTTATCATTATTCTTCATCCCTAGCCAATCAAACATCATTTTTGTCGAAAGAATAAACGAGGAAGGATTTGCGGCTTGTTTTCCAGCAATATCAAATGCAGCTCCATGCACTGGTTCAAATAATGCAAAGTCATCCCCAATGTTTGCAGCAGGGGCCATTCCTAAACCACCTACTACTTGTGCGGCCTCATCTGAAAGTATATCGCCAAACAAGTTGGTTGTAACTATGACATCAAAGGACTCTGGCTGTCTAATTAGATTCATAGCACACGCATCTACATACATCTGTTCAAAACTTACCTTTGGAAATTGTCTTGCAATTTCACTACAGGATCTTGCAAAAAGACCATCCGTCTTTCTCATAACATTTGACTTGTGAACACAGGTGACTTTTAGCTTTTGGTTCCTTTGAATTGCAGTTAAAAATGCATAATTTGCTATTCGTTTAGAGGCGCCTTCTGAGATTGTCCGTAACGCTACAGCAGTATTTCCAACATCAAACTCCATTCCCGTGTAAAGATCCTCTGTATTTTCTCTAACTATGACAAGGTCTATTCCATCTTTTAAGGCAGGCATATTAGGATAAGATTTGGCTGGTCTGATATTTGCATAAAGCTTTAACATTCTTCTTAAAACCACAATCACATCTGCGGCGCTTTCCCCCACAGGCGCCTTTAAACATGCATCTGATCGTTTGATTGCATCAATCGTTCCTTCAGGCAATGCTTTTCCAGTTTTTTCTAATGCCTTGTCACCAGCTTCAAGTTTTTCTATTTCTATTTTTAGATCAAGTTTGTCGCTTATTGTTTCTAAAACTTTGACCACTGATTCTGAAATCTCTGGCCCTATACCATCTCCTGTTATGAGTGAAATTTTATACATTCAATTTCCCAGATTTTTTTGTTTTAAAATATTCTTTAGCATTATTCTGTTTATTCCATCAATCATTGTCTGAACACTTGTGATTACGATATCTTCACCAATTGATTTTGCAGATGCAAGGTTGCCGTATGCATCTTCAACTTTTATTGTAACCTCACAAAGTGCATCAGAACCACCAGCTATGGAATCTAGTCTGTAATCTTTAATCCTTACTTTGGCTATCTCTCCAGTTATCTTTTGGATTGCGTTGATTGATGCATCTACAGGACCAACCCCATAATCAGTTGCAATAAAGTCTTTTCCCTCTATGTTTAATTTTACAAAAGCATATGGCATGTTACCAACTCCGGTTGATACTGAAAATCCAGCAAGATGAACTAACCTCTTAAGACTAGGTTGTTTCATAATCTCCCCTGCGATGGAAAGCAACTCTACATCGGTGACATGTTTTCCCTGATCTCCAAGTTTTTTTACTGACTCTAGAATCTCATGAATCTGCTCTTTGGTGGGCTGTATTCCATATTCCTCAAGCATTGCAGAAACCCCGTGCGCTCCTGCGTGTTTTCCAACCTGAAACCATCTTGTTCTTCCTACTAATTCTGGGCTGATTGGTTCGTATGTTAAGGGGTTACTTAAGACACCATGTGTGTGAATTCCAGACTCGTGACCAAATGCATTTTCACCAACTATTGCCTTGTTTGGTTGTACGTGCACTCCTACTGTGCTTGAAACATATCTTGATGTCTCATAAAGTAGTTTAGTGTTAATGTTGGTTTCATATTTCTTATCAAATTGAAGGCATTGCAATGCCATGACAAATTCTTCAAGAGATGCATTTCCTGCTCTTTCTCCTATCCCATTTATAGTTACATGGGCACATTGAGCTCCTGCTTGAATTCCAGATATTGCATTTGCTACTGCGAGTCCAAAATCATTATGACAATGAACGCTTATCGGAAGTTTAGATGCTTCAATTGCATCTTTTGTTATTTCTGCCATGTATCCTGGTGTAGAATACCCGACAGTGTCAGGGATGTCTATCCTATCTGCACCAGCGTTTGCAACTTCTCTGAAAACTTTACGTAAAAACTCTCTATCTGTTCTTGTTGCATCCTCTGCAGAAAATTCTACCTGTAACCCCCTTGATTTTCCATATTCTACAGCTTCAATTGCTTTTTGAAGAGCTTCTTCTCTTGTGAGTTTCAATTTGTATTTTAAGTGAATGTCTGAAGTTGCAATAAATGTGTGAATGTATTTTAGACCTGCTGTAACTGCTGCGTCGATGTCTTTTTTGTCAGTTCTTGCCAGTCCACAAATTTCTGCCCGTAAATTTCCACCTGTTATCATCTTAATCCCAGCCATCTCTCCGTCAGAAATGATGGGGAATCCAGCTTCAATTGCATCGACTCCAAGTTCATCTAGTTTTTTTGCAATGTTAAACTTTTGATCCGGGGTTAAAGCAATTCCGGGAGTTTGTTCTCCATCTCTAAGAGTGGTATCAAAAATTCTAACTTTCATCCGCTCCGCCTCTTGCTAAAGCACATATTCCAGTCCTTGCGATGTCTATGATTCCAAATCCTCTTACAAGATCTTCAAAAGCATTAATTCTGTCTGGGGTTGCAGTTAACTCTACCATGATTGATGTTTTTCTTACATCATGGACCTTGCATTCAAATGCCTTTGCTATGTTCATTATTTCCATACTGTCTGAGGGTTTGCTTACTTTTATCTTCATAAGTACAAGTTCCCTGTATACGCTCATCTTTTCATCTAAGCGTTTTACCTCTATGGTATCAATCATCTTGTCAAGTTGCTTAATTATTTGGGCAACTTGCTTTTCGTCTCCCAAAGTTGTTATAGTCATTCTTGAAAATTCTGGGTTTTCAGTTATTCCCACCGAAATACTGTCGATATTAAAATTCCTAGATCTAAATAGATTTGTAACCTTGAACAAGATTCCAGGTTTGTTCTCAACAAGTACGGAAATTATACTCCACATCAAAATCACTAGGATGGTAGTATCATATCAGTTAGAGGAGTGCCAGGTGCCACAAATGGCAAGACATCCTCTTGTGGGTCGATTGGAATGTCAATTACTGTAGCCACGTCACTTTTTAGTGCAGTTTTTACTGCATTACCTATCTCATCAAGTGACTGTGCTCTGATTCCTTGAGCACCATAAGCTTGAGCTATTTTTACATAATCGGGACAGTTCTTAAGATCAATTGCCATCATTCGTCTATCATAAAATGTTCGCTGCCACTGTGCTACCATTCCAAGTGAAAAGTTATTCATAATAAATACAATCACTGGCAAATTATCTAAAACTGAAACGGCAAGTGAATTTTCTGTCATGTTAAAGCTTCCCTCGCCTGCGATATCCACAACTGGTACACCAGGTTTTGCTGCTTTTGCACCTATTGCTGCTGGGAATCCCCAACCCATAGTCCCAAGACCAGTTGAGCTAAAGAAAGTCCCAGGATGTATAACATCAAAAAATAATGATGCCCACATTTGGTGTTGTCCTACTTCTGTTGTTACAATTGATTGATGTGGAAGTACTTCTCTTAGTTTGCGTAATACTTTGGCAGCTGCAAGTGGATGATCATGAAGTTTCAAATTTTCTCTATAGTACTCTTTGGTCTCCTTCATTTTTTTTACCCAAGGATAATCTCCATTGCGTTTGACAGCTTTTTGAACTAGCAACTTTACCATGATTCTTAAAGATGCCTTTACATCACCAACTATTGCTACAGTTGTTGTTTGGTTTTTACCAATCTCTGCAGGATCTACATCCATGTGAATGATCTTTAACCTTTTTTCAAACTCTTCAAAGGTTCCCACCGACCTATCGGAAAATCTTGAACCGGCTGCAAGAACACAATCTGCTTCCGTCATCATCTTATTTGCTTCTGCATGACCATGCATTCCAATTGGTCCGAGTGAAAGGGGATGGTTTTCTGGGAATGACCCCTTGCCCTTGAAAGTGGTAACCACTGGAATCATCAAGAGTTCAGCTATTGATTGAATTTCTGCAAATGCCCCTGAAATTATCACTCCGCCTCCAGCAAGAATAATTGGCCTTTCTGCAGAAAGTAGCATATCGATTGCGCGTTCAATTTGTATAATATCTGGATCAACCCATGGATGATATCCTCTTATTTTTACTTCAGAAGGAAATGGAATCTCCGCTTCGTTTTGCTGTACGTCCTTAGGTATGTCTATCAATACAGGACCTGGTCTTCCAGTAGATGAAATGTAAAATGCCTTCTTCACTACTTCAGGAATCTCAGTTGCTGTAGTTGGTTGAAATGCGTATTTTACAATTGGATTTGAAATTCCAATTATATCGCTTTCTTGGAATGCATCTCTTCCTATCATCTTTAAAGGAACTTGACCTGTTATTGCCACCATGGGGGATGAATCAGCCTGTGCGGTTGCAATCCCTGTTACAATATTCGTTGCACCTGGACCAGATGTTGCAAAACAAACTCCTGGTCTTCGACTCACTCTGCCAAATCCATCTGCCATATGAGCTGCAGATTGTTCATGTCTTGCAAGTATGTGGCGTATGTTGCTTTTGTAAAGTTCGTCATAAATTGGTAAGTTTGCACCGCCGGGAAGCCCAAAGGCTATGTCAACGCCCTCCTTTTCAAGGGCAATCATTAAAGATCTAGCACCTGATATTTTTTCCATATTAATTCACCAAAAGTAAGCTGTAAATTTACAGCATCAGGTCGACTAGCAATAAAATACTAGAAATGCCTGTCGATCCTCCTAACTTCAT
>DATIFN010000030.1:0-2674 GCA_035455245.1 Nitrosopumilaceae archaeon | reverse complement strand
GCAATCTCTTTGAGGGAATTTACTCTGACACCCAACGACTCTTTGATCCACGGGCAGTCTTTAATGACAAGACTCTTCTTTTACACATAACAAAAAAGTTTCCAGAGGGCTTTAAGGACTATAAACTAGAGGACAAGGTTGTAAAAAATTGGATAGAAAAAAAACTGCCTGCCATAAACATAACCTTGGATACAAACATTGTAAAAATACCAGCTGATGTTCTTGCTAATACAAAGATTGACTCTGTTCTTACTTCAAAACTTGATGAGCTAGAACAAAAAGCATCCAAACTTAGAAAGAAAATACTTTACTAATTATTGATTAAATTCTGTCAATCCACACTTGCCACAGGTGTGTCTGTCCTTGTGAGTTGCCATAAAGACTCCCTTGCCGCATCTGGAACATTCCTTTCTTGTCCTTTCTGATTTTTCACCTTTAATTTTGTAATATTTGTAAACATTAGGACTGGAACCCTTCTTCTCTGACCTTTTTGTCTTTCCTGGCATTACTTAGTATCTTCCTTTTTCTTTTCTTTCTTTTCTACAGGTGCTTCCTTTTTCTCTTCCTTCTTTTCTGGTTCTGCCTTTGTTTCAACGGGGGCAGCTTCTGTTGCTGCGCCTTCAGCTTTTTCTCCTCCACCTTTTGCCTTTTCTAATCGTTTGAAAATTGCCGGTTTGACATGAGCTCTTGCAAGTTTTTCATCGTCATACACATAAAATGTTCCAGAAATCAAGGGTCTGCCAGTCTCATTTTTTAATTTGATTGGGACAATTACCTTTCCATCAAGTTTGAATTGTTTTGATATCATGTCTATTGCTTCAACCTTTTTGAGCTTGCCACCCAATCCCTTGAATGTGCATGTGATTTCTCTTCTTAGGAGTAGCTTGTTTTGTACATCCCTTGTGGTCTCTATCATAGACATGAATCCCGTCCTCTTGATAGTTCATATAAATCTTAACGGGAATAGATAACAAATTTAAGAAATTGAATCAGTGTTTGGTTATGGATCGTTTCATGGTTCATCTAAAGAATCCTAAATATGTGCCATCAAATTCACACGAACTACTTTTACGTGCGCGAGAAATCACATCAATAATGAAAATTACAATAAGAGACATGCGGGTTTCAAGCAAGTATTTGGAATTTGATGTATCCGTACCAAAAGAAAGATTGGAGCAATTGATAAAAAAACTAGAACCAATAGCGCCACTAGATCACACAAAACATGTAGTTGATGAACCAATAGGAAAAGAAGAAGCAATAGAAAAGGGAAGATTCTACTTTAACAATGAGAGATTCTGGGAAGCCCATGAAGTTTTAGAAGGTGCATGGAAAAAGTCTGAAGGAAAAGAAAAAGAGCTGGTACAGGGAATAATCCTAGTTGCTGCAGCACTAGTTCACTATCAAAAAAACGAAAATGACATTTGTCTTTCAATCTTTAATCGTGCCCTAGAAAAAATTGGCTCATCAAGTGGAATATATCACATGATAAACGTGGATGAATTACGCAACAAGGTTTCATCAATGATTAAGACTGGAAAGATTGAAACCTTTACGATTTAATTAATCTGATTGCAGTTGGTATCACATCTGCGCCAGCAAGCATTCCTATTTTGCCTTTTTTTGCCTCTTGTTCCGTAAACCTTGTCGTTCCATCTTTTTTGATGGAATCACCTGAGACAAGCACCGGTACTGGGTCTGCACTATGGCTCTTGTTTATGCAAGGAGTAGAATGATCTGCTGATATTATAATGAAAACTTTGGATGTGTCAATGTTTTCCAATAGTGTTCCAAAGAATCGTTTGTCAATCTCTTCAATGTTTTTCATCTTTCCAATGGCATCACCATCGTGGCCAAACTCGTCAGGGCCTTTGATGTGAACATAGATTGCATTTTGTGTCTCCATTGCTTTTGCAGCTACTCTAGCTTTTTCTTCATAGTCTGTCAGTCCTCCTGCGTTGAATGTCTTCATCTTCAAAACATTTGATATGCCAATCTCTACTGGCATGTCTACTATACAGGAAAAATTCATTGCATGCATTTGGTTTATCGGTGTTAGCCTTGGATACCTGTTTCCGGCATCACGCAACAAGATTCCGGTTAAAAGTTTCTTGCCCTTTTCTTTTCTTGCTTCGTTGATTTTGCTTTTCTTCATGATAGCAATTGATTGTTCTGTAAACTCGTTGACTAGAGTGGATGCAAGCTTTGCTTCTGCAGATTCGTTTAGAGGAAGACAGCGCTCTATCTTTAGATAACTTCCAACTGCTTTGGCAATACCCATGCCATTCACCCTTCCATAGGAGGGGTCTGTGTTGCTAATCTCAGAAGAGAGATGCTCACCGTCACATCTTATCCTGACAACAACTCGGTGACCTATCGTTGGTGCAACAACTACTGATGCCTTTGGATGGTGAAATCTTACCAGTCGTTCTATTTCAAGTGCAACACCAAGGGCGTCTTCTTTTTCTATCTTTCTTCCGGCACGTCTGTCTGTTATGATTCCCTCGTCATTTAAGGTGGAAAAGTTTCCTCTCAGGGCAAGGTCTCCGTCTTGAAAATCAATCCCAATTCCTATTGCTTCTATTACTCCTCTACCGACGTAATCATTGTGCAAAAACTTGTAACCCAGCATGTTAAACACTGCGATATCAGATTGTGGTGCAATTCCTTTTCC
>DATIFN010000029.1:0-25278 GCA_035455245.1 Nitrosopumilaceae archaeon | reverse complement strand
TTCGATTATCTACAAATCCTAAAGGCGAAATCATGGAAATTACATGATCTATCATGTTTTTGTATCCACACAAGTAAAATAATGAATTTGCAGGAAGGATTTGTTCGTCTAAAATCTTTTCTATATTAGAATCATGTTTTTCAATCCCAGAAAGAAGAGATTCTACTCTACCAGTGTTGCCACCCCAGTTCTTTGACAATGGTTGTTTTGGACGACTAACTGTAGGGACATAGGTAAAGTTCCACAAATCATTCATTTCAGAAGAAAGATTTTCAAGAATATCTCTGTATCCAAGTTCTGCTGCAAAGCTAACTCCATGTAACAAGATTATTTTTTTTCTAGATCCAGTCTTTTTTAAATGAAATAAATAACTCATAAACGGCGCCAAGCCTGTGCCCGTAGCAACTAGTATCATTTGCCTTTCCTCTTCTGAGCCATCAGGTTTTTTATCTTCAATAGTAAATGCTCCATGAGGTTTTTGCCAAAAAACAGTTTCCTTTTCACTCATTTTGAAAAGTGCGGTAGTAAACTTTCCCAATTCAGGATGTTCTTTGTGCTTTATGTAAAATTCATAATAATTTTTTTCGTGTGGTGGTGATGCCATTGAATATGCTCTATATGTGATTTTTTGGTCATCTAATTTTAGACCTAAATTAACAAATTGTCCAGGTTTAAAATCCATAACTTGAGAATCATCTGTTGGCTGGAACCGGAAAATGGCCAGATCCTCTGTCAGGGTTTTTTTGTAGATTAATCGAGCATGGTCTGAAGTCAAACATTCTCACTGTGATTCTATTTTGTAGATGTCAGTATATTTGTCAACACTTTTTTTATCCCCCTCATTCCTTATGATGAGAGCCCGTATGCTCATTCCTTCATTAACTCTCGAATCTAACTTTTTATTAATTTCTTTAAGTAGGGGTAAACTCAGTTTTTCATAAATGGAAGATCTGATAAAAAAATGTCAGAGACGAATAAAAAAATCATTAATCGATGGTTTTGAATACAATCATTTAGTAATTGCAAGATCAAACAAATTTTTGAGGGAACATGAATCTGAACGATTGCCTATGTTTGTTCTCTATGTAGATTTAGTAGGTTCAACAAAAATGAGCTCAGAATTGGACCCGAAAATTTTCAATATTGTGATACGAACTTTTTCACAGGAGATGTCGTATGTAATCGAGCAATATGATGGATATGTTTTAAAATTTGTTGGAGATGCAGTGCTGGGATATTTCTTAGCTGACAAGAGTCCTCATCAAATTGCTAATAAAATAGTTGATTGTGCAAAAACAATGCAAAAAGTAATTGAGAAAGGAATTAATCCTGTCTTAGAAGAAGAGAATTATCCTGAACTTTTTGTAAAGATTACTATAGATTTTGGAAATTGCAGTATTGTTAGATATGGATCAGACAACCTGAGATCTCATATAGATATTATCGGTTTAACACTTAATTTGGCGGCTAAAATGCAACAGATCACAGAACCTGGTCACATTACAATTAGAGAATACGTTTATTGTAAATTAAGTGCAAAATTTAAAATGTTATTCAAAAAAGTAAAAACGGAACCAAATTCATGGAAATATCATGAATTGAAACGTAAAAACGTTTACACCATTTATGTTAACCCTTTCTAATCTAATTCCCTTTTTAGATCGTCTTTAGAATTTTCATAATCACATTATTAATCAAATACTGTCTTCCTGAGACAAAACCGTCATCCAAGAATTTTCAGCCAACCAGCCAGCATTGTTTTTAGATAATTTTTATTCTTTATTGTGTTGTGTGATTTCTTTTTTGTAACTTGATTTTAGCCATAATGGAGTAATTATTGTCGTTACAGCTACCATAAAAACAATTGTTGAATAGACACTTTGGGTAAGGACGCCCGAAGCAACTCCAATTCCAGCTACAATTAATCCAACCTCTCCTCTTGAAATCATTCCTATCCCAACCTGCATTGATTTTTTCTTGTCCTTAAGAAATATCATTGCAGGCAAACCGCACCCAAAAAGTTTGGTCCCCACAGCAATAACTATCATTATACCACTAAGCATCAAGATCTCCGCATTAATTCCTCTAAAATCTACTTGGGCACCTATGAATGCAAAGAAAAGTGGGGCAAAGATTAGACCAAGTTTACTGATATATTCTTCAATTTTTTCAAATACCTTGGTAGATGACAAGGCCATTCCTACTGCAAATGCACCAACGATTGGAGAAAGACCTATGGAACCTGCCAATGCAGCAGCACCAAAGAATAATGCGGTAGCGATTGCCTCAACACTTCCTTCAGCTTTCCAAAATTTTCCATGTACAATTCTTGGGATTATTATTACTGAACCAATAAGCAGCGCGGCAAAGAATCCCATTACCTGTAATATTACAAAAATAACGTTAACTGGATCAATTGCTATTACACCTTCTGTTCCTGTGCCAAGGGAACTTACTACAGACAAGACTGCAATTGCAAGTATGTCATCCACTATTGCTGCTCCTATGATAAGACGTGCCTCAGGAGTCTGAAGCTTTCCAAACTCTCTGAGTACCTGGATTGAGATTGCAATGCTTGTAGCTGTAAGTGCAGTGGCAATAAGCATAGATTGAAGTGCATCAAAACCAAAGAAACCAAAAACGACAAATCCCACAAAGAATGGAACCACTACTCCACATATTCCAACAACAAATGATGCTTTTCCTCCTCGCAGGAATTCTTTTGGTGTGACCTCAAGGCCAGCTATGAAAAGTATTACAATTGCACCTATCTCGCCCAAAATTTTCAATTCACCGTCTATCTTCAACAAAGGTTGACCGTCATAGACTAGAAAGGATCCTAATGCAAATGGTCCTACAATCATTCCAGCTAAAAGTTCGCCAAGCACAATTGGAAGTTTTAATCTGTGAAATAGCTCAGCCATAAGTTTGGCAGCAAAAAGCAATATTCCAACCCCTATTATGGTTTGGATAAAATGTGATTCGATTGCCATTTTTTATTCAGTATCACTTTACACAAATTAAAAGTATGTATAATTTCAATCATAATTTCGAGTTTCTTTATTTTATTTCTGTTAGTTATTATAGTTAATAGAGGTAGAGAATCCAATGAATTATTTTAATGGGACAATGTTTGATCCAGAAATTATTCGTGAATCTTTTTCCAGTTTCCAAGATTCAATTCCTCAATTTAATCCTCTGTTAGGAGAAATTCTATCAGCCCCTATCTTGTTGTTAGCCGCAGCTGTAATAATTTTCTTAGGTGTTGCAGGAGAAGCTTTCTTCAAAAAGACCGGAATACCAGACATCGCTTTTCTGATGATACTTGGTGTAATTATTGGTCCTATTCTTGGAATAATACCTACAGGCATTGTGATTAAGGTTGTTCCATACTTTGCAGCTATTGCTCTGATAATTATCATGTTTGATGGCGGACTAAATTTGGAGATTAGAAATATCATAAAAACAGCACATTATTCTGTTTTATTGGCAATACTTGGTTTTATCACATCTGTCATCGCCGTAACTTTATTGATGTTCTATGGTCTTGGCTGGGGTTTGATTGAGAGCATTCTGCTTGCAGCCATGGTAGGCGGTAGCAGTTCGATTATTGTATTTGTACTGGCAAGACGGTTACCAATTTCTGATGAAACAAAATCAATGTTAAGTTTAGAATCTGCCATTACAGATATTCTTGTAACTATCTCAGCTTTTGTTTTAATTGATGTGTTGGTGTCTGGACAATTCAATCCTCAGCTAGTACTTGGTTCTTTTGGAAGATCTGTTGCTGTGGGTTTAGTGCTTGGGTTTGGAATAGGAATTCCCTGGACTTATGTTACAACCAAACTTAGAGATGCACAACATTCCTACATGCTTACTATAGGAATTTTATTTGTGATATTTTTTGCAGAAAAGTCTCTTGGAGGAACAGGAGCCCTTGCTCCCTTGATTTTTGGACTGATGCTTGGCAACAAACAACTTCTTTCGCGCTATCTAGGATTTAAGATTCCTGAAATTAATCCAGATAACCCAACACATAACCAACTCACCTTTCTTGTAAGATCATTCTTTTTTGTTTTCATAGGATTACTTGCAACCTTGGGACGAATAGAGTTCATTCTCTTTGGAATAATAGGAGCAATACTCATCTACCTTACAAGAATAGGAACCGTCAAAATATCACTCGGAAAAAGATTCAGCGTTCTTGATAAAAAAGTAACGGAGGCAATGATCCCAAGAGGCCTTGCAGCTGCTGTCGTTGCCACAATACCTCTCACCATGGGACTCTCAAATGCTGAGGTTTACCCTCAAATTGTATTTGTAATAATACTTTGCTCGGTTATAATTACAACAATTGCATTAGCTAAAACAAAATCCCATGTTCCAGTGGATTCTGAAAAAGAAATTTTAGATAAAAAATAGTTATTTAAGAACTAACATAGTTACAAAATTTTCATTCTTATTTTGACAAGTTTAGATGTTAGAGTACATGGCAACCTCCCAAACGGTGGGTGTTTGTGCAAATAATGAATATTCTTTATATTTTAAGGATGAGTAAGTGTCAAGAAAATCCGTTGTAAAAACTGATTCTAAGAAACCTCTATCGGACTGAAGAGCATCTAGTGCCTCTTTTAGTGTACCAGGCAAAAACCGTATATTATGTGAATTTCTTTCTTCAGGTGTCATTTTGTATACGTCTTCTTCGATGGGATTTCCAGGATCCAGTTTTCTTTTTATCCCATCAAGACCGGCCAACAAAATTCCTGATTCAAGTAGGTAAATGTTTGAGGTGGCGTCGGGGATCCTGTATTCTATTCTCTTTTTTGAATAATCCTTATCAAATGTTTTTGGGATCCTAATCGCTGCACTCCTATTGCTCAGTCCCCAACATATTCCAATTGGAGCTTCAAATCCTGGAACTAGTCGTTTATAAGAATTGGTTGTAGGATTTGATATCGCGCATAAAGAAGAAGCGTGGTCCAACAGGCCACCAATATAGTACCTTCCCATCTGGCTAAGATTTGCAATCTCATCGTTAGGATCATAAAAAAGATTTTCGTCTCTTGACATAAGACTGTGATGTACATGCATCGCTGATGCGTTGTCACCATAGAAAGGTTTTGGCATGAAAGTGGCGACCTTGCCAATTTGTTTGGATTTTACCTTGACGAGATTTTTAATGGTAATTATAATATCTGCCATTGACAGCATCTCCTCATGTTGTATATTGATTTCACATTGTCCAGATGTTGCCACTTCATGGTGGTGAGCCTCAACCATGACTCCAAAATACTTGTACATGTCATCACAGATATCTTTTCTAATGACGTCTAGGGTGTCTCGTGGTTTTGAACTGTAATAACCACCACGAAGATTGACCGATGTGTTTGTTTGCGACCATGGGGCCTCAACTGATTTTATGGAATACCCTACAGCTCCCGAAGAAGAAATTGCATTACCTGCAGCGGGGACAAGCCTTATAGAGTCAAAAATGAAAAATTCAATCTCTGGCCCAAATCTGGCTTGTGAGATTTCAAATTTCTGTAATTCATTTCTTGCCTTGGCGGCAATTCCTCTAGAGTCCTTAGTAAATCTGGAAATGGTATTCTCCTTTTCATCGTAAATATTCACAAAGATACGGGCAGATCTGCGTGTGTCTTTGTCGTAGTAAGGCGGAAGTTCTCTAAACGATGATACGTCAGGTTTTAACAATAAATCAGAGTCATCTATTGATCTGAATCCTCTGATCGAACTTGCATCTAATTTCTGAATGCCCTTGGAAAAATGTTCTCCATTTAATGAATATGATGGGACACTAAGTGTGTGTAATTCACCAAAAATATCAACAAACCAAAATTCAACATAATCAAATTTTTCGTGGATCGTGGAAAGAATATTCTCGGCATTAACTTGAGTAAACATAACTAAGTTACTATTTCAATCCCTTTTGATGATTGAAGTGTTAAAGTAGAGCGTACTGATTCTAGTTTTTTAATTTTGTTAAATAAAATATTTTTTAGGTCATTTTCTGAGTTCGATTCTAAAATTATTAAAATATCATATGGACCATCCTCTAGCTCACAGACTTCATTAATATAATCAATTTTTTGGAGTTCTTTTTTGGTTTGTTCGATTTTACCTTCATAGCAATTTATCAATACAAAGAATTTATTCTCTCCTTGATCATTTTGTGGGTCAATTTTTTTCGAAATCAATTCTTACTTCACTTCTGAACTTGACCCTTTTTTGCCTCCACAAAGTGGACAACTCTCTGAGGAAATGGTATTTCGATCCCAGATTTGTCAAGTTCTTTTTTGATTTCCTTAAGAAAAATTGGGCCAACCTGATCCCATTCATCACGAGGAATCCATGTCAAAACTCTCAGATTAACCGAAGAATCTGCAAGCTGTTCAGTCCACACCTCGGTTTGTGGTTCTTTTAAAACGTAGGGGAGTCTATCAAGTGCTTTTTTTATAACTGGGATTGCCTTGTCAACATCTTCTTTGTATGCAATACCCAGAGTTACTTCCAGCCTTCTCACTGGACTAGTTGAAACATTTCGTATCTCAGAAGTAAAGACTTTTTCGTTTGGGACTCTAATCACAGATCCGTCAAAGAGTTTTATTCTTGTAGACAAGATAGTTATCTCAATCAATTTTCCATAGATTTTATTTTGGGGTATTTCTATGAGATCTCCTGGCTGTGCAGGCTTGTCAAACATTAAAAAGATACCAGAAAAAAGATTCGAAACAACTGATTGAGCTGCAAAACCTAATACAATTCCAAAGATTCCTCCCGCTACCATCAAGCCGCTAAGATCAATTCCCTGACTTGTAACAACGGCAAGAAAGGAAACTAAAATTATTCCGTAGTATAGTATTTTATGAATACTCGATGAAGTATTTTGTGGCAGATTCGCTGCAAAATATTTTTTGAAAGATGCACTAATTATCCTTGCCACTATGACACCTACAGTCATAATTATTGCCGCCATTATGAGAGAAGCAACAGTCATTTGGGTTCCTAAAATATTAATTGTAGAATACTCAGAGAAAAATTCTAAAACCATTTTAAGAAAATCCTCCTTCCATAGAATAATCATGATTCTTTTTTTGAATATTTCTTGATGCCAAACTCCATCCATTAGGTATCTCAAGCTGGTTTTGGCGCATTTCGATCACTTGGAGCCCTATTCTGTTTTTTATTATACCTTTTAGTCCATCCATCAACACATTATGGCCACGAAAATAAAGATCATGATCTATCACTGGGAAAACAAGCTTGTTAATGCTAACTGGATCTTCTAATTCATTTATGATTTCTAAAGGCAGTTGCGCACAAGTTAACGGTTGAGATGTAGAAGGATCACCTTCAAGAGAAGTTGTTGCATACTTGCAAAGCTTGCCGTCAAGAGGTAGACCGTAAAGGGCGAACCTAGCGTTTGGAAAATCATTGCTGAAAAAATCAAATGCTGATGGTTTGGTTTGGTCTGCCAAAAATACTCCTATTTCGATAGGAATCGAAACTTGTCCTTTCATTGTACTTAGTCCACCGATGAAAAGTGGTTCAACAAACCGTAGAAAGAAGAAATCTGTTTTGTAAGAAGGGATGTGTATAGGCAGAACCGGAACCACTTCCACCTTGATTTGTGATGAATCAGCTTGAATTATTTTTCTAAGGTCTTCATTTGGCGACAATCTGTGGTAAAGAAACTTTCCATCAGACATGTTATGAAATGTTAAAGTGTTGTTTGGAAAAGTAAAAGCAAGTTCATCTGTTAGTGCATATGTCCCAAATTTTGTTAAGCTTTCTTTGTTGGTGGATTCAAAATTTGAAGATACTTTCATTCTCATTTTCTGCTTTAGCTGAAGTTTCTTCTTCCGATTCTCCATTTGTGTAAAATTCTGTCATCAGAAGGTTTGATCTTCCTTATTTTATCTAACAGGGAAGTATTGATCTGTCTCTTTTTTGATTTTTTTTCAGGTGGTGTTTTAGGGAGGTGTAGCATCTGGGACAACTCGTCTTCATAAAAAAATTTTTTCCCTGAAAAAGGCTTAAGATCATCTACCCAGACTGCATTTTCATCAAATTTTGCTAAAAATGGCCTTTGGACCCATTCTGGGTTCCGTCCTTGTAAAAATCGCAAAACTATTGCCTTTTTCAATCCAATATCTACTGTACCAAGGACTTGTACCTTGCCCGGATTGGCAGACATGCTTGGGCCTCGCACTGTTCTGGCCAATCCACTAACCTTTTGGTAAGCATCTTTGAATAATTCTTGGGCTCTAACTAGTGGAATTCCAAAATAATGCTGAGCTCCGGTGTCTCGTACTACAAACATGTAGTAAGGTATACAACCTAGTGAAACTTGTTTGTTCCACATTTCTGCCCATACATCAGAGTTATCATTAATATGAGCAAGTATTGGTGACTGCGTCCTTATCTGAGCTCCTGTTTTTCTAATTAAATAAATTGCATTTTTTACCGCCTCTGTTGTTAATTCTATTGGATGATTAAAGTGTGCCATTATGGCAAGGTGTATTCCTTTGTTTGTTATTTTTTTAAATAAATCTAACATTTGATTTGCGTCATCATCTGTTAAAAATTTGTAAGGCCAATAACCAAGTGCTTTGGTTCCAATTCTTATTGTTTTAAGATTTGGAAGATCTGCATCTAATAAAGAGTTGATGTATTGGGAAAATATTTTAGCTTTAATTATCATAGGATCACCACCAGTGAATAGCACATCAGAAACTTCTGGATGCTCTCTCAAATATTGAACTAACATTTCTGTTTCACTGCTTGCAAATTTGAGTTCTTTTATGCCCACAAACTGTGGCCAGCGAAAACAAAAACTGCAATATGCATGACAGGTCTGTCCTTGACTTGGGAAAAATAATACAGTTTCTTTGTATTTGTGTTGCATTCCATAAAGCCTGGTCCCATCCTTTAGTTGAGGAACATTATGTTCCATCTGTCCTGCTGGGTGTGGATTTAGCTGTAATCGTATCTTGTTTGCAATTATCTGGATTTCTTTTTTACCTTTGCCATTTTTTAGTGCACTAGCCATCTCATCATAATGATCAGGCTTTAGCATCTCCTTTTGTGGAAAGGTTAGGACGAATATCGGATCAAATGGTACGTTATTCCAATCAATTAGTTCATCTATTACGTAGTTATTAGTTTTAAAAGGAAGTACATTACCTACGACTTCCATCTCAAATTGTTTTTCTTGCGATAGTTTTTTTACCTGTGGGATTTTTCTAAAGTTTTCCAGGGTATAAGATTGATAAATTGGGAAAGGACCAATATTCTGGTCCTGAGTAGTTTGCAAAATTAAATCAGCTCACTTTGTGGAAGTAGGAACTCCATAAAGTTGCTACAAGGTCCTCGATCGCAATAATGAATTTGCTTTATGGGTTCCACAAAAAAATATACTTTTAATAATTTAAAAAAGGTTTGACTTATTTGCAACCAACTAAGTGCAAACAATTGCTTACAGAATTTTTTGATGGTTCAAGAGTAGAAATGAAACGTGTTCCTTTAATTTAATGAAATGTAATAACATTTTAGGTGACAGGAAGATCTATTGTGGTGTCTACTGCACTATGATATGTGAACCTGCCCACCTCTTAAAAAAATAAATCAATTTTATAAATTAAATTCTGAAAAGTGTTCATCTCATCATGTGCTAACTAAAACTTTCTTATTTACTTTATAGACCAGTGTGTTATCAGTGTATTCGTGTTTTGATGATGGATCTAAATCACTAAACACCCCAGTGTAAACAGATTTGAACCATATTGAGGATTTTAGACCCATATCGTGTTGCATAATAAAACTGATCTGATCACCATCTTCAATTTCCGTTAAAGTAAACCCGCCCGCACGAGCTCTGCTTTTTAAAACAGAAATCCATCCTGCTAAATTGTAATATCCCCTCATTTTCAAGAGCATGTCTTTAGAGATTACCTTTCCTACTTGTTCTCCCACCTCGCTTATTGTTTTTTCATCAAGTTTATCCAATAACGAAATAAAGCTATATTTTGGAATAGGAAACCATCCAGCTTTTGCAGATACAACATCCCAATCTAGGCAATGGGAAAGCAATTGATTTACAAGTGAATTAAGTGAGATTCCATCATTTTTTGATTGAGACCTTAATTTGTCCATGACTTGTTTATCCAGCCTAAATGTGATACTTTCACTTTTTTCTCCGTTTGTTAAATCGGTAGACATTATTTTTTCCTAGTGTTCATAAGTATTAAATGATCTGAAAAAACCAAGTTTTTAAAAAAATAAAAAATGTTCCTCATATTTCTAAAATTTTCATTACGCCATTATTTATCAAATATTGTATTCCTGATACAAAATCGTCATCCATGATTTTTCCACTAGCCCACCAGCCAGCGTTGTTCTTAACCCAAGTAGGAATTTTTTGAGAAGAACCAGAATCAGATTGGGTTTTGGGAATTTTCATTATGTTATGTACTATTAGGTATTGTATGCCTTGAATAAAATCTGAATCTCCTATCTCCCCTGCAGCCCACCACTTTGCGTTGTTTTTAACCCAGACAGGAATCTCCGTGCTCTGGGCAATCTCCGATTGTGATTTTATGATTAAGACCTCAAACATAGCTTGCTCAGCAGGGATAATCTGGAATAGGATCCCTTCGACATATACAATAATGTTGTAATTACCAAAATCGGGAAATTGATATGGAATTGTTACAGATCCTTCAGCTGTGTGGGTAATCGGAATACCAAATATCTGACTACCGCCTTTTGATACTTCGATTCTGTAATCTATGTGCTGCTGGATAGATTTTGTGTCCTTGTTTATAAAATCAATTTTGAATTTGGTTTGTTCACCAGGAACAGGTTTGACAGGGATTGTGGAAAATCCAACATCTATACTACCCTTGTCTGTTGGTTTTACTTCTTGTTGGGATAGCTCCTGTGCTCTAGCATGTATGATCGGTCCTAATAAAATGAGAAATAGGAAAAGAAGTTTTATTGATGCCCTCATTTTGCACTCATATGTTCGTGCGTTAATAAGGTCAGCCCAACTTGTCCTCTCTTCCATCATAAGACCTGGGCTTGAATTGCCTTCAGCGCTTTCTTTCATCAATCGCACAGCCTCGTCTGCCTCGAATTGGAGGTCTTTTGTAATTTTGCCAGACATAAACCTGGCCATGCATGAGAGATCATATCTAATCAAGACTTCAAGTTGTGTGCCATTTCCTACAGGAGTTAGTACCATGTCTTTTGTTCCAGCAAATATCCCCCCCGTCCATTTGGTACTCCTTTTCTCTTTAGGAAAAAGTGTCACCGTTTGCATACATTTGTTGGAGGTGCCAAAAGTAACTTCCCCTGTGATTTCATTTCCTTCTCTTGAAATATTTCTTATAGATGCCAATCCCTTCCAAAAGGTTCTGTCATTGTCTATTTCTGATATGATATTCCAAACTTTTTCCACTGGCGAGTCTATCTGTACTCTAACTTTAATTTCTACCATGGAATATTTACGTCAATATTTCATAAATATATGATGTATACAATGCAAGACAATCTATTGCGTAAAAATTAAGTCATTAAATATTTTTCAGATCATTAAAATACAAGGCCGAATCGGACAGATATCTTCGTGAAACAATTCCTTTGAGTTCTTGTACATCAGTTTATCCCGGTACTCTGGTTTTAACTTCAGCTTTGCAACAAAATTAAGATATGAATCCATATCAGATATGGGCCAGTCGGTGCCATAAAGCAAACAGATTAGTTATTGTGATTCAGGTCTTGTAGGACCCAGTACTTTTTTGGAATAATTTTAGACCCGTTTAAGGTAGTTTTAATGCAAAAATCTTCTACGTCTTTTTGTGATCATTTGTGTATTCTGTATCATGGCCATTTTCAGAGTATGTCTCCATTATTTCAAAAACAATCCTATCGATGTCTTCTTTCATTGCCTTTTCCCAGTCTTTGTTCAACCTGCCTGATAGACTCAGAAGTCTGTTCAAATGCAAATGTCGAGTAGCTTTTTGAATACTCGTGTTTACCATGGCAACATCGTATTTCTCTATGATTTCGCAGTTTTTCCTTGACAATTCCCGCTGCATCTTTTGTTTGACTAGCTTTATTTTATGATCCCAGTGGTGAAGGGACTCCTTTGATGCAGAACTGATCTTTTGCTTCAAACAGAATGATTACTCATGTAGGGGTTTTGTACTTTTGGTGTAGTACCGGGGGTGGGTTTCGAACCCACGACCTCCAGATTATGAGTATTGCCCTTTTGTGAGGAGACTGGCACTCTAGGCCAGGCTGAGCTACCCCGGCACAAATTACGCCTAACTTCTTGATGCAATTAAATGTAGCTTACTGGGTGTTTGCAATTTTTTTCCAATCGACATCTGTTTTTGTAACCCACTGGAATTTCTTTTGAAGTGCTGAGGTGTAAAGTTTTTCCCACTCTAATCCAACTTGGTCAGTCCATGCTTTGAAAACTCTTGGATCTATGTAGTTTCTAAGAGAAGTTCCCAAGTTATAGTCTCTTGTTTTCTCGGTGAGTTCTATTGTGAGCTTCATCTTTTCCTCTCGAAGCTTTAGTTTTTCTTTTTGTTTTTCAGTCTTGGGTGGTGTCTCCTTTAGTTTTTTCAAGGCATCTCTTTTTTTCTGTAGTGACTCTTCAAAGCTTTTGGGAATGGTTCTCTTGTGATTGCAGGTAATGGCAGCTTCTAAATTTGCTAGTTTTGCATGATAAATTTTCAGATTTTCTGATTTAGTGCGCAAATCATCGATTTTTTTGAGGTAGTCTGTAACTACAGATGTTGCAAGGTAAGTTCTAAAGACTTTGGCAGTCAATCCTTTTACTATCTTCCCAAGAAATTCATTTACATGTCTTGACGTGATGTCATGAAATATTTGCTCGTCTGGCTTTTTCTTCTCTGTAAACTTTTTCAAGTTATCATAAAGTGTCTTGTCCTGGCCTTTTATGACAAGTGTTTTTTGCCATCGTACACTGTCTTTTCCAAGAAAATCAAACTCGATATTATCTGGTTTCAAGGTAATGTGTTCTACTCTTAATGTAGTTGCACCTACCGTATCCGCTTCCTCGGGATCTTTTTCGTCCCCTACTCTCATCGCGGTTTTAAAAATCAAATAACAGACCGTGGCAACTCTTCTTACTTTCTCATCACGATCTGTCATTTCTTTTATCACTTGGTTCAATACTTTATCGATGTGCTCTGAAAGCTTTGTAGCCTTATCATACTTCATTTGGTCTCTCTCCTGTTTTAGATCCGAGGTATCAGAAAGCCATACATACTTGCGTTTTTGTGTAAGATAATCCTCCCAGCTTGCAAGCCACATGAAATCTTTTTCATGAATTATCTTTCCCCAGTTGCCTTCAGGAACCTGGGCTTCTCTTCCTAGGTTTAGAGTTACATCTTTTTGATTGATTCTTGGCTTCCATCTACCTCTAAGAGGATGATCTCCTCTTCCAATGAAAAGACCAGGAGGTTCTGCCATCCAGTTAGCCACATCGACTTGTTTTCCATCAATTATTGCCACACCGTACTTTGCCTTCATTTTTTCTTTGATCTCTTTTCGTTGCACAGCAATATTCTTTTTTTGCTCTTTATCTAAAGTTAATTTGGAATCCTTTTCTTTGTCTACTACCTTGTTAGCCTCAGCAAAATCAATATCAGAAAGTGAAATTCCTTTGTATTTTGCGGGAAGGACATTTACGAAATCCTCTAGGAAGTTTTTACAAAAGACCTTGTCCTGAACATATGGCGTATCTTTTTTCTTTGCCCATTGGTAAACCATCTCCTCCTGTTCTAAATTCAACGATATTTTTTCTCCCTTGATCTTGATAGTTATCCCCTTTGATTCAAAGGCTGGGGGAAAAGCTATACCATTATGTTGCAAAGTTTTCCATTTCATTTTGAAATATCACCAAATTAGTGTGCCTAAATCTGTTGACTTTGATAAAAATTGACCGTGCATGTATATCAATCTAACCACATGCCTGCACTTTTGGGTCCATGAGAGACAATTTGAGTTAATCCAAAAAGTGATTGGTTAATGGTTTTAGTGAGAAATTAGGGGTTGGTAGGTTAAGAGCTAAAAAAGCTCTTTTTTAATATAATTTTCAAACTCTAAATCGGTTTTTGATTTCCTTGCCTCCAAGAACAAGGCAGCATCATTTCCTACCGTATACCTTGGAAGTGGATTTTCAGATTTGATTGCTTTGATTATGGTCTTTGCAACCTCCTGTGGGGGAGTTCCCATCTCAGCCATCATGGATATGCCCATGATAACCTTGTTTGTTATGTCCTTGTAGGCAGAGTCTGGTTTCATCGATTTTTTCATTGTTGAAAAGAAATTTGTCTTTATGACTCCAGGTTCTATGATTATTGTGTTGATTCCAAAGGGAGAAAGTTCGTATCGCATCGATTCACTTAGTCCTTCAAGAGCAAACTTTGAGCTAATATAAGCTGGAGAAACAGGAAACCCAATTCTGCCCGCAATCGAACTAATGTTTACAATTATTCCGGATTTTTGTTTACGCATTATTGGAATGACTGCCTGCAGTGTCCTTACTACTCCAAAAAAGTTTGTTTCAAACTGTGCTTTAAGATCATCCATTGAAAGGTCCTCCAAGCAACCAAAGAGACCATACCCTGCATTATTTACTAAAACATCTATCCTGTTTCTATCTTTCATTATTTTGTTTATTGCAGTGTTAACAGTTGCTTCTTTATCTACATCAATTTCAATTACTTCTAATTTCAAATCTTCTTTTTTTGCTATTTCTCCTATATTCTTGCCTTTTTTTGTATCTCGCATTGATGCATATGTGGTATAGCCCTCTCGCGCCAAAGCTAATGCGGTTTCAAAACCTATGCCGCTTGAACTGCCCGTTACTAATGCAACCTTTTCCATGATTGAGATCTGAAAGCGGTATTAATAATTTGTATTGTTGGAATTCTTTTTTTATCATTAAACCAGTGGTTTATCACCCTCTACAGGTTCCGAAACCTCCGTTATTTCACCATCATTTATTCTCTGTAAAATTTCCTCAGAAGCAAGCTTGTGAAGATATTCGTTGTTGTTGCCACATCTGTAGGAAAATGTACATCGAGGGCATCCTGCCTCGTTCTTACAAGGACATTCCTTTACAATGTGAAGACTGCGCTCAAAGGCTTTTTCTAGTCTGTCATATAGTGCCTTGCTTGCTCCACTTCCTCCTATTGCAGAATCATAAACAAAGATGAGGCCAGATGTTCCAAGAGAAATTCCTCCCAAGTCTTGTGAGACACCGCCAGTTATCATGTTGCTCCCTTCTATTACCACATGTTCTGTTGCATGATATGCACTTGCTTCAACATATTCTTCGTTTTCTGCCTTCCTGATTTCATTGATAGGTCTTGGAGCTTTGAAAACAATTCCCTTTGTGACAAAATCATAATCAAGGGGTCTATCTAAAAGCACTTTTTGTCCCTGCGTTACTTCATAACCAAGTTCGATGTTTACATAACCATGTACACGTTTTTGAATGTGTAATTTACAAAACGCCACTCCTATCCCATTTGCTCTTCTTGTTTCAAAAACTGTTTCAACTGTTGGCCATTCTTCTGTAAGTGCTTTAGTATAATATGGATAATCTCTTGGGAGAAATTCTAATCTGGCGTACATTTTTTTAGGATACCCAAGTTCCTTTACTTTATAACGAGTTCCTGCGAGAAAATAAACTGCTGATTCATGCAATTCCTCAAGAGCAATTGGGAGAACTCTTTCACCAACTTTTTTTTCATTTAAGAAAATGTCAATGGATTTCCCGATTCCTCTGATGCTGTAGTCATTTAACAAAGATTCGACCTGTGAATAATTTGGCACGTATCGATTTTCAATTAAGACAAGGTTTCCCGCAGTCACATGTTTTTGAATTATTTCCAAATGTTCTTTTAACTCATGTTTTACAATTGGCTTATCAGCTGCCATTGCAATAACCTGAAATTCTTCTACAAAGGGATTCTTTGGATCAATGTAGATCTTTTCTATATCCTCAAAGTAGTCATTCGGATGGTTTTTGTAATATTGTGAGATGGGATCGTTTCCAAGTACCAAAAAGGCATATCCATTCTGACCTTTTCTTGCTGCCCTTCCTATTCGTTGAACTAGTCTGTTTACAGGAATTGTTGAGGAAATCACTCCGTCCACATCGCCTACGTCAATGCCAAGTTCAAGCGTTGGTGTTGCAGAAATTGCCATTAATGTATCGTTTTTGAAGGCGTTTTCCACGGATTTTCTGTAATTTGCCATGAGGCCAGCTCTGTGAACCTTAATGTCCACTTTTTGTCTTCTTGCCTGCATTGCCAAAAGCTCTGAATTAAGATGCGAGTTGCTAAAAACAAGAGTCTTGTGTTTTTTTGATGTAAGGCTTTTTACAATTTCTACCATTAAAGCCCGCTGGGTTCTAAGTGATGGGAAGAGCATACTAAAATCTGTCTTCCCTTTTTTTCCAGAACCTGAAACTAATTTCATTTGTACGCCAAAGAGCTGTTCACAAAAAGGTAATGCATTGTCAAGTGTTGCAGAAGATGCGATAATCTGTAACTTTTGACATATTCTTTTTATTCTCTTGATGATGTAATGCACATTTGATCCAAATATTCCAGAATAGACATGGGCCTCATCAACAACAAGAAATTTTATTGTGTTTAGTAAAGTGGCGAATTTGCTTCTATGCCACATATGATAGTGCAGCACATCAAAATTTGTGATCAATATCTGGGGAGGATTTTCAAATATTTTTTGTCTATCGGATGTTTTTACATCTCCATCAAAAACAGCTACACCTATTCCGAGTTTGTCCGCGATTTCTTTTATCTTTGGTAACTGATCCTTTGAGAGAGACTTAGTAGGATAGACAAAAAGTGCCAAGATCCTGCCTTTGGAATTTTTTTCATCAAGAATTTTTTGAATTATGGGAACAACAAAAGATTCTGTTTTACCTGAGGCGGTTGGGGCAGTAATGATTACATTGTTTCCACGCATTATTTCCATTATGGCTTCTTCTTGGAATTTGTAAAACTGTTCAATTCCTTTTTCTTCTAAAACTCTTGTAATATTTTCGTCCAACCCAACTTCCATTACCTTACTGCCCATTTTTGGCTCTGGTTCGGAGAGTGTTTTAAAAAAAGAAACATAATGTTTTCTTGAAAACAAAATCGAATTTGTCAGATCATCAAGTTTGGCATCTCCTATCATTTTTTTTATCTCCTCTTCACTTTGCACTATTCCTTCCTGCTCAAGTGCACTCTGCATTTTTTTTTTGGTTAGGACCTTACCATCGTCGAATCTAGTTAAAAAGTCAAGAAATGCCTCATCTGGGTTTTTTTTATAATCAACAATGTCCTCCAATCCGCATTTAGAACATTCAAACATTATTTTTTGATTGAAAGTTTTTTGCATTTCCATTCTTGATTTGCATTTAGGACAAGAATACATTACACAAAGACATATTTCATGATGGATTTAATTTTTGGTTGATGGGGTTTTTACCTCAGGTTAAACCTTTAAGCAACTAATCTAATTTTGAAATATTGAAAGCGTTGGTTACTGGTGCAACCGGCTTTATTGGCTCCAAGCTTGTCACGAAACTTGTTGATAGAGGTGTTTTAGTAACATGTCTTGTCCGTTCTGGAAGTATTTCGAATCCTGCAGTCAAAATAGTACAAGGGGATCTTACCTATCCCGATTTTATACTTCCTGATGAGAAGTATGATGTAGTGTATCATCTAGCTGCAGTGTGGCCAGGTGAAAAGGATAAGAAAAAAGCAAGAAC
The DNA here is from genome assembly GCA_035455245.1 of Nitrosopumilaceae archaeon. Taxonomy (GTDB): domain Archaea; phylum Thermoproteota; class Nitrososphaeria; order Nitrososphaerales; family Nitrosopumilaceae; genus UBA8516. The sequence goes on along the minus strand of DATIFN010000029.1, from coordinate 7,427 downwards.
AGTAAACTATGATGGTTCTGTAAATTTATTTACTCTAATAAAAGAAAAAACAAAGTTCCTTGTATATGTGACAGGCCTCGGAGCTTTTGGCGATCCAGGAAACAACCTAGTCGATGAAAATTCTCCACTGCAACCACATACAGACTATGCAAAAACAAGGCTTGAAGCACAAAAGTTTCTCGAATCAAGATGTAAAGAACACGCAATAGAGTTTAGTGTTGCATATCTTGGAGATGTTTATGGAAACGGTGGTTGGTTCAAATCAATTTTGATTGACAGATTAAAAAATGGAAGTTTTAAACTCCCTGGAAATGGAGATTATTATCGGAGTTTTATCTATGTAGACGATGTCGTATCGGCACTAGTTGCTATGATAGAAAAAAATGCCACAAACCAATCATTTGTAGTAACAGATTCAAATCCAGTGATTTTCAAAGACTATGTGAATTTTGTTTGTGATGAGCTTGGGCTAAAACATCCCGGTACAGTTCCAGCACTTTTGGCAAAAGTAGTAATGGGTGGAGATTTTGTAAAATTACTCACAACATCTGTAAAGACATCAAATGGAAAAATTTCAAAACTATGCGAATTTGTTTATCCTTCATACAAAGAGGGCGTGCATTCTGTTATCTCTGAAATGAAGAATGAGTAGACTGAAAGAAAAAATCTATTTCATGGCAATTGGCATTATTAAAAGCATAGATACTGAAGTAACAGCAAACGCGGCCATTCCAATTACAAGACAGATAAAGTTTAATTGTTTATGAGAAAATTTGGTCGTTACGCTCCCGATAATCATTATTGAGGCATAAACTACGGTTAAAAGAGTATAATTGTCCGCATTGTGGTTGGCTTGTTCTGCCTCTTCGAGCTTTGACTCTGCCAAATCAGCCTTCTTCTCTGCTTCTTCTAAGAATATTTTCTTGTATTCAACCATGACAAATGGATGAGGTGGTGCATTAGGATTCTCCAAAGGGTTTGTCTCTAACCATGCTTGAACCGCAACTTTGAATTCAGGACGAAATCTTTCAAAATAAAATTTTGCAAGGTTCTGATCACCGTTGTGAAGAGCATTAACATATTCGGTGAAGGTCATAACATCGACGGTAGTATACTGGTTTTGTTGGAGAGTTAATGCGGCGGCTTGTCGACTTGCCCTGTTATGATCAGCTAATAGAAAGGTCTGAATACCGCCCCATAAAGTGGCTTGGTAGGCACTCCAGGCGGTAGCGGCAACTATCAATGCCAACAATACAGCTACTAGTATCTCCATTAAATGTTCATTCAACATTATTTTGTCAATCATGACTACCTTTTCCACTTTTTTTCTTTTTATCAAGTTGTATTGGCAAAAGGTCTTGGTGGCTAAAAGGAGCCTTGAGGTAATCCGCCCCTTCTTCGTAATTATCTTGGATTAGACCTTTTATTGTCACAGAAGAAAAATCAATGACCTTTCGAAAGATTGCATTTTCATTTTTTTTTGAGCTGTCAGCAAACCCCAAGTCCAAATTTCTGATTCCAACCACAAAACATCCTTCTTGTAGGAAAAAGGTTTTTTCTTCAGGAGGAATTGAGGACATGCTAAATTAGAATTTTCCAATGATAAAAGTTTATACAAAGTTATCATTTGAGGAATTTATGATAGTGATCATATACCTTAACACTTGGTGTATGAAGTGACAATGGATATTCAAAAATCTAAGAGAACAAGAACTTTAAAATTTATCATAGGAGGATTTCTCCTTGGGTTCTCTGGATATCGTTTTCTCAATATTTCTAACACATCACCATTGGCCGTTACCTATCCAGGTATAGCTGTGTTAGTGATTGGAAGTGTTAACATACTTAAAGGAATTTTAGGTAAAGATGATTCCAAACTTACAAGGACAATCGAGATAAGTATAGGAATTATTGCCATCGTTGTTGGAATTTTCCTTAAGGTATACATTCCTGACACATCCACACAATTGACTTTGTTTATTTCTTTATTTCTCATCGTTCAGAGTATTGGATTTATTGCTACAGGTATTACTCAAAGTGGCAAGCCACAAGTTACTAGAATCCCAAAGATCATAATAGGGGCTTCCATTATTGTAACTCTAACCGGATTGTTATTGGAATATCAAAATTTGTCAATAACAATGATAAGTATTTTATTATCAATTAATATGTTCACAACTGGAATGGACTTTATCATGGATTCAATCAACCATAAATCGGTTAAAAGATCTTGATGATTGATTACTGATTTAACTATTCATGATACTCGTAAAAAATAGAAATTCTCTAGATGTGCAATTCTAAACCGAAATCAAAATAATCTTTAATACTAATAATTCAAACAAGCAACAATTGAGTAAGAAAGAGGGAAGTAAAATCGAGGTTTTTAGGAGAATCGATCTTTTAGAGGGGGACAAACGGGACGAGATGCTGTGCGGAGTAATTATGGTTCTGGTCATGGTTGGCTACTTACGTTTTGTCGTGATGCAAGAAGTGGATTTGTATTTCAAAAGAAAATGATTCTCATACCTCTTGGTTGTATTGCTGCTTGTGGATTGATAGATGAAAATTTTCATGTTTTAAACTATAAGGAACAGGAGTAATATGAAAAAAATCACTATATGGCTTATTTTGAGCCTTTTTACTGCATCAAACTTTCTGGTCGCATATGGTCAACAAAATGGTATGGAAGACAAACCATCAAACGGTCTTAACCAAACTTCGCAGGAAAATCCCATCGAACAGGTTATTTCTTATTATGAAAAGGGAATAAAATTCAGGGATGTAATACCTATAGCTTTAGGAATTTTAGCATTTAGCTATTTTATTTGGAAAACGGCTAAAATTCTGAGCACACGTGAAGTTTTTGTTATAAAACAAAAATATTCAGATGAAGGAAAACAGGTTTCATTAAGAAGAAAAAGAATTTCTTACGTTGCAAATTATGTGGTGTTTTTTCCTATAATACTTTATGGTTGGATAGTAATCTGTTTTTTCTTCATGTATGCCCTAAACACTTCGCTTGGATTTGATGCTCTGACACTTATTATGGTTGGAATTATCACTGCTACAAGAATAGCAGCACACTGGAACGAAAAACTAGCTGAAGACATCATGAAATTCTTGCCATTCAATTTACTTTTCACTCTTCTTTTCAATCCTGTCTTAGATCTTCAAACAATTATTAGCAAAGCAGAAAAATTTCCGTTAATAATGCTTGAATTAACAATTTTTATTGGATTCATTGGTCTTTTAGAAGGCATTCTGAAGCTGATTTATTTTATAGTGACCAAAAATCGTAGAACTTCAAACGATCTTAATTCTCCAATTGCAAAAAAATAGAAATTGTAACTGAACCATCATTTTTTATACTCAGAATTTTTACTCTTAATTGTGGCCTGAATTTTGGGATTATTTACTCGAAAGGGTTTGGCATTTGAGAAATTAAAGCTGTCAAACTCAAAAATTACTTCAGACAAATTTACTACAATTACACTTAATCTAAAAAACCGTGAAAAAAAATTTGATAATATTTTGGTAACTACAAAGACTGATGATCTAAACAATCAATACCTGAAAATTGACAAACCATCTCTTCAACTTCCTTCTCTGGATTTTCCTAATAGAAATACTGGCGACCATAAAATAACAATAACTCCATACAACATTACTCTGAATAAAATGACCTTTAAAATAACATTGGATGTGTTTGCAAACAATAGTCCAAAATCACTTTTGCGGAAAGAGTTCAATCTCAATGTAACAAAAAAACTTGAAAAAAGCACCAGGAGAAATTCATAATGCCATGATTTTTTCACACGCAGTAATCCTTATGTTAGTTCCGCGGGTATTGAAAAAGATTGAATTTGTTCACTAGATCAATTCTTTTTGTAATGGTTCTAGTTTTGGCAGTTTCATCAATTTATTATGTCTCTGCACAAAGTGATATTGTTAATACTACGAACAAAAAGGATCCTACAGACAAAATTCCTAAATTTGATGATATGCTTGGTCCAACAATTACATCAACTTTAACTGGCCTTTCACTCGCCGGTGCATCATTTCTACTAAACTTGGGAAAAAATGCTAACGCCATTGATTCAGATCACGTTCATAGAGCAAGAAAATTTTTCATCAAAGCCTTCTTTATGTTTCTTATTTGTACTATACTCCTGTTTACTTTTGATTTTCTTGAGATAATCGATGAAAGAGACATTGTCTTGTTAACCATTTGGGATGTAATCATAACATATTCCCTTTTTGGGATTGGAGCTTTTTATCTAGCAAAAGCGGCCAGAGAACTATACGTAGCTTATGGAAAATAATATCCCATCACGGTCTGTGAGATCATTTCTAAACCATGACTTTAAAGACATCAACGGAGGCTTGATTGAGAAAAATTTTTTAGATTGCCACCGTACTTGGAAAAGATTTTTCTATAATAGAAAATCTACTCATATTGATTGAAAGTAAACGTTCCTCGGAAAATATTTTTGGTGTTCATACTCCTTGTTATTGGAACCTCGTTTGTAATTTTTGTTGATGGTGCCTCAGTCCCGTCTTGGATAAAAAATAATGCCAAGTGGTGGGCGGAAGGACAAATCACAGAATCAGATTATCTTTCATCTCTTCAATATCTTGTAAATCAAGGAATACTCGTAATCCCTATTACCGAAGTTACAGCCGCTTCAACCAATTCCGATAACAAAATAGCACATTCATTTGTAGTTCATTTTTCAAATGGTTTGATTAGTAAACCTATCACATTTACAACTTTTTCCAAATTTCAAATAACAAGTTCTACTATTGATGAACAAAGAAGTTCATTTCCAGTTTACAAATTTTCTGATAATCCAGAATTTTTCTTAGAATCAATCCCTAGCATTGATAAAAAAGAATTTTACATAGGAGTTGACCGTTGGATGACAAAGAGCAATGCAATATCGCCATTTGATGTAAATATCGATGTTATATCAAGTGATGGGAGAATTATACAAACATGGAAATTCTCAAAATGTGATTTAACAGGTTATGGAACATATCTTCAAGATGTTAGAAACTTGTATCAGTTTTCTAATAACGATGAAATGGCAGAAATTCGGGAACGTACTACCTTTGTTTGCCAAGGGATAAAATTAACCACTCCCTGAATTGTTAACAGTCAGAATTGGTTTTGTATAATTGAAACTAAAGAAAGATCGATTTTCTACTTCCGACTTGGCTTAAATGCACGATTATTCCTTCAAAAATAAATGATGACAAACCAAAAAATCTTTCTTGCCTTAACTTTGATATTTTTACTTCTGATTCCTAGCTCGTCCTTTGCATCTCACGGTGGAAAAAAAACTCATATAATTATTAGTGTTGAATTGAAAGGAAAAACCAACGTAAAGGTTCTAAATTCTTCTTTATGTGAAGAAAAGACAAACCAAATCACCACAACAAAATTCGAGAAATATGGAGTTAATTATCTAATTTTTTGTGGCAATGGAGTACGAGGATTCCACAATATTATAATCAGGATACAAGGAAGTGATTTTGAAAGCAAAATAACCACAAAATCTACAGACCGTGGAACATTTTTTGTTCCTTGGGATATCTCTGAAGTAAAATCAGGAAATTATACAGCTACCGTTCTCGATGAATCAACTACATTAACCGTAAACTTCAAAATCTAATTTGCATCGAAGTTAAAATTAAAAAAAGTTGATCGCTTTTTCATACTAAATTCTTATCTTGTCCAATGTGTTGAATCTCAAAAAACATCAATTAAACATTAGTGGTGATTCGGCGATGTCCGGTAATGCCAGATATAATGCTTCCAATTCCATTTAAGAGCAGGCCTATTGAAACAAGCATCACCATAAAAACAATAGTCAAACCCGGATAGACATACAAAATAGCTGACAAGGCAATCACAATCCCTCCTATGATGATATTTGCAATACGTGAACCTCTACTTTCATACTTTGATGCAATTCCTTTTGCCATTAGACCAGCTCCATGAATTAAAATGAATACGGCAATTATCAGTATCAGTGTCAATAGTGCTGCTACTGGATTTACTAATGAAAAGAATCCACCAGCAATAGAAATAATTCCTATTATGATACTAATTATGCGAGGGCTTTTGGGCAATTGTTTAGCTAAAGCGCCTTCGATAATTTTTGAAAATCCTATCAATATCAAAGATATTGCAAGTAATGTTACATAGAAAAGAGTGGTGACACCAGGGTTAGCCAAAACCATTCCAGATAGGGCAATAGCAATTGCTCCAAGTACAATCTGAGCAATTCGTAACCAAGTTGGAGATTTTCCTAGGCTAACAGACATGATTCAACAAAATAATGGGGGAAGATTAAAGCTTATGGAATATTATCAATGATGAGTTTCAAATTTGAGTTTAGTAATGAAAAATTTAATTTTGTCCAACAATCGTACCTTGATATTTCATTTCAAGTATTACCATAATTGTAAAGGATTAACAATAAACTTGTTGTTACTTTATTGCTGTAAAATTGTAAACCTTAGAGATTTCCTATAGATGAGTTATACTCTCGACACAAAAAAACATCAACTAAATGAATACTCATTTACTTATTCTTTCACAAATTTTATGATTTCTGCAATGATTTAAATTTGTAAGCCAGGTTCCGGACTCTCCAAGATTTGCTCCGCTAAGATTTGTAAAAGAAAGATTTGTAGAAGTAAGTGTTGCATATCTCAGGTCTACATTGATTAGATCAGACGCAGTAAGATCAGAACGATAAAGAACCGCTTTGTAAAAGTTAACGTTTGTTAGGTCTGCATTTTTCATTTCAGCATTAATTAATTTTGCAAAGGAAAGGTTTGCATTAGAAAGATTTGCTCCATTTAAAATAGAATCTCTAAGAAAAACCCGTTGCAAATTGGCTCCGGAAAGATTTGCCCCGGAAAGATTAGCTGCTTTTAGGTTGGCATTTGTAAAATCAACATTTCTCAAATCTGCATTTTCCAAGTTAACACCATAAAGATAGCATCCTGAAAGGTTTGCACCTTTTGAAAATGTATCACAGGAATTTGTTTCTTTATGATCGAGTATAGTAATAGAAACCACGTCACTTCTTTCCGAGATTTTGTCAACCAACGAGGTAGTCATTTTTGCAGTAAATTGATTTTCCTGAGTATCGGAAACCACATTTCTTGCCCCTGCAAAGTGAATAAATTTTAGAACGGCCGTCTGTAAATATCGAATTTCCTTTGCTCTTGAAACCGGATCATTCCTTTGAGGTTCACCACTTAACTTGACTAAAACCATGACCCACTTTCCTTCAGAAAATTGATTGTCGTATTTCGCAACAAACTCACTTGCAGTCAATCCGAATGCACAATTTGCAGATAACAAAACGGCAGCTGAAAAAATGCTCACAAAAAGCGGTTTCTTCACA
>DATIFN010000028.1:0-2682 GCA_035455245.1 Nitrosopumilaceae archaeon | reverse complement strand
GAAGGTATCCTGTCTGGTTTAATTCAGGAGTGTTTGTTAGTGATAGACGAATTTTATAATTTCCTGTATAGATTGTATCACCATCGACTATTCTTGTAACATGTTCAGTAAAACATCCAGCGTTTCCAGTACAGTCAAAGAAGCTAGGCATTCCTGTTTTCATTTTTTGAATTTTCTCTGGATTTGATTCAGTTATTTGTATTTCTTGAGGGGGCTCGGGTTTTGATTCAGCTTCTTTTTGCAAATCAATTATGGTTTGATTTGCTTCACTTTGCTCTTTTTCTTGTGGTTGCTCCTGTTCGGTAACCGCTTGATCTGTCTCTTTTTTTTCTTCTTCTAGGGCCTGTTGATAGGTTTGGTATCCAACCAAAACAGCTGCTAGCGCAACTACTGAAATTCCAACAGCTATGGCTATAATTATTAGTGATTTCGTGAGTTTCCTAGCTCAGACTAGGAATTAAGAATTATTATTTTGACTTGAAAAAAACCAATCATCATTTAGAATGATCTCTGGTTTCACTAGATTCATAGGTTTAAGGTCTACCTAGAATCAATGGTTTAATCCAAAGTGTTCTGAATTATTCTTGGATTCAAATAGATCTGGATCCGAGATTGTAAAAATTTGTTTATATTCTTTTATACATAATCAATTATACGAAAAACAAATTTTCATTTTCCAAAGAGAACATAGTAGATCTTACACACGATTATTCTGAAGAAACAATCTATTGGCCTACTGAAGATGGGTTTAAACTTGATGATGGATTTAGCGGGATTACAGAAAAAGGATATTATTATTCTGCAAAAAAATTTTCTGCACCAGAACATGGTGGAACCCACATGGATGCTCCGATTCATTTTGCAAAGGATGGAAAAACAGTTGATCAGATTCCCTTGGATAACCTTATTGGACCTGCAATTGTAATTGATGTATCCAAACAGGCCCTGACAAATCCTGATTATCAAATATCAATTCAAGATTTTTCAAACTGGGAGTCATCTTATGGCAAAATCCCAGATGGAGTCATTGTTTTATTATACACTGGTTATGGAAGATACTGGCCAGACAGGGAAAAATATCTTGGAACAGATAAGAAAGGAAAGGAGGCATTAGCTGATTTACACTTTCCTGGAATACATCCTGAGGCTACAAAATGGTTAGTTGAGAATCGAAAAATAAATGCGATTGGGTTAGACACTCAAAGTATAGATTATGGAAGATCAGAGTTTTTTGAGACTCATCGCATTCTTTGTGCAAGGGATATCCCTTTTTTTGAAAATATTGCAAATTTAGATAAAGTGCCTGCTAGTGGTGCTGTAATAATCGCACTACCAATGAAGATTAAAGGGGGAAGTGGCGCACCCTTGCGGCTAGTTGCAATAATTCCCTGATTTTGCTTACAATCATAATTTCAGATTAAAAAAATTTTTAGGAAAGTTTTTCTAAATCGGCCCAGGTAATGTTGGAAGCACAAACCCAACTATAGTTGCAACGATCCAAACTATTATAGCAACAACAAAAGACTTGATCCAGCCCATCTTGTACAATGTCCCTAATGCGATTAGCCAACCTATTCCACCTACAATTGCAGCCCACAATCCATTCCCAAGTAGATAGTAAACAATAGAATAAACAATTGCGCCAGCGATTGCAGTTCCAAAAGCCCGTCCTATCCCTTTCTTTTCACCAAATAGTTTTGTAACTACAAAAATAATAATTGTTGAAATTGCAAGACCTGCGAGGAAAAATATTATGGCAGATGCCTCGTTTGTCAAGAAAGACACTCCTCCAAAATCGATTGTATCATCCTTGAAGTTGAAATTAGCAGGGCAGATATTACAAGATAGCTTTTGATGTATGACATGACTTATGAGCGCTTGATAGCACGTTTGATAGACTCTCTATTCTTAAGAAGATAGCATGTGGAACTGCTAGATTTGAAGTTCACCTTGGCAATGCTGCTTGTAACAAGTCTCATGAGTTTTGCGGGATGAGTCTCCACATCAAACCATTGCCATCCCTGATACTGCTTGTTGGATACGTTCTCCTCTTCTTTTTGCACGGCCAGCTGAAGAGTCTTTAGGTATTCTGGCTTTTGAGCAAGCAACTGAACTGCATTGTTATAATCTTGCATACACATATACACATACATATACACATATATTTTTTCGTAAACAATTAAATGCACAACTCATGGATTTGGCGTCATAGACCCAATCTATGAAAAATTGTTTTGATAAAGTCAAGGACTGCACTGGCTGACAATAATGATTACCAGTCTTGTTTTGTTTCAGATAACAATCATATTTTTGCTAGGCGGAGCACTGTTTGGATTATTTTCAAGAAACGTCAGACTGGCACGACCAATGATCTTTGTTCCCACAATGATTGGTTCAATTTTTACAATCATTTTTTCTGTTTACACCATAATGGGTGAACCATTTACCTGGACAATTCCAAATACAATTCCTTTTGTTAATTTTGAGATCCTAGTTGATGGCATAGCTTCATTTTTCCTGTTGATTATTGGGATAGTTTCATTTGCTGTATCATTGTACTCGATAGGTTATTCAAAGGAATACGAGGTCAAAAAAAGAACATCTGCATTGGGATTCCTTTTCAACATGTTCATACTTTCTATGGTCCTTGTAGTGGTATCAAATAACGCCTTTTTCTTTTTG
>DATIFN010000027.1:0-21250 GCA_035455245.1 Nitrosopumilaceae archaeon | reverse complement strand
AAGTGTGATAAAATTCGTATTAGAAGACATTCGGAGAACTGCAGAATACTCAAGTGATATTGCAGAAGCAGTAATCAATGAAACTGTACAAGATGTAATTTCAGATCAACGAATGTAATAAAACAAGACACCTAACCAATATGAATAATTTTAGCAAGTAATATCTTAAAAATAAATTTCAACGGGCCCGGGGGGATTCGAACCCACGACCTGACGCTCCGCAAGCGTCCGCACTATCCAAGCTGTGCAACGGGTCCAATAGTGAGTCAAGTCTGCCCGTTATAATACATTTCAGAAATATTTTGAAAACAAAAAGTCTATGCTTGCTGTTCTTCTTTTTTGACAAAAATATAGTTCATTACAAGTCCTGCAATGACTGCGCCAACTATTGGTCCTATCCAATACATCAAATGGTTGGTCCAATATCCAGATATGATTGCAGGTCCAAGTGTTCTTGCGGGGTTCACGCTTGCACCAGTCAATGGGACACCAACCAAATGAATCAAGAAGATCATCCCACCAATTGCCAGACCATACATTCCTGCTGGTGCTTTTTTATGAACTGCCGTCATGAAAATCACCGTAACCAAGAAGAATGTCAAAATTGCTTCTACTGCAAACCCGGATGCAATGCTTTGGTTTAAAAGATCACTTGGTCCAGGCTGAGTACCAAAATTTACTTTACCTCCAATATCAGGAATTATTGCTTTAAGTGAGGCAGCTGCAACAATTGCACCAATTATTTGAGATGCAATATAAGGGATGGCCTCTTTAACGCTTATTCTTTTAGTTACTAACATAGATATGGTAACAGCAGGATTAAAGTGACCGCCAGAAACATGCCCAAATGTATAAACCATCAATCCAATAGCAGCACCATGTGCAAGAGAAATCACGATAAGATCTTGAATATCTAAAATGGAGGTTTTGCTAAAACTTCCTAATGACAGAGCAATTGCCAAAGGGCCAAAGAAGACAAGACAGTATGTTCCTATCGCTTCTGCAAGCCAGGCACGTGGATTAGCCATTAATCACTCTGACCTATGAATATACAATATAAAACATTCGAATAGTTTTTGAAAATATCAAGGAAAAAATAAGTAGGGAGGCAGGGATGCATAATCCATGCTTTCCGTTGGAGATACCGTGCCTGATTTTAGTTTAAAGGATGCCAAAGGAAATATTGTTAAAAAATCGGATCTCAAAGGCAAAAAATACGTAGTATATTTTTACCCAAAGGACTTTACTCCAGGCTGTACTACAGAGGCAGCCGAGTTTGCACATGATTATAAGAAGTTCAAAAGCGCGGGGATTGAGATAATTGGGATTAGTCCAGACGATGTAGAGTCACATAAAAAGTTTGGAGAAAAAATGGAAGTTCCCTTTATCTTACTTGCTGATACCGAAACTGAGATAGCAAAAAAGTTTGGAGTGTGGGGAAAAAAACAATTCATGGGTCGCGAATACATGGGAGTAAACAGAACTACCTTCCTAGTAGACGAGAAAGGAAAGATAATCAAAGTTTTTGAAAAAGTAAAACCTGCAGGACATGCACAAGAAGTCCTAGAAGTTTTTAAAAATTAAAAAATTATTTTAAGAGGGTTTCCAACCAGCTGGCATCGTGCCATGTGGTTTTGTCTTAGCTGGAGCAGGTGCGGGTTTTTCAGCTTCAGCTCTTTGTTGTTGAACCCTTTCAAGATATGCTTTTTCATATGCTGCCAATTCTTCAGCTCTTGATCTTTTTTGTGTCGATGATGATTGCGAGCTTGCAGCTTCTACTTTAGCTGCTGTTGGTGCATCTTCAAATTTTATTGCAACCGTTTCAATAAATTGTTTGTCAGGCGGATGATATGCTAGTCTTTGTCTTGTTTTGTAATAATTTGCACCTGTGTACTTTACAGTAGGTGCAGGTGGTTCTATTCTTCTTGGTTCTTCCTTGCGCTTTTGTGGTTCTGGTTCTGCTCTTCGTGGTTCAGGCTCTGGAGCAGGTGATGGTGCAGGACGAGAAACTTGAACCGTAACTTGTCCTGTAAATTGTTTATCAGCTGGATGGTAAGCCAGTCTTTGACGTGTAGCATAATATCGATTACCAGTATATCCAGTTGAGCTTAGAGTAGAATAGGCTGGTGCAACTTCTTGAGTAGGTTTTGAAGTTTGTGCACTTTCCGTTGGTGCTGGAAGAGTTGGTTTGCCTTGTGGCGGTGGAGGTGGTGGTCTTTGTTCAACTTGAGGTTTTGGTGCTGGTGGAGGTGGTGGTCTTTGTTCAACTTGCGGTTTTGGTGCTGGTGGTGGGGTTGGCTTTGTTTCAGCTGGTTTCGCTGATTGTGTGGCTAGGGCATTAAGCTTTGCCTCGAGTTCAGCAATCTTTGCTTCAAGATCAGCTTTACTTTTAGTGGCTCGTGGTTTTTTAGCGGGTTTAGCAGTAGACATGTGTTATTTTGTCAGGAGGTTGGAGTTTATTTAGATTTTGATCAGCATCAGAGTAATCGGGCTTATCCTATAGAAGTTTTATAAGAACGTCGAGTCAAGTTACCTCATTGGACGATTTTGAACGAGAATACCCAGGATTTGACTGGAAAAATACTCCAGCATACAAGCATCCTGGGGGAAGAAACTGCCCCTGTCCAAAGCACGAGTACATCAGGGAGCAGATAAACATAGCAAAGACCATAAACCAAACAAGCAAAGAACCAAGTCGCCTTACTTTGAAATTCTGCCCAGATCACTACAGAGTATACCTTGAAGAAGTAATTCCTGGAATGCCTTTCAAATATAGAGTCCTTACAAAGATAGCACTAAAAATTGGTGCGATACAGATCGAGCTTTTAAAATACATGCAATCAGACCAGTGCTTTTACTGCAAGTTTGGTTCTGGTGGCCACGATAAAAAAAGCGAGTTGCCCCCAATAAGTTAAACTGGACCAAGCAAAATTTTTGGTTTGTTTGGTGTATCATGATGACATTTTTTCCCACATAGTGGACATGTTATTCTATCCAAGAAAACGCATTGACAAATGTGTGATTTTAGATAACTTTCAGCTGACTTTGTGTATTCACCAGTACCATTACAGAAGGGGCACTGGGTTTCTAAAAGTGCGATCTTTCCCTGTCCGTTACAGACAGCACATTTTTGCTGACTCACTGTTAGGAATTCTTGTCGAGTCTAATTAAAGTCCTTTTGTTAAAACTTTTTCCTATTTACTTTGGATAATACAAATCCAGTTAAGCTTATACTAGATGCAAATTCAGTAAAATTGTGCCAATTGAAGATCTTGGCGAGTTTATAGAAAAACTCGAAAGAGCCGGAGAATTACGACGAGTCAAGACTCAAGTTGATTCTGATTTAGAAATTGCTGAAGTTTTACGAAGAGTAATGTATTCAAATGGACCTGCAATTCTTTTTGAAAATGTAAAAAACCATAACATGCCAGTATTAGGAAATGCTTTTGGTTCCATAAAAAGACTTGAGCTTGGTTTAGAGACTGATGATTTTACTCAAATAGGCCAAAGAATTGTGGACATGACAAAGATGGATATTCCCTCCAATATTTTTGAAAAGATTAGAAAATTGCCAGAGCTTTCAAAGATGACAGACATCGTTCCTAAATTACAAAAAAGTGGACCTGTCACCGAAATTTTTGAAGACTCGCCTTCCTTTGAGAAGATTCCAATTCTAAAAACATGGCACAAAGATGCTGGACGGTTCATTACTTTGGGTCTTGTTGCAACAAGACATCCGGAAACTGAAATACGAAACCTAGGTGTATACAGAATGCAGATCCTTGACAAGACTCATGCTCTCATGCATTGGCAAAAACACAAACGTGGTGCACAACACTACGACATAAAAAAGGACATGGGAGACAAAATAGAGGTAGCTGTTGTAATCGGTGGAGATCCTGCAACAGTATTTTCTGCAATTGCTCCGGTTCCAGAAGGACTTGACAAGTATCTTTTCGCAGGAATAGTAAGAAAGACTGGAATCAAAACAGTAAAATGCAAAACAGTTGACCTTGAGGTTCCTGCAAATGCAGAGCTTGTGTTAGAAGGATTTGTTGATCCCTCGGACATTAGAATGGAAGGTCCGTTTGGAGATCATACTGGATATTATACTCCTCCAGAACCATATCCTACTTTTACATTAACAGGAATAATGCGACGCGAAAAGCCAGTCTATCTTACAACAATTGTTGGAAAACCAATTTTGGAGGATGCTTTTATTGGCAAAGTAATTGAACGATCGTTTTTACCTTTGATTAAAATGTTCCAACCTGAAGTTGTTGATTTTTCCATGCCTGCATCAGGCTGGTTCCAGGGAATTGCGGTGATTTCAATAAAGAAAAGATATCCCGGACAAGCAAAAAAAGTGATGATGGGACTTTGGGGGCTAGGCCAGCTAGCTTTAACAAAAATTTTCATTGTTGTAGATGAAGATGTCAATGTTCATGACCTCAATGATGTAATTTGGGCAGTAACAACAAGATCTGATGCGGCACGAGATATTACAATAATTAACAATACTCCAACTGACACTCTAGATCCAGCTTCGCCTTTTTTGAATCTAGGATCAAAACTTGGTATAGATGCAACTCAGAAAACAAAGGAAGAAGGATATCAAAGAGAAATCCAGGAGTTAGTCAAGGTAGATGAAGATACAAAAAATATTGTCGATGCCAAGTGGTCAAATTACGGAATTTAATGTGTCTGAACTAGATTATAGAAATTATCTCTCTCTTGTATTGAATAACCCATTTGTTTTACTGCATCAATAATTTTTTTTGCAGTGAGTTCTGTGGAACGTGCTCCGGTGCATGAAACAACTTCTTCTCCAAGCAGAGTACCCCCAAAGTCATCAGCTCCATACTGTAGGGCCATTTGCGCCATACCAATTCCATTTGTAAGCCAAGAAGATTGAATATGTGGAATCAGTCCATCATACATCATTCTAGAAATTGCAATCATTTTTAGTAGATGAAAACCTCCTGCTGAATATGTAACCATGTTTTCTTTTTGCATCAGAGTATTGTTTGGCTCAAAGCTCCATGGAATGAATGCCATGAATCCACCTGTTTTTTCTTGTAGTTTTGCAATCCTGACAAAGTGCTCTGCAATGTCGGTGTTGCTTTCAACATGTCCATACATCATTGTTGCAGAGGCTGGCAGTCCCAAATTGTGAGCTTCTTCCATAATTCTTATCCATTGATCACTTGAAATCTTTTTGGGACTAATCACGTCCTTTACAGAATCTACCAAGATTTCTGCCCCTGCGCCAGGAACTGATTGGAGCCCTGCATCTTTTAATCGTGAAAGAACTTCCTTTGTACTGGATCTTTCAACTCTTGCAATCATGTCAATTTCTGATGCAGATAATCCATGCACCCCCACTTCTGGAAAATTCTTTCTAATCAATCTAAATGCGTTTTCGTAATATTCAATTCCAAGTTTTGGATTATGACCGCCTTGGATTAACACTTGGGTAATCCTAAACATCTCCCATGCAGTTTTTACACGTGATTCAATTTCTTCTAATGATACGGTATAGGACTCTTCATGTTCTGGCGGTCTGTAAAAAGCACAGAATTTGCAATCTGTTATGCAGACATTGGTATAATTTAGGATCATGTTGTTTACAAATGAAACTTTTTTTCCGAATTTTTCAAGAGTCAGATGACCAGCCACCAAGCCCATGAGATGAACGTCATCGGATTCTAACAGTCTAATACAGTCCTGTAGGCTTGGCCTTTGTCCGGTAAGTGAGTTTTCAAGGATATCACCTATTTCAGAAGAATAAAGTTCCTTGGTTATCTGACTCAATTTGATTTTGCTTTTGTTTTATGCTATTTAATCCTTGATAACCCGTCAGAATGAACGGACATCGCAATTTAGTGAAAATTGTTTGATTTGAAATTGTAACACAATTTGGCATGATAATTTTTCAATGAATTAAAATTGGAAAATCAACAATCATAATCAAACAACACAACTGGCAAATCTAGTCCAAAATTTTTCCAATAAATTTTTTTCAAAATAAATTGTTACAAAAGATTTTACAATTTAATTTTTTCAAAAATTCATCCATTTCCAAATCTGGCAGATGGGATTTTTTAACTTTCACTGTAAAATTAACGCAATGACACCGGATAAAAACAACAAAATCGAGGGTAAAGTTTTAGACACCAACGTAAGCGTACCTGAACAAACTGAACCTCCAGTAGATTTGCAGTTTCTCAGAAACATAATCATTAAAGAATACAAGAAAAGTAAGGGATTAGCCGAAACTGAATGGGTCACCTTAGTGAATGAAAATCTTAGCAAAGTAGTACTACAGGTGTTTACGGATGATGAAATGCGGGAGATTTTGTATGCAACTTTGTACAGTCCAAAGACGATTACAGAAATATTGGAAATTTGTAAAATTCCAAAGACTTCGGGTTATCGAAAAATTAAAACAATGATGAACAACCACATCCTTGTTCCAAGTGGATCAACAATGAAACGAAATCGCAGATTAAAAAAATATACCGCTACAATTGAAGACGCACAAATAGAAACTGAAAAGGATAAAATTGTTGTCAGGATTAAGTTTGCCACAAAAAAGAAATAATTTTTATCAAAACCATTAGCTAAATAAAAAATACACAGGTGTTGCTCCAGTGATTCGTCAAATTTTTATGGTCCCAAAATACCCAGCCTGCTCCTTGCCACATCCCGCTATTTTTAAGTAGGGTACACCAAGGAATATCTCTTAATGGTATCTGGACTACAGATTAGACTAAATCGAATTTTAAGATCAGGAAAGATGCTTTGCATCCCAATGGACCATGGCATATCAAGTGGACCAATCAAGGGACTAGAGGATCCCCACAACCTAATTTACACGTGTCAGCACTATGGCCTAACTTCAGTCATTATCAATAGGGGAATTTTAAAAACACTTCCAAAACCCCCTGCAATTGGAGTATTGGTTCATTATTCAAGCAGCACATCTCTTTCAAAATCACCCAACAGAAAGATGCTTACAGGTTCTGTGGAAGATGCGCTAAGACTTGGTGCCGATGGAGTTTCACTCCACATCAACATTGGTGGAAAAGAAGAACCGGAAATGCTTGAACAGCTTGGAAAGATTGCCGATGATTGTCACAAATGGGACATGCCACTTTTAGCAATGATGTATCCTAGGGGGGAGAACATCAAGGATCCCCATGATCCAGAAATTGTTGCACACGTAGCAAGGATAGGAGCAGAAATGGGTGCAGATATTGTAAAAACAGTTTACACTGGTGATTTTGAGTCGTTTTCAAAAATTGTCAAAAGCACTCCTGTTCCAATAGTAATCGCTGGTGGACCAAAAGCAAAAACTGACACTGACGTTCTGGAAATGACAGAAGAAGCAATGAAAGCAGGGGCAAAAGGGGTGACATATGGAAGAAATATTTTTGAACACAAGCGACCAGACAGGATGACCGAAGCTTTGGCAGGAATAATATTTAAAAAAGAAACTGCAAAGGAAGCGGCAAAACGCCTTGACAAAAAGTAGAGAGCTAATTATATCCCCAAAAGTTTCACGGGGACAGATTGGTAAATTTCTTTTAGAACTTGAGAAGGAAGGAATCAAGATTGTCCAAATAGATCCAAAGCGATTGAAAGGAATCAAGACCAAGCTTGCAACAATATTCAACTCTGAAACTGCAAACTATACAATACTAGACAAAATCTCTTTGGCAAAACCCAAGGGCAAGAAGGTAGGTATAAGACTCAAAGTTTTATCAAATGAAGACATTGAGAACATATTAAAGTTTGCAAAAACTGGAATTGATTTTGTAATAGTTGATGTAAAAGATTGGAAAATAATTCCACTTGAAAATATAATAGCAAAACTCCACAAACTACATACTAAGATATTTGCACTAGCAAATAATCCTGAAGAGGTACGAAAAATGTTTTCTATTTTAGAAATAGGAGTAGATGGAGTAATTTTTTCAACGAGTTCCATTAATGAAGTAAGAGAAGCTCTAGTATACCTAGGATCTAAATCTTTTGAGCTAAAACCGGCAAAAATCTTAGAGATTAAAGAGGTAGGAAATGGAGAGCGAGTCTGTGTAGATACTGCATCGATGCTACACAAAGGGGAGGGGATGTTAATTGGAAGTAGATCAAACTTTTTGTTTCTAGTGCATAATGAATCAGTTGGATCCTCGTTTACTTCACCAAGACCGTTTAGAGTAAACGCAGGTGCGGTTCATTGTTATACAATATCTCCAGACGGAACTACAAAATATCTATCAGAGTTAGAGACAGGATCAGAAGTTTTGGTTTTGGATTCAAAAGGTAGGGCAAGACGGGCAACTGTTGGTCGTTCCAAAATTGAAAGTAGACCTATGCTAATGATAAAAGCACAAATCGGAGAGGAAATTGGAGGAATAATTGCACAAAACGCTGAAACTATACGCTTTGTGAGACCAAATGGTCATTTAGTATCTGTGACACATCTCAAAAAAGGTGATGTCGTACTTGCACATTCCAAGCAAGCTACTGGAAGACACTTTGGAATGGAAGTAGATGATGAATATATTATTGAAAAATGATTAAATCATTATTACAATTACAGAATTCTTTAAATCATGAATTGGAGTCAAACATACATGACACCAACCAATGACAGGAACACAGGATTTGTAGATCTTTGTGTAATTTGCAGACAGGGAATAACTCGTGGTGCATTGGTCTTCATAAATAACAAAGCATACCATTATAGTTGCTATGCTGTATTTGGAAATAAAATTGGCAACGTAAAACCATCGCAATGATAATACTTTTCAAAGATGCGATGCGTTAGTTTTTTGATTTAAATTTATTTCGTCAAAGATTCCTGGATAAAATAAAAAATTATTAAAAAAGAATTATCTTATCTTCTTTTTTAGTTGAATTACTTCTGCCATCTCTTCTCTTAGATGTTTTCTAAGAATTGCCTCGTGTTCACGCTTGTGTCTCCAATAAATGTTCATTATGGTCTGTCTTGTTTTTGCTTTTTTTATCGCAGAAGAATATTTTCTGTGGCTATTTTCAACACTTCTAAAATAGCTTTTGGTGTTTGATGTAACCATGATCTGAATTAGGGAGATCGTAGATAACCTTTACGAAACAAAGGATCATAGGCCAAGTGGTTCTGGTTTTTTCCAGTAGGGAACAAGTTGCATACTTCTAAGTGATGGTTCTTCCATTGTTCTTTTTTGTGCTATTTTCACATATTTTGCTGACTTGTCTACACCGATGTATCTTCGCTTGAGAAATCGAGCCATCTTGGTTGTCTGACCGCTTCCGACAAAGGGGTCTAGAATTAGATCGCCTACATTACTGTAAAGTTGTATCAATCTAAATGGAATTTCTTCTGGAAATGCAGCCGGGTGAAATCTTCTGTAGCTAGGGGGGACTGGTGGAATATGCCACACAGAGTTTGCAATTTCCTTTTTCATCAAATCATTGATTTTCAATTTACTCTTTTTGTCCTTTACATTAGAAAATGGTGGTTTTCTGAGAACAATGATTTGTTCATGCATGATATTTGGATAATAATAGGTTGGGTAGGGGTGTTGTACAGTTACTCTGAACCTTTTTTTTCCACCAGTAACTTTGTTCCAAATTATTTCCTCAAAAAATTTCCAGCCAATTTCTTTTTTTGTCAGTCCCACAAGTAAAATTGCTGGAAGTGGGAGTTTGGTTTTTTCTTCAACAAGTTCGTTGCCTATTACTATACAGCAATGACCGCCTGGTTTTGTAACCTTGTACACTTGAGAAAAAACATCATTCATCTCATCAATCCAGCTTTCTATTGATATACCTACAGTTCCCCGATACCACTTGTTTGAGGTTTGGTGTTCTTGGTAGTTTATTGCATTATGATATGGCGGTGAAGTTACAGTGAGTGCAACTTTGTCGTGTCCTATTTTTGAAAGATCTCGCGAGTCAGCATTAACAATAGAATTTAGTTTCCACACGGAAATCATGAATTGATTCACTATTTAATATTTGAAAAAGGAAAAACAAACCTTAAAGGATCTAGATTTGTTGCTTTTTTGTAAGGTCGTTTGGAATAACCTAATTTTGATCAAAATCGGGTAAATCAGAAATATGTTTATCAGGGTTTGTATCTTACCTAACCTGTGAAACGAATCGAGGTCCATACAAAAATAGAACATCTAAGACCAATCCTTGATGCACTAAACAAAATAGGAGTAAGTGGCATTACTGTTGCCCAAGTTAGAGGAAGAGGGTCCTCTGAACCTACAGTAATTTCAGGGCTTAGAGGAACGGTCAAATATGCAGCTGATTTCAATTCACGCAATCTAATCTACACAATTGTTGAAGACTCTAAATCTGAAGAGGTAATCCAAGCAATTCTTAAGGCAGTTGATAGTGGAGGAGAAAAGGTGTTTGGTAAGATCTTTGTAACGCCAATAGAGGATGCCATAGATCTGGGAACAGGGCGCAGAGGCTCAGAAGCACTAAGATAAAACATCATCAGTATAAAAACTCGTTATAACATTTGTTTAGAATCTCATTTGAACAAAGGCTTAATTTTATATTTTTGTACACATGACTATGGCAAATAAGACATGTGTCACATTAGCTGAATCAAGTCCTGCAAAGTTACATTCCCTTTTGAAAAAAGCTCTAAAAAGATCAGATTACGCAGAGTTGCGATTTGATTTCATGATTCCAGTAAAAGTTCCAGTCGCGTTACAACTGGTAAAAAAAGACTTGAAGAGATGCATCTGTACACTACGACCAAAATCAGAAGGTGGCAGGTTTTCAGGTAGTGAAAAAGCCAGAATTGCCATACTAAAGCTGATTGCAGAATATAGTCCTCATTTGCTTGATGTCGAGTTTGACACAATAAGAAAAAACAAAGACTTGGAAAAATACCTAAAGGGAACAAAAACGAGTTTGTTAGTGTCATGGCATGATTTTAAAAAAACTCCAGAGGAGAATTTGTTAAAAAAAAGATTAATCCAAATGAGCAAATTCTCAGGAAATATCAAAATTGTAACTACGGCAAAAATGGTCGGTGATTCTGTGAAGGTGTTATCTTTGTATAAGAACCTGCCAAAAAATTACAACTTAATTGCATTTGCAATGGGTGAGCGTGGACGCATGTCTAGGATCCTATGCACACAGTTTGGCAGTCCTTACACGTATGTATCACTTGGGAAACCAGTTGCGCCAGGACAGTTTAGCCTAGATGAAATAAAATCAATTTTTAAGCTTCGTCAGAAAAATTAAAAAAATAAAAAAAGAGTTTATGCAGTTGCATTGCTCTTAATTTGTGGTTTGAATGTAGTCAGGATGTAAATAGACCCTGCAATTATTCCACCTTGCAGGATTTTGCTGAGTATGTCTATCGAGCCAACATCGTCTTGCAGGCCAACAATAGGCAAACTGATCGTTCTTGAAGCAACATAAAGCAGGATTAGTGACAATGATCCTACAATGGCAACAATGTATGGAGTCTTGTTTCTCTGCTTTGTTTCAAGTATCCACAATCCTACTGGAACATATGCTGCTCCGGCCACGGCAAAGAGTGCTGTTTGGATTCCTGCGTCCAGTGGAAGGCCCATAATCTGCAAATTCTGGGTTGTGGTTTCATGTTCTTCCAAGTTTCCTAGTTCGTTTTCATTTGTTTCAACCGATCCCACTTCTGCATTTGCTTCTCCAACTTCCTGAGATGCAGCTACAAAGTATATGATCCCAGTTGACATCATGAATAACACTACGATGTAGAGGGCTACCTTTGTAGATTTTTTATTCATGAGCCGTTTTAGTATTTCTCCATTTAATGCCTACCTATCATTCCTAATGATAGGAATGGAAAAATTATTCTGAAAATTTTTGCCAGAGTCTTACTATTTTATCGTTCATTTGTATTCTTGATAAATCATAAGAAATTTTTCCATCCTTGAATTTAATGTTGATCTCAGAGATCAATCCTTTGTAATAGCTCTCATCTAGTCCTTCTAATGTTCTAATAACCTTGGTTTTTTTTATTATTTTCAAATTTTCTAGATTTTTTATCTTTCTATAGGTTGTGGATGTTGGGATGTCAAGCTTTATTGAAATTTGTTGCGCTGACAACTCATTGTTAGTTAAAAGTATGATTATGTCTCTACTATACTTATCAGCAAGTACTGATATAATGTCGTCATCGTTTTCCATTTCAGCTTTTTTTGACAGCAAGTATAAGGATAATGAATCCGGCTATTTCAAAGGCTTCTTCAATGATATCTTGTACCTCTTGATCATTTACGAACGAAAAGGCATCTCCTATCACAGTTTCACCTAACACAAGAAGGGTAAAACCAAATACTAGAAGAAGCATCGGTGGATATTTTGTTTTCTTGTATGCTTTTATTGCAAAAAACACTAAGATAAAACCAACAATTAGGTGAATTGCAAGAATTAGCAAATTTGTAAATTCCAAGTTACATTGAAACCGATTTTTGTCAATATAAAGGATTTAGACAATTATCATGTTTCAGAATCGAAAAAATTCGATTGTTATAATCATTAAACAGATGTAAATCATGTTCTTTTTCTAGTCTATGCCTACAAATCCAAATAAGTTTAATTCAACTCTACATTGAAAAAATGATATCATGACAAAGACATATGCTGTAATAGGCGATCCCATTGATCATTCACTTTCTCCTGCAATACATAACGCAGCTTTTACATTCCTAGGAATGGATTGCACCTACATCGCTTATAGAATTCCAAAAGGTGAACTTGCTGACGGAATTGAAGCTTTAAGACGGATCAATATTGCAGGATTCAATGTAACAGTTCCGCACAAAGTGGAGATGATGAAGTTTCTTGATGATGCAGACAATGATTGCAAAACAATTGGAGCTACAAACACCGTAGATAATGAGAATGGAAAGTTCAAAGGATACAACACTGACATGGATGGATTCCTAGAACCAATAAAACAGCGAAACCTAATCCGTGCTGATTCTAATGTTTTGTTAATTGGTGCAGGTGGAGCTGCAAGAGCAATTGTTGCAGCGTTTGCAAAAGAAAAAGCCCATAAAATTACAATCGCCAATAGAACAAGAGAAAGAGGAGAGGAACTTGTTAAATTTGCAACCAAGCTGGGGTTGGAATCTGAATATACTGATTTGAGTGATGCCGGAAACATCGCTGGACAGTACAAGTTTATTGTAAATGCAACTATGATTGGAATGAAAAATGGTTCATGTCCAATATCGACTAGGAATATCAACAAAGACTGTATAGTATACGACATTGTGTACATGCCAGTTGATACAGAATTACTTGAGCAGTCAAAAAAACAAGGTGCAACTATCATATATGGTTGGGAAATGCTTCTTGCTCAGGCAATGCTCTCCTTTGAAATCTGGACAAAAAGAAAAGCGCCTTATGAAGCAATGAAGCTTACACTTTTGGGGAGATTTTGAAATGTCGACAGCAAGAGCAGTCATGCATGGTGCAGTATCAATTGTAAATGCAATCGCTACAGGAAAAGGATCAACCCTTGGAATTTCATTAAACGTAGAATCAACAATCGAATCTGCTCCTGGATGCGGAATTGTCTTTGAAAATAAAGAATCCAGCCTTAGCTCTCGTCTGATAAGAAGCGTAGTAGAAAAAGCAGTCCCAAAAAATGAACTTGAAAAATACAAATTACGAATTTTCCTAAATTCAGAAATACCTTCAGGATATGGGCTTAAGAGTTCAAGCGCAATATCTTCGGTAATATCATTGGCTTGTGCAAAACTTTTCAGGCCACAGATTGATGATTTTGAAGTGCTAAGACATGGTGTAGAGGCATCACTCGAAACCAAGGTATCCATCACTGGCGCGTTTGATGATGCGTGTGCATGTTACTTTGGTGGCTTTATAGTGACAGACAATCATTCCATGAAACTTGTAAAATCTGAAAAAGCTCCAGAGGAGATATCAGCTGTAATATTCATACCAAAGTCAAGAAAAAGAGGTAATGTAAAAAATTTAAAAATTCTGGCTGGAGTCTTTGAGCAAGCTTGGGCCCTTGCCAGCAAATCAGATTATTGGAATGCCATGTTGTTAAATGGTCTTGCCACCTCTGCTATACTAAACTCTGATCCCAGAATTCTAACAGATCTTATCGAGGCAGGTGCGCTTGGAGCGTCAGTCTCAGGAAATGGACCCTCAATTGCTGCGGTAGCAAAAAAAGAAAATGTTTCTGCGGTGAAAAAGATTTTTTCGTCCCATGAGGGAGAGGTCCTAGTTTCTGAAATAAATAACAAAAAGGCAGAAGTTTATGAAGTGTAAAATAGGAAAGGCAAGGCTTTCTGGGAGAATATCATGTCCACCAAACAAAAGCTATACTCACAGAGCAATATTTTTGTCAACACTTGCAAAAGGTCAGAGTAAGATAAGCAATGTGTTGCTTTCAAGAGATACCATCGCAACAATAGGTGCATGCAAGAATTTTGGTGCAAATATCAAAACAGATGGTTCCAATTTGATGGTTGAAAGTGCAGGTGAAATAAATTTGCAAAATTCGCACATTGATGCTTCAAACTCGGGAACAACGATTAGGATCGCAGCGGCCATTTCATCGCTATCAGAGGATAAAATTACACTTGATGGCGATGCCAGCCTTAGAAAAAGACCAATGCAACCTTTGCTTGATGCCTTACAATTCCTTGGGGCAAAATGTACTTCAACTGATGGAAAACCCCCAATAACAGTACAGGGAAAAATTCGGGGAGGTCAAGTCACAATTCCAGGATCCATATCAAGTCAGTTTATTTCTGCCTTGATGATTGCGGCTCCAAAGACAGAAGATGGAATAACATTAAACATAGAAGGAGAGCTTGTCTCAAAACCATATCTTGAGGCAACCATTGCTGCAATGAAAAAATTTGGCGTCCTGGTGGAGACTGTGTCTCCATACAAGAAGTACAAGATTCCAAGACAAGACTATTCCGCTACTAATTTTGTAATTCCTTCAGATTTTTCAAGTATGGCGTTACTTTTGTCCGCAGCAGTACTCCTTGGTGATGATTTTGTAATAGATTCGTCTCTTGGGGACTTGCCTCAAGGTGACAAAGAGATCATTTCTCACCTTGAAAAGTTAGGTGTTAGTGTATGCATAAAAAATGGCAGTATTACAGTATCCAGTCCACAGTTATTGGAGGGTGGAAGATTTGATTTATCAAATACGCCTGATTTATTGCCTGCAATGGCAATCCTTGCCCTCAAAACTAGAAAACCGATTGACATCTACAATGTAAAACATGCAAGATTCAAAGAAACAGACAGAATTGCAATCTTGGCAAGCCAGCTTACAAAGCTTGGAGTGTTGGTACAAGAAAAAGAAGACGGTTTGATACTTCAAGCCCCACAAAATCCAAAAGAAGCTGAGCTGGATTCATCAGATGATCACAGATTGTTTATGGCATTTTGCATCGCTGGTATGTTTGTTGGTAACTGTACGGTAACCGACCCAGAATCTGTTGATGTTTCTTATCCAACTTTTATAGAGGACATGAATAAAGTCGGTGCAAAAATTCTTTCATTTTAACATAGAAGGATTATAAGCATCCAAGAGAAAATTTCTTCATATGACAGGGAGTTCAATTGGAGAAAGATTCGTTTTCACTAGTTTTGGCGAAAGCCATGGAAGGTGTATAGGAGCTGTAGTGGATGGATGTCCTGCAGGCTTGGAGCTTGAAGAAAAAGACATTCAAAAGATGCTTGATCTTCGAAAGCCAGGTCAATCCTTAGTATCAACACAGAGAAAAGAAGGAGATGTTGTGGAGATTTTATCCGGAGTTTTTCGAGGATACACAACAGGTGCTCCTATCGCAATGGTGATTTGGAATCAGGATCAAAAGTCTCGCGATTATGAACAATTTAGTACAAAACCAAGACCCGGACATTCTGATTATCCTGCATGGGTAAAGTACAAAGGACTAAACGACTATCGCGGAGGTGGAAGATTTTCCGGAAGGCTTACTGCCACATTTGTAATGGCAGGGGCAATTGCAAGAAAGCTTCTTTTGGAAACCCTTGGAATAGATACCTATTCTTACACTAGTCAAATCGGCAAGATAAAGATGAAAAGCGAGATAACATCAAAGATGAAAAAGGACATTTATTCAAACGAAGTACGCTGTCCGGATAAAAATACAGCACAAAAGATGCGAACTGCAATACTTGCAGCAAAAAAAAATGGAGATTCACTAGGAGGAATAATAGAATCCATAACATCAAACATTCCAGTAGGACTCGGGGAACCAATCTTTGGATCTTTGGAATCTGATTTGAGTAAGGCATTGTATTCCATTCCAGCTGTAAAGGGTGTAGAATTTGGTTCTGGATTTTATGGATCTAGTACCACAGGATATGAAAATAATGATGAGTACATTATAAAAAATGGAAAGATACTAACAAAAACAAATAATGCAGGAGGAATTTTAGGTGGTCTTTCAGATGGAATGCCAATTGTTTTGCGAGTAGCGTTCAAACCCGCATCTTCAATTTCAAAAAAACAAAACACGGTTGATGTCAAGACAAAAAAACCAGCATCGCTTGTGGTAGGAGGAAGGCATGATCCATGTGTTGTGCCACGTGCTCCTCCTGTTGTGGATTCTGCCGTCTGTATTGTTCTTGCGGATCATGCAATCAAAGGCAACCTTATCCCCCCCGTACTACGATAGAACATGTCAAACATGGATAAACTGCGTGACCAGATGGACAAGATCACACTTGACATGATCCGTCTGTTAAAAGAAAGGGTGGAGATTTCAAAACAAATTGGGAACCTAAAAAACAATCTACACTTGAGCATTACAAATGAAGAACGAGAGAATCAACTTAGAACCAAAGTAATCTTGCTTTGCAAAGAGATGGGAATGGATGAAAAAATTGCAACTGTATTTTTGAATTTTCTTTTAAACGAATCCATAAAGATACAATCAAAAAACAAACAGACACATCTTTCTGTATTTTTAAAGGCAAAGTCATTGGAGAAGCAAGGAAAAAAAATAATCCACATGGAAGTAGGTGAGCCAGACTTTAACCCGCCAAAAATAGTCAAAGAATCTCTTGCCGAAGTTTATGACAAGGGTTTTACAAAGTATGGAGAATCAAAGGGAATGCCAGAGTTTAGAGAAGCTCTTGCAAAAAAAGCCTCTGACAGATATCATGTAATAACAAAAACAGAAAATGTGATGGTTTCTCCCGGAGCAAGATTTTCTGTGTTCCTATCAATATCCACTCTGTTGAATCCAGGCGATGAGATAATTGTCATCGAACCTGCATGGCCAGCATATGTTGAAAATGCCTTAAATTCTGGGATAAAGGTAAGAACTGTCCAGACCACTCTGGAAAACAAATGGGAGCCATCGATAAATCAAATTTCAAACATGATAAATCCAAATACCAAAATGATTGTTCTAAATTATCCAAACAATCCAACCGGAAAGATTTTGCCAAAAAAACTGCAAGACGAAATTGTCCAGATGGCAATAAAAAACAATCTGTACATCCTAAGCGATGAGATTTACTCTGATTATGTCTATAATGACTGGAAAAGCGTCCTTTCATACGAATATGACAGAAGCATCATAACACAGTCATTTTCCAAATCGCATGCAATGACTGGGTTTAGAATAGGATACGCGGTTTCACATCCTGACATAATTGACAAAATGGCAAAACTTCAGGCCCTGTGCATCACAAACGTGGCAGAACCCATCCAGTACGTAGCCCTAAAGGCACTTGGCAGCGATACAAGCGATAATACTAAAACCATGAAGAACAGACTAGATCTTGTGGTAAAAATGGCAAAAAGTATGCAATTAGACTTTGTAGTACCAGATGGAGCAATGTATCTATTTGCCAAAGTAAGAAAAGAGAATTTTAATGCTGTAGATTTTACAAACAAACTTTTAGATCAAGGAGTGGCAATTGCACCAGGAGAAGCGTTTGGAAATTATCAAAATTTTGTAAGAATTTCTGCATGTCAGCCAGAAAAATTACTAAGTGAAGGAATGCAAATAATAGAAAAGGCTTTGAGTTGATAAAATGAAGAAAAAAATTGCAGTAATTGGTGCCGAAGGACAAATGGGCAAGTGGTTTTCAAAATATTTTATTGAAAAAGGATTTGAAGTCATTGGATATGACGCCGAAAAAGTTATACTAAACAAATCTATTACACAGGCAAAATCACTTGTTGGCGCGATCCTTTCTGCAGATTATGTAATTTTATGCACTCCGACAAAAAAGACTCCAGAAATAATACGACTTATTGCAAAGGAGATGAAAAGAGAGTCTTGTCTAATTGACATTTCGTCTTTGAAAACCAAAGTAGTTACTGCACTTTCAAAAATTCCAGACAAAGTAACCCCAATTTGCATACATCCAATGTTTGGACCTGGCACAAAAAATCTCAAGGGAGCAAATATTATTTCCATTCCAATTCGTGATGCAAAAAAAGAACTAGTAATGGCAAAGTCTCTTTTTGGTGAGGCAAACTTTGTTACAATAGATGCCGCAGAACATGACAAAAAAATTGCAGTAATTCTTGGAATGACTCATCTCATAAATCTTGTTTTTGCCAATATCATATCCAAAGACGAAAAAATATTGCTGACAGAAAAAATGTCTGGTACTACATTCAAAGCCCAAAAAATCCTTGCCGAAGGAATAATGACTGAATCCCCTGACCTCATTGAAACTCTAATATCAAATCCAGAAATTAGAAAATTTGCCGAAGAGTTCTGGAAGGACATTGGTAGAATGCTTACACTTATCCAGGAAAACAAGTCAGATGAGATAATAAAATACGCAGTAACCGTGAAGGAAAGACTCGTCAAAAACGTCGATCTTGACGATTCATACAAAAAATTAATCACAATGATAAAAGCAATTGAGAAATAATTGCACTATACCAGAATTGTTACCTCATTTTTATCCAGTCAGGAAAAATATCTTATCTTAAAACGCAGCCATAAAGTAAGAAGCATGAGGGGCTTGTGGGGCGGAGTAAGTGGCATTATAGAGGGAAGCGAGGAACCATTGCAGAGGGCAAAAATTGAGATATTTGAAGAGACTGGGATCTCAGAAAATAATCTAAATCTTTTAAGATCTGCGAGCCAGATGGCGGTGAGCTCCCAATATTCTAATCACGGTTGGATAATTCATCCCTTTTTGTTTACTGTAAAAGAATCAGAGATAAAGCTAAACTGGGAAAATTCGGAATACACATGGATTGGTCCTGAGGAGATTACAAATTACAAGACAGTTCCAAGTCTTGATAAGGTTCTAGCTAGATTGTTGTAGTTTTGCAACATCATCTGGGATGTTGTTTCTTTGTTGTGGAAGCATGATATACACACATGCTCCACCACACATTGTACAGGGAACAGTGTTTCCGTTTATCTGGCCCACTCTGCCGTGAATTTTTGCAGCTTCTTCTGGGTCGATTGATAATGCAATTTGTTTTTCCCAGTTTAATGTGCGTCTTGCCTCTGTCATTTCCATGTCCCAGCGTATTGCCTTTTCACGAAGCTTTACAAGGTCACCTGCGTGTGCAGCTATACGATAAGCAATCAAACCAGCCTTTACCTCCTCTGCTGTTGGCAACGCTAAGTGTTCAGCAGGTGTAAGATAGCACAAGAGATCCACTCCTTCGCTTGCTGAGATGGCTGCACCGATAGCACTGGCAATATGATCATGACCTGATGCCACATCAGTAACCAACGGTCCTAAAACATAGTACGGAACCTCACCGATTAGTGATTTTGCCAACCTTACATTTGCTGCAACTTCGTTTAATGGAACATGTCCTGGTCCTTCCACCATGACTTGAACATCTTTTTCATGAGCCTGTTTTGTAAGCCTTGAAATGTTTATCATTTCCTGTACTTGGAGCTCGTCATGTGAATCCAGAATAGACCCTGGTCGTAGCGCGTCGCCAAGACTAAATGTTACATCATATTTTCTTGCCAATTCAATTAGATAATCAAAATGCTCAAAGTACGGGTTTTCCTTGTCATATCTTAGCATCCAGGCTGCAGTGATTGTTCCTCCCTTTGATACTATGCCTGCGTGTCTTTTTACTGCAAGAATCCTTTTTGCAATCTCTTTTGTGATACCTGAGTGAATGGTAGTGTAATCAACGCCGTCTTTGATGTTTCGCTCAAATGCGTTTAAAAAATCATCCTCTGTAATGTTTAGTGGATCTTTGGATTTTGTGATTCCATAGTTGTATGCTTCGTATATCGGAACAGTTCCAAATGTTATTGGTGCTGCCTCTAGTAATGTTCTTCTAAACAATCCAACGTCTCCTCCATCTGAAAGATCCATTATGGTATCCGCGTGATGCTTTACTGCCATCTTGGCTTTTTTTACCTCCTCTTCTAAATCATTTGAAAGTGTAGAGTTTCCAATGTTTACGTTTACCTTTGTTTTCATCCCTTTTCCAATACCTACAACATGAATCTTTTGTTTCCTTTCGTTGTTGTGTGGAATTATGATTGAACCATTTGCTATCTTTGGCAAGAGCCAGTCCAAAGTAACATCTTCATCTTTTGCAACTTGCTTCATTTCCTCTGTTGCAATTCCCCTGCGGGCTGCGCTCATCTGTGTTACCATGATATAATTTTTACACGATAATCCAATTTAAAGGTGAGGCAGGAAAAAGGGAATTCGCGATTAACTGTAGTCATATTGGATTTAATCAAGTACAAACATCACCAATTGCATTTTCGCCAGTATTCGATCGTACTTAATCTCATAAAGTGAAGAGAAGATACGTTAGTGCTAGTCCAATTTCTGAAGATACTCAGTTAAAGGTGATGCTAAATTGTGTTGCAGCAGTGTTGTCGTTGTTTGCTGCATCTTTTGCCACTGCAGATGCTACATCAACTGTTACCAATCCTTGTCCTGCTGGTGTGACATCAAATGTGTAAACTGTGCCGCTGACTGGGACAAAGTTACCTGCTGCACCGTTTCCTACTGTAATGTCACCTACAACGAAACCTGTGACATCTTCGCTAAATGTTGCTGTAACTGGGATTGGTGAAGTGCTAGTTGGGCTTGATGTAGATGATGACAGTATTAGTGTTGGAGCTAGTGTGTCAAAGGTAATGCTAAATTGTGTTGCAGCAGTGTTGTCGTTGTTTGCTGCATCTTTTGCCACTGCAGATGCTACATCAACTGTTACCAATCCTTGTCCTGC
>DATIFN010000026.1:0-9459 GCA_035455245.1 Nitrosopumilaceae archaeon | reverse complement strand
ATATTTGTCCGCAAACATCTCAGCTATGCCACCGGTATTTTTTATTGCAACAATCGGTTTTTTGTACATGTATGCAGCACAGGTTTCTGAAAGTGTACCAGAGCCTCCACCAATTATTATGACGCCATCTGCGGCAAGGGCATTTAAAAAGTCTCTTGCCAAACCAAGACCACTTGGTATTACGATGTCACAATACTCATTTGCAAATGATGGATCATTTTGTGGAATAATTCCGACTGTAAGACCGTTCTCATCCTTTGCCCCTTTACATGCAGCCCGCATGACTCCCCCAAGACCACCAGTTACAAGAACAGAACCTGATTTGGCCACTTCGGATCCTGTATCATATGCTATTTTTTCAAGTGCAGGATTGGTTCCGTTTTCATTATTTCCTATCACAAGAATTTGTTTTTTCTTACCCACGCTTTTCCTAAATAACATTATAATAAAAATCGTGATTTTGGCTCTAACCACAAAAGATATTAAATCTAATATTCAAATTCAGATATGGAAAAACGTTCAATGCCAATTTGTTTTACTCTTGATCAGTACAAAATGATCGAAGAGATTGCAAAACAAAAGGGTATGTTAAATACCAGTCAGCTTATCGAAGAAGCTCTAGAACAGAGTTAAAACCGCACCAAAAATTTCTTTTCATTCAATCCTGTGTATCCTATGATAAGTACCAGTCATGAAATAGTTCTGTCACTAGAATCATTTTATTAAAGCCAGATATATCCACTAACGTTTTTTTAACAGAAAAACAAATCGAATCTATGGATTTACTGCATCGCAAGCCATCATTTTGTACAGTATGCAAAAAGAGTCTCACTCATAAACACAAACCAAAACGTGAATGGAACGTCGAAGGTCCTTTATGCTCTGATTGTTACATAAATGAAATGCAAAAACAGTATGATTTGAGTATTAAACAAAAATGTGTCATTTGTGGAATAGAAAAAAATGTGCCAGATTTGTGGGAACCAAGATGGCAATGGGAAATGAAAGGGCTTCTGTGTAAACCTTGTTTTGATAATAAAGAAATAGAACATGATAAAATACGAAACTTGTGTAGTATATGTGGAACGAAGCTCGGAGTCATAAGATATAATCCAAAAAAACAATGGTCAATCGAAGGGCAGATATGCAGGAATTGTTGGGACATTCAAAAAGCAAAGAATGATCAATGATGCATCTTTTTAAAAAATTCAGATGTGAAAAATGTGATAAAAAATTTAAACAACAAGAAGAACTCATGCAACATGAACAAATAGTACATGGAAAGGATCTGCTTTATGATTGCAAAGAATGCAATGAGTTTTTTTCAAGCATGGAACAAATGAGAACACATCTACAAAGATATCATTCTTACAAAGGAACTAGAGACACCTAGATAGCTTTTAGTGATTTTACAACTGGCGGTCTTAGTTTAGCAAAGACTCGAAATCCACAAATGCATTTTATTTCAGGCAACCTGCTCAGTTCAGATTGGCTAACAGGAGTTCCACAACGCATGCATGAATATACCACACTAAAACTTGGGGCTTGTGATTTTTCTTCTTCCCCAATCTCTTGAGAATCTTCAGCGGTCATGTCTTTAATCAAAAATGTCTGTAATTTAAGGCTAACAGAATTATTTTAGGGTAAGCTCAATGTAAACATCGTTTGGAATCTTTATCCTCATGAGCTGTCTTATTGCCCTGTCATCTGCACTAAGATCGATAACACGTCTATGTATCCGCATTTCCCATTTTTCGTATGTGTTTGTTCCTTGACCGCATGGGGATTTGCGTGTTACAACGTTTAATCTTTTTACTGGAAGTGGAGTAGGACCTTTCACCTTGACGCCTGTTTTTTCACCAATGCCTTTGATTTCAGTACACACACCATCAAGCCTGGGCAAACTTGTGCTGGTCAGCTTAATTCGTGCAGTTTGTGTCATTCAAACCACTAAGCAGTGTATTTTTCAGTGATATCTTTTACAACGCCTGCGGCAATTGTTGCACCCATATCTCTGAGTGCGAATCTTCCTAACTCTGGAAAGTCTTGGAAGGTTTCAATTGGTATTGGTCTGACTGGTCTAATTCTTACTATTGCAGAATCACCTGCCTTAAGGAACTTTGGATCTTTTTCTTCTGCAGCCCCGGTTTGTGGATTTATCTTTGCCTCAAATGCCACAATTGTTGCTGCAACCTGTGCAGTATGTGCATGCATTACTGGTGTATAACCAGGTGCAAGTGCGGTTGGATGATGAATTACTATAATTTGAGCTCTGAATTCTTTAGCAACGTTTGGAGGATTGTCCGGTGTCCCAATTACATCTCCTCGTTTGATATCTTTTTTATCTACTCCCCTAAGGTTGAATCCAATGTTGTCACCGGCTTCTGCAGATTCCATTTGAGTGTGGTGAGTTTCGATCGTTTTGATTTCTCCAGATACTCCTGCTGGCATGACAACGATTTTTTGTCCTGCTTTTACGGTTCCTGTTTCAACACGACCTACTGGAACTGTACCAACACCTGTAATGGTATATACATCTTGAATTGGAATTCGCAAAGGTTTGCCCGTTGGTTTTTCTGGAAGTTTGAAATCATCAAAAGTTTCAAGCATTGTCTTTCCAGTCCACCATTTCATGTTTTCAGATTTTTTGACCAGATTATCCCCTTTCCATCCAGAGACTGGAATGATTGGAACGTTTTCTAGTTTGTAACCAACTGATTTGATCAATTTTTCAGCTTTTTCTTTTGCTACTTTGAATGCTTGTTCCGAATAATTACTATCATCCATCTTGTTAATGGCAACTATTAATTGCCCTACACCTAGAGTTCTCAAAAGGAAGGCGTGTTCCCTTGCTTGTCCTCCTGGGGCTATTGCAGTATCAGTCTCTCCTTCCTTTGCAGAAAGAACAAGAACTGCACAGTCAGCCTCGGATGCACCAGTAATCATGTTTTTAATAAAGTCCCTGTGTCCAGGTGCGTCAATTAATGTAAAGAAGTACTTTGCACTCTCAAACTTCTGAAATGCAAGGTCGATTGTAATACCACGCTCTCTTTCGTCTTTAATATTGTCCATAACCCAAGCATACTTGAAGGTGTCTCCTTTTCCTGTCTTTTCAGACTCTGCTGCATGTGCTGCAATAGTTCTTTCATCGACAAGACCAAGGTCCATCAACAGGTGACCCATTGTGGTAGATTTACCGTTATCAATGTGACCTGTAACTATCATGTTCAAGTGTGGCTTTTTACTAGAGCTCATAACGAATCCTCACAAGCATGGGCTTTATTACCATTTCGATTTTTTAGGATTCTTTTCAATAAATTTTGAATAATTTACTGATCCACTTGTTGTCCTCGATTATTTTTCACATACTATAAATCAAAGTATTTTCTGACTAGGAATATTGAAAATCACTGTTACAGTTATCAAAGCTGACGTTGGTGGAATTGGCGGTCACACCAAACCAAGTGATGGTTTGTTAAATGCAGTAAGAAATACGGTAAGACCTTACGTAAGAAAAGATGGAAAAGGACTAGTAATTGACAATTACATCGGTTATTGCGGTGATGACATTCACATTGTTATGACTCATACAAAAGGAACAGACAATAAAGAAATTCACCAGCTTGCATGGAATGCATTTGAAGCAGCTACAAAGGTTGCAAAAAACGAGGGACTGTATGGTGCTGGTCAGGACTTGCTTAAAGATTCGTTTTCTGGGAACGTAAAAGGAATGGGTCCAGGAGTGGCAGAAATGCAATTTGAAGAAAGACCCAATGAAGCATTTACAATTTATGCAGCAGACAAAACAGAACCAGGTGCATTCAACTATCCATTCTATAGAATGTTTGTAGATACTCTAAGTAACACAGGTCTAATCGTAAATCAAAATCTTGCAAAAGGTGTCAAGATAAATGTCATGGATGTGGAAAAAGGCAAGGTTGCCGAACTTCATATGTGGCAGGACAAACCTACCCTTGAAGCTGCTTTAATGTACCCTGGAAGATATGTTGTTTCTTCAGTGTACACAAAAGACAATCAACCGATACTTGCAGCATCAACTGATAGACTCCATAACATAGCAGGAAAATATGTTGGAAAAGATGATCCAATCTGTATTATAAGAACACAAAAAGATTTTCCAGCAACAGAGGAGGTCGGAAGTGCTTTTAGCAATCCTCATTATGTTGCAGGAAATACAAGGGGCAGCCATCATATGCCGCTAATGCCAGTAAAGATAAACTCTCCGGCAAGTATTAATTTTGCAATTCCTATTGTTAGCAGTCTTGTTTTTAGTATGCACAATGGCATTCTTGTAGGACCAGTAGACGGATTTGCAACTGCAGATTGGGACTATGTAAGAAATCTTGCAACAAAGAGAGCATTTGCAATGAGAAGCCAAGGATTTTTCCATCCTGCAACTCTAGTGCCAAGCGAGCTTGAATATGCAGAAGGGTATAGAGCAAGGATGAATGTTGTTTGGAGTAAGATGAGACCAATCACACCAAACAATCAACAAAAATCTTCTCCTCAATACAAATCAAGTCATCCACCCCAACCAAACCAACAACAAAAACAAACCATATCTTCTCAGCAACAAAAACATCCCACAAAACCTTTACAAAAAACAATAAAACCAAAGTCACAAAAACCAAAGAGTATAAAACCTAAACAAAAATCAGATCAACCAGAAACCAAGTCACAGCCTAAACAAACCTAATCTTTATCAAAAAAACATACCAGCATTCTTACAAAAAATCCAACTCATAATCAATATATCACAGATGAGTCTAGTTCCCATGGTTTGTTTATTATCAACTTTAAAAACTATGAAGAGATAGCAGGTGTAAAAGCACTCAAGTTAGCAAAAATAGCAGAAAAGATCACAAAAAAATATCACATCAAAATAGCAGTTGCGCCACCACAACATTTACTCACTGAGTTAACAAGGTGTAAAATACCTGTTTTGGCTCAACATCTTGATACTGCCAATATCGGCAGTACGACTGGTTTTATGGTTCCTGAAATTGTAAAAAAATCACTCGTCAAAGGGTCCTTGATAAATCACAGTGAACATAGAATCCCAATAAAACAGATAGTTGATCTAGTTTCTAGGCTAAAAAAACTTGGAATGATCTCAGTGGTGTGTGTAAAAGACGTAAACGAGGCACGAAAATATGCAAAATTAAACCCAGATTACATAGCAATTGAACCACCTGAGCTTATTGGAACTGGCAAAGCGGTATCAAAAGAAAAACCAGAAGTCATTACAAGATCGGTAGCTGCAGTAAGGCAAGCAAAAAATTCGACAAAGCTTCTTTGTGGGGCAGGTATTGTCTCAGGAGAAGATGTCACAAAAGCTATGCAATTAGGTGCAAAAGGTATCCTAGTGGCAAGTGGCATAGTCAAGGCGAAGGACTGGACACATGTAATAGAAGAATTTGCTCGTGCAATCGCAAAAAACCAGAAAGGTTGATAACCCAAATCATAACAATTGGCGTAATATGAAACCAATTTATTTTTTCGATGAGGGAGACGGTAAAAACAAAAAACTGCTAGGAGGTAAAGGTGCAGGACTGTGCGAGATGACAAGAATTGGCCTGCCAGTTCCTCCAGGTTTTACAATTACTACTCAAGTTTGTGACAAGTATTATCAAAATAATAAAAAATTGCCACGAAATCTTATGAAGGAGGTCAAAAAAAATATTGCGAAAATAGAAAAGAGAATTGGGAAAAAGTTTGGCTCTGTCGAAAATCCACTCCTTGTATCAGTTAGATCCGGTGCTGCTCTATCTATGCCTGGAATGATGGATACTATTTTGAATCTTGGGTTAAACGATCAGACAGTTGTGGGATTAGCTAAAAAAAGTAACAACGAACGCTTTGCGTGGGATTCCTATAGAAGGTTTGTACAGCTATTTGGCAAAGTCGTTTTTGGCGTAAATGATAGAAAGTTTGATGAGATTTTAGAAGAGACTAAGCGTCAGTTTATCGTTCAAAATGATAATGAACTAAATGCAGACACTCTAAAAGAAATTGTATCAAAATACAAACAGGTTTGTGAAAACCATACTGGAAAACCATTCCCTCTTGACCCATACATACAACTAGAGCTTGCAATCGAGGCCGTTTTTAAGAGTTGGATGGGGGAGCGCGCAGTAGTGTACAGGGAAAAATACAAAATTACCAAAGATATTGCAGATGGAACCGCAGTAAATATTGTGACAATGGTGTTTGGAAACATGGGAAATGACAGTGCCACAGGAGTTGTATTTACAAGAAATCCTGGAGACGGAACGAGGAAGGTTTTTGGAGAATATCTTGTAAACGCACAAGGCGAAGACGTGGTTGCAGGAATTAGAACTCCACAGACGATTGACAACTTGGAAAAAGACCTACCACAAACGTATGCTCAATTAATGAAAACTTGCGCAAAATTAGAAAAACACTACAAAGAACCTCAGGATTTAGAATTTACAGTTGAACAAGGCAAGTTCTACATGCTGCAGACTCGCTCTGCAAAGATGAATGCTGCCGGGATGATTAGAACATCAGTTGAAATGGTAAAAGAAAAACTCATTTCAAAAGAAAGGGCTCTTTCAAGATTACATCCGGATCAATTAGAACAGCTCTTACACAAAACAATAAATCAAGAAGCCGTAAAAAATCACCTACCAGTTGTAAAAGGAATAGCTGCATCTCCTGGGGCGGCAACAGGTGTTGTTGTTTTTGATGTAAGAAAAGCTGTAAAGATGGGAGAAGATGGCGTGAAGGTGGTTTTAGTAAGAGAAGAAACAAAACCCGAAGATGTCCCTGCATTTTTTGCATCAGTTGGAATTTTAACTAGTAGAGGCGGGAAAACATCTCACGCGGCAGTAGTTGCGCGAGGAATGGGAAAACCATGTATTGTAGGTTGTACAGACATGAAGATAGATTACAATTCCAAAAAATTCCAAGTTGATAGTAAAACGGTACAAGAGGGGGATGTCATTACAATAGACGGTAGTGAAGGCATTGTCTTTTTAGGAGAAATTCCTACAGTTGAACCTGAAATAACAAGTGAACTAAAAACAATCATACAATGGGCAGAACAAATCAAAAGATTAGGCATTAGAGCAAACGCAGACACACCTGAATCTGCAAGATTAGCCAGAAGCTATGGCGCAAAAGGAATCGGACTTTGCAGAACGGAAAGAATGTTTAACGCACGTGACCGATTGGGTCTCTTTGTTGACATGATAATGGCAGGTACTGTAGATGACCGAAAGGCAGTGTTGGAAAAGTTACAGGTTATGCAAAAAAGTGATTTCAAAGAGATACTCAAGGCCATGGAAGGATACAAAGTAACAATCAGGTTGCTGGATCCTCCACTACATGAATTCTTGCCAAATATTGAGGAGCTAATCAACAAAGTACAAAGGCTTGAAAACCAGAGCTCGTCAGAAGATCTTGAGAAAACAAAAAAAATTCTTGCTCGTGCTAGAGAATTATCTGAAATCAATCCAATGATGGGTCACCGGGGAGTCAGAGTAGGAATAACATTTCCAGAAATTTATGAAATGCAAATTAGAGCAATTTGTGAGGCTGCAGGAGAACTGGCAAAAGAGAAGGTAGACGCACGTGCACAAATCATGGTTCCTCAAGTAGGAAGCATAGATGAATTAAATCAAATCAAACGAATCTACAATACAATAAAGTCATCTACAGAATCAAAATTGGGATTAAAATTAAAAATTAATTTTGGTACCATGCTTGAGGTTGTGAGGTCATGTCTTACTGCAGATGAGATTGCCAAAACGGCAGAATTCTTTAGCTTTGGCACAAATGATCTCACACAGGCAGTATTTAGCTTTAGCAGGGAAGACGCAGAGAGCAAATTTCTACCAGAATATCTCGAGAAAGAGATACTCCAAGAGAACCCCTTCCAATCTGTCGATGTAAATGGAGTAGGAAGTTTGATGGAGATCGCAATATCAAAAGGTAGGAAGATCAGGCCAGATATGGAGATAGGAATATGTGGCGAACATGGTGGCGAACCAAGATCTATATCATTTTTTCACAAAGCAGGTCTAAGCTATGTCAGCGCGTCTTCACACAGAATTCCGATTGCCATTCTTGCAGCAGCACAAGCTGCACTTTCCGACAAACTAGGAAAGCAACCTGTGAAAGGAAATAGAAAGAAAAAATCAAAAAGAAGATAATTTTAATTATTCTGACAACGTTGCCGATGCAAAGTAAACGTGAAATGGTTGACAGTAAATTACCACAGTATCATATACATCAGTATTGATTCCTGACAGTTCATAATTTTGCGAGCCCTTGTTTCCTTTAAGTTTTCCAAGGTCTATTCCAGCATCAATATCTCCTTTTTGCGTCATGTAAACGTGAAGATCAGGACCATTTGTTACCTCAAAGTCTTCAAATCTTAGAAATGAAATATCTCCCACCATTATTACCTCGGCTTTTCCTGTTGCCTGATGTCCTTTCAACCCCTGAAAATTGCCAAGTTTAGAAAATTTTGGCGATGGTTGTGAGCCGGGAGCAATTTTTGTTATCATATCCTGCATGTCTTCTGAGACGTTGGTCGTGATTTTTTTTGCCTCGTCCATTATCATATCAATAGTATTTTGTGGCATTTTTTTTACAAGAGCATTCCTTTGTTCATCCACCATGTTTACAAATTTTTCATAAGTAAGATCTTGCTGGATTTCATTCAAGGCTTTTGGTAATGGTTCATCAATTATTTTATTATAAAAAAGGGGACTTGCAACATAATAAATCCCAATTGCAGCGACACCGACAATAATTGCTATTGTAATTCCCTTTAGCATGTATGAATTAAGAAAATCACACTATTAAGGATTGGAGAAAATTGAAATATTGAACTAAGATTATGTTATTTTGAAGTGTTACCACGACTTGATTCAATAAAACCTGCCAGATTAAAGATTGGTCTTACACAACACAAGCTTGCTTCATTGACAGGAGTAAGTACCTCGATGATCAATCAGATAGAATCTGGTAGATGTCAGCCAAGCTATGCTACTGCAAAAAAAATTTTTGAAGTTCTTGGTGCTTTGGAGAATCAATCGTCTATGAAAGCTGGAGACATATGCAGTAAAGAAATTACCAAACTAAAAACTTCAGATTCACTGCACGACGCGATAAAAAAAATGCAAGAGTACTCGATTAGTCAGATTCCAGTTTTTGATGGAAATGACGTTGTTGGACTGATAAGCGAAGATGGTCTGGTAAAACATTTGATAGATAGTGATGAAACACAACGAAAAAAAATAAAACTCTCCGAAGTCATGGAGCCTCGTCCTCCAATTGTAGAATACAACACTCCTGCCAAGACTCTGGTTCCACTTGTTAGATATTCAAAATGCATCTTGGTTTCAAAACACAGTATGATAATTGGAATAATTACTGCCTCAGACACACTAAAGATGATGGAATAGG
>DATIFN010000025.1:0-101746 GCA_035455245.1 Nitrosopumilaceae archaeon | reverse complement strand
TTCCCATTGATTTTGACATCTTTTTTCCATCCATGAGAACGGATCCGTTTACAACAATCTCTTCAGGCCAGTGTTTCTTTGGGAATATTGCAATGTGATTAAATACGAAAAACGTCAAATGATTTGGAACAAGATCTCGGCCCGAATGTCTTGCATTTACAGGATAAAAATACAAAAATTCATTTTTGATACTTTCCAAAAGATTTTCTGTAATTTTACAATTCGTAGCAACTGTAGCAGCATCACCCTCTTCCAAGAATATGTAATCAAAAAATGCATCTCCTAGATTCTCAGCGATAATTTGTTTTTTGTTTACATATTTTGCAAGAATGTAATATGCCATGTAAATTACAGAGTCAGAAAGACTCTCAACTATCCAATTTTCATCCCATGGCAATTTAGTCCCTAGACCATGTTGTCTCGCGCAGGCTCGCTCCCTTAACCAGTCTACTACATAATTGAATTCATTACGTATGTCTTCGGGAAGAATTTTCATTTCATTGATGCAAGAGTGAGCATCTTTCTTCCAATTTTTGTTGGCGTAATCTAAAAACCATTGATTGTTTAGAATCTTTACAACACATTCAGCACCGCATCTACATCTAACGGGACCATCATTTAGTTCAAATAGAATGTCTGCTTTTTTTTGTTGTAAAATCCATTTTTTTACCTCGTCCTTAACCTCGATTATTTTTTTTCCCGCAAATTTACCTGTGTTATTTTTTAACCTTCCTTCATAGAACTCTTTGCCATACAGTTCCTTTGTGGCCTCTTCGAGGATAGGACTATTTTGA
Source organism: Nitrosopumilaceae archaeon (assembly GCA_035455245.1). GTDB lineage: Archaea > Thermoproteota > Nitrososphaeria > Nitrososphaerales > Nitrosopumilaceae > UBA8516. The sequence continues at coordinate 100,952 of DATIFN010000025.1, read as the reverse complement.
TCCTCTATCTTAAACTTTTCAATGAGTTCCTTGGCAGGAATCTCTCCATATCCCTCGGTTTGGATGATTGATATTGGATGTATCGCATTAGCAGCATCCAAAACACTTTGTTCAAAATTGCCTAAATTTTTCTTAATGTCTTCTAAAGATTGATAGTCAAATGGTGCATGAGCTGGCACGGACATCACCATGCCCGTACCATTATCACTTTTAACAAAGCCAGCAGGAAGTATTACCACATTCTCATTTCTTTCAGGGACTTTGACTTTTTTACCAATTAGTACCGAACCCTTAATTTCATTAATCAAAACAATTTTTTTATCCATAAATTCTAGCTTTCTGGCACACTCTGCACTTACAATCCACTTTTCTCCATCAACATCAACTATCTTGTATGTGACATCGGGATTTACCCAGAGATTGGTGACACCAAAAATTGTTTCTGGTCTGAGGGTAGCTGTGGGTATGATGTAATTATCATATTCAAATTTAATAAGTACGTATTCAGTAAAACTAGGTTCTACGTCTCCTAAAGTGTCATGTTGCGATACTGGATTCTGATCTTTTGGACACCACCCCACCGGATGAGAACCTTGTATGACAAGATTTTTGCTTTTTAATTTCCTAAATTGCCATTCTATAAACTTGTTGTATACAGGATCGATTGTTGTAAACTCTCTTCTCCAATCTATAGAATATCCCATTTCTATCATTCCCGACTTTATCTCTTGATGAAAATAGCTTGCAATTTTTACGGGCTCTGAAAACTCTTTTATGTTCTGTTCTGGTACTTTGTAAATTGTTCTAAATGCTTCAATTAATTCTTTGTCGTTTTCTTGAACACGTCTTGCCATACCAAGAATTGGCGTTCCTGTATAATGAAATCCCATTGGGAAAAGTACGTTATATCCGCGCATGCGCATAAATCGTGCATGAACGTCTGCCAAAGTGTAAGTCCTCCCATGGCCTATGTGTTGTGGTGAATTTGGATATGGATAAGCCACTGTCACAAAGAATTTTTTCTTCTCTGCAGGATCCACCTCAAAGTTTTTTTCATCCTGCCATTTTTTGCGCCACTTAGATTCTATTGATGACCAATCTGTCAAAAAATCACTTTGCCAAAATGGATTGTTCTGTAGCAAGAAGTATGTCTTTCAGCTTCGAAATATCCTTTCCTCCTCCCTGACCAAAACTCTCATTGCCACCACCAGAACCGCCAAGAATCTTTGAAATGTCCTTTGTTAAATCTCCGGCCTTCTTAATTTTGGCCGCTTCTAGACCTGCGAATGTTACTATTCTTATTCCCTCACTTTTCAAAATTAAAGCGCAGTATATCATCTTAGGGTCGAGGTTTATTGCCTGTTCTCCTACTGCAATATGAAATTCTTGATCCAGTTCTTCGTCAACAGTAAAGAATAATTTTACCGTTCCAAGATTCTTTGCCTCTAAAATTGCATTTTGTGCACTAGATGTGGAAACCCGTTTAACCAGTGATTTCAATTTTTTCTTTGACGCCTCAGCATCTGATAGGACATGTTCGAATGATTCGAAAATCTTTTCTTTACTGGAACCTAGTGACTTTACAATCTGGGAAATTTTTCTATCTTGCTCCTGGGTATATTTTATAGCAGTATCTCCTGAAACAAACTCCATTCTTACGACGCCATCTTGAATCCTTTCAGCTTTTGTTATCTTTATCAAACCAATTTCCCCTGTTTTCTTGACATGGGTTCCACCGCATGCTTCAACATCAAAACCCTCAATGTTTACAATTCTGACTGACTTGACGGGAACCACTCCGCCTTGGTAAATTCTGAACCCAAATTTTTGTTCAGCCTCGCCTCTTTCATATTCATTTATTAAAACAGGAAGATCCTTTCTGATTATAAGATTCGCTAAACCTTCTATCTTCATAATGTCTTCTTCTGTTAGGGTTGAATGGTGCGTTATGTCCAGTCTCCCGTAATCCCTTTCCTTAAATGCAGAATGTTGCCATATCCATGAACCCAGAGTATTTCTTGCTGATGCGTTTAATACATGAGTACTTGTGTGATTCCTTGTAACGCCGTAACGACGAATATAATCAATTTTGCATTTTACTGTCTCGCCTTCTTCTGGTGCTCCTCCTTTCAATTCATGCACAATGACATTTCCATGTTTGTTTACATCTATCACATCATAGTCTCCAATCTTTCCATGATCTGGTTCTTGACCGCCTCCTCTTGGATAAAACGAAGTTCTATCCAAAATAACCAATTTTTTATTAATTACCTTGAGAATTTTTGCCTCAAATTCTATGGGATCTTCTTTGTAATAAAGCGGCTCAGTACTTGGGATCCCCTCGATATCAAGAACCTCTTTCTTTTCGGTTCTTTCTGATTGATGCAACTCTGACAATTTCTCATAGAAGGTAGATGGAATTTCTGAAATTATCTGTGATTCCTTCAGAAAGTCAGGAGTGATGCCATCTGATTCGTATAGTCTAATTAGATCATCAACTCCTAATTTTTTACCTTGGCTCTTTATTGTATTTGCTATGCTCCTCATTCTGGTTTTTGATTCTGCATATCTTTCTCTCTCTATTCCAATTATTGTCTTTACTTCCTCACGAGTTTCTTGCAGCTCGGGATAGGTTGATTTCAAATAATCAATATGCATATCTGCCAAGTCTCTTAGGTCAAAATTCCAACCAAGTCTGTCCATTGTGGCAACTGCCCTTCTCAAAATCATTCGTAAATTGTACCCGCCACCTACATTACTTGGAAGAGCTCCATCTGAAATCGCAAATATCAAAGTTCTTAGATGATCGGCGATCAAATAAATCCCTTCAAGAGGAACTATCGTCTTATTGAATTTTGTATCGTCCATTCCTATTTGTTTAACAGCATTCTTTCTAACTTGTGTTAAATCAATATGTTCCCCAAGTCCTTTTGAAATTGCGGTGAAATAGGATGATAATAATTTGGAATCCGTATCTATGCCAACTTTTTGAATAAGATTATTTGTGATAGGACCAAAACAACAATCGTATGCTGTAGGAGTTCCCATGGTTATCCAAGAAAACCTTTCAAGGCCAGCTCCCATGTCGATTATCTTTTGCTCTAAAACTGAATAATTCTCCAAATCTCCTTGAAATTCTGTAAATACTGCGTTTCCAAGTTCAAGACCACGTACAAAATATTCTAGTGAAGATCCAAATGAACCCCCTCCAGCCCAAACATCCTCTACAAATATGATTTCCTTTTTATCAATTCCAAACCTTTCAGTTAAAAGCCTAAAATCTAATTCTACACATCTATCTTTCCAGTACCCTTGAGAGTTTGGTATGCTGTGTTGGCCAATCATACAAAAACTAGAAAAATGTCTACCTGTAACACCCACATTTTCAATGTCCTTGAATCTAAGACAGGTTTGTGGTACGATTAGAGGATTTGCTGGAAATTCAAAAACAACCTTCGAACCCATAACTCGTTGGAAGTCTACAATGGATGCAATTGTAAAATATAGATCATCACGCCACCTGCATACTACCGGATATCTACTTACTGATTTATGGCCATTTTGTACAAAAAATGATTCCACTTCCTTCCATGCCTGAACATAATCGAATCTTTTTTTTGTGGGCGGATTTCCTATGAATGAATAATTGTTTTCAGCATCCTCAGGACAAAAATTCTGTCCATGATCAATTGTCCAGAAAAATCTCTTACATTTTGCACAGGATTTTCGTTGAAATCCCTCTTGTTCAAATAAACTAACCTTGTAATACCTGTCAGGATCAGTTGAAAACTTTGCAAGAATTTGATCTTTATTCATCTTTGAGAGGTTTTTGCTTTGACTGATATTAAGTATTCTGAGGCAACACATTAAATATGATCAATTTTGAAAATTTGTTATGTTTGGTAAAAAGGACTGGAAGGAGGGAGATTATGTTTTTGCAACACAACCAGAAGGTGAATACACTAATGTAATAGTTGGTATCGTGACTGGGGTCGAAGATTCAAAAATAGGAGTAAATGGTATAATGATAAATCCTGTTGGTTTAAAAAATAAAATATCACAAGGAAAGGCTGGTCCAAAATCAATAGAGATTTTGAAAAAACCAGATTATTCAAATTATGTACTTGCCTTGATTTATAGAATTGAACATGAAAATTTTACTGGAGTTTTAGATGTACGTTCAGATCCTGTAGTAAAAATACACAAGAAAATTCATGCAATAATTGATGGTTGGGTTAGAGAATCAATACCTGAGTTGATAAATAATGTGCTTTCTCTTGCTGATGGTTCTGAAAAGGAACAAGCAAAAAGAATTTTGAAACAAAGGATGGATACATTATACGATAAGGATTTGAAAAAATATCTTTACTCCATATGTAGGAGCCTGAAGATTCTTAATTAAGCAAAGTCGAACAGATCCAAGATTCATCTATTGATTCAGTTTAGTATGCTTTGTCTTCCATAGTTTTATATTATGCCTACCGCAAATTTCGCTTACAATGGAATATGTATATGCTGCATTGCTTTTACACAAGCAAAAAAAGGAGATCAACGAAGCTAACATTACAAACATAATCAAAGCTTCTGGGGCAGAGGTCAAAGAAGCCCAAGTGAAAGCCCTTGTTGCTGCCCTTGCCGATGTAGATATCGATGAGGCAATAAAAGCTGCTCCAGTAGCCGTTGCCGCAGCACCTGTGGCTCACGCAGCTGGTGGAAAAGAAGAAAAGGCAAAAGAAGTCGAAACCCCATCCGCAAAAACAGAAGAGCAAGCAATGGAAGGCCTATCCGCACTGTTTGGTTAGAAACCTTTTCAATCATTTTAATTTCTATTTTCTAAATGTTATTTAATATGAATAACAATAAATGATGATTTGACAGAATTTTTACTATCTATTGGTACTCTCCTTTATGCTTTAGATCTTTTTGGAACTATGGCATTTGCTGTAACGGGGGCATTCAAAGCAATAGAACATAAGGCTGACATTGTAGGGATAATAATTCTTGCAACCATTACTGGAGTGGCAGGTGGAACCCTTAGAGACATTATAATAGGTCAATCACCACCTCATTCTCTTTCTGACCCGTGGTATGTTGTTATCACTGCATCTACAGGAGTTGTAATGTTTTTTCTTTATCCAAAAATGCAAAAACATTGGAATTTGTTTCTCAAGTTTGATGCTTTAGGTCTTGGTGTATTTACAATAATTGGGGCTACATTCGCATACGATGTATTTGGATTAAATTTTCTTGCTATAGCTCTGGCTGGAATGTTAACGGCTGTGGGAGGTGGTATACTAAGAGATGTATTTGTCAATGAAATTCCGATTGTATTTGTAAAAGAACTGTATGCTTCTGCAAGTTTCATTGGGGTTTTGGTTTTCTTTCTTCTTCTAAATGTACATGCAGAACTTTATGTGGCAACAATATTTGGTATAGCAGCTACGACAATACTCAGACTTGTTGCAATACGTTATAACTGGAATCTTCCAAAAGTAAAAGAGAAATCCTAAATTAATCCACAAAATTTTGTTTTCTAAGACTTACTCAGGAGTATAGTTTTTTGTTTTCGAAACAAGGGCTTTTGCTTGTGCATGAGCTTTCTGTAATACCTGTTCTTTTGATTCATCTGTAAGATATCCTACCTCTACCGCAAGAGATCTTGCTCCTTGGGCTGCTTTTGAGAGTAATAGAGCAACACTTTCTTGTGTAATGTATCCAATCTCTAATGAAAGTGCCAATGCTTCTTGATATGCTTGAGCAAATGCATCACGATATTTCTCTACATCAATTACCATGTCCTCTTTTACGTATATGATACCTTCAACTACTGCAGAATCTAAAGAGATTCCAGCCTCAACTGGTTTGATATCTAGTTTACTCAATAAAGTAGCAAGTTTTGCAGAAATGACATCTCCTTTCTTAGCCGCCGTAGAATCTTTTGTGATCCAAACTGTTCCTTGGTCAATCCTTGTTGCAACCCCGGCTTCTTTAAAATCAGTAAGAATTGGGCCTGGTGTAATGCCAGTGTTACCTGCCTTAATAATGACTTCTTTGCTGGCCACGTCACCACCGCGAGCAGCCATCATTATCTTATTTTTTCCAAGTAGAATGTTTAGCTTGAAAGGACTCATGTTTGTGAACATTAAGACGCACTGTCCTACCAACTTGTCCGCTATCTTTTCTATTGCTGGTATTTTTAGTCCCGCAAGGGCCTTTTGCGCAACTTTGTCCTTTATACTAATAATCTCAACATCACCTTTGAATTTTTTTCTCAGGGGTAATAACTGGGAAGACCTAACTTTTTCCATTCTAACAAGCGCAATGACGTTATACTTTTTTGGAATCTCCTGAAGCTGCTGATACAACTGAGCTTTCTTTTGTGGATATTTTGTTCTATTCTGGTGCATCTTATTTCTTTTCCATCTGTGTGGGTTTTACAATCTTTCCCATTGTTGTTTTAATCATGATTTTTTTAATGTTCTTGTCTCCACTAGGAAGTTTTTTTTCTACCATGTTTATCACTGCATTAGCATTTGCTGCTAAATCATCATCACTCATAGATTCATCACCAATCTTGCAAGCAAGTGAAAGAGAGTTTCTAAGTCTTACTCGTATAGACGATCGAAATCTTTCTAAAATAGAATCAATCGGTGCATTAAAGGGAACAGGAGTTGGCATTTTGCCTCTAGGTCCCATAAACTGACCAAGAGTTTTACCGACTGTAGCCATAAGTTGGGTATCTGATAAGAAAAAGTCATAACCATTGATTAGCTTACGTGATGCACGTTTGTTTGCACCAACTTGGTTTATCTCATCTCCGTCAACCACTCTATCAGCATTTGCACTCTTCGCTTTCAAACCTAGATCTCCAGAGGCAACCACACATACAGATGCTGGTTGACTAAGCTTCTTTGGCAACTGGACAGTTTCGTTTATAGCAAAACCCTTTTTGACGTCTATGTCTCTAAAAACCATAATCAATTCTACTGATTGTTTGAACTTGCGTTCTTTCTGACCTGTTTTAGCCTCTTTAACCATTTGTACGATCTGAGTTTCGTTAATCATTACGCACACTTTTCTGGATTGCCTATTTAAAATCGTTTACAGGTCAAAACCACAAAAATCGAGGCATTGTCTAAATTTTTCATGTTATCGAGTTTATCTTGTAAGAACAAAATTTTCTGAAGGAGAAACTTACATTTATTAAATCGTAAAAAAGCTAAATCGCAAAGCCTTGCACAAATTTGATGAACTTGATATGAAAATCCTTACCGAACTGACAAAAGACGGTAATGTCTCAGTTCCTAATCTCTCAAAAAAACTTGGAATTAATACCTCTGTTCTATACAGCAGAATAAAGAGACTGATTAAAAAGAAACTAATAAAAAAATTCACCATTATGGTAGATGAATCGTTAATTGGTATAGGCGTACGAGCAACGATGGGAATAAACCGCGATCCAAAACTAAAAGATCAAATCTACAAAGCCCTTTTGAAAACTCAAGAAGTATCGATGATATCTGAGGTAACAGGCAGGTTTGATATCATAATTACAGTGCGTGCAAAAAACTTGGAAGAGCTACACACGGTAGCAATAGAAAAGATAGGAAGGATTGAGGGGATTCAAAACACAGAAACATTTGTAGAGTTACAAAGGACTGATAAGGATCCAGTTTACTTTAGTTGAGAATAAAATTTACTTGAATCTGTCGTCCCATTTGCCTGCATTAATCTCGGCAGTAACCTCTTTTGGATTCTTACCATCTATCTTGACACCAAGTGGTAAGCAAGTCCCAACAATTTCTTTTGCTGCGGCTTTAATGTCCTGAGCATACGAAGAATCAATTTTTAATTTTGCAACCTTAACTATGGAATCCATATTTATCGTGCCAACCCATGTCGTACCTGATGTACCAGAGCCTTTCTGTAAACCAGCTTCTTTCAAAATAAGAGCTGCAGCAGATGGAATACCGACCTCTACCGTCCATTGTTTTGTTCCTTTGTCAACAGAAACTGTGACCGGAACCTTCATTCCCTCAAAGTCTTTCGTCTTTTCGTTTATTGCAGTTACAATTTGTAAAATATTTACTCCTAGTGGGCCAAGTGATGGACCTAGTGGCGGTCCTGCATTTGCTTGTCCTCCAGTTACTAACGCAGAAACAGTTTGAATATCAGCCATAAATTTTCTTTCCTTGGAATTGTAAATTTAATCCTTGCTACGTTGAAAGCTTTAGATAGTTTGCATCAACAGTTACTGGTAACTGATATGGGGCATCAAGTAAAATCACGGTTGCTTCTTCTTTATCATGGTCAACTCTAGTAATAGTTGCTTTCATTCCTTTAAACGGTCCACCTATTATTTCCACAATCTTATCAACTGCAAGTTCTGATACAGTTGATTTCTTTACTAAATAACCTTCTATGTCTTTAAACTGCAATTCGCCCCTTAGCTGACCACGTATGTGTCTAATTCCTTGCATCGCATCAAAAGCTGCATTTGCATCTATTGCTTCAACTACAACATATCCCTTGAGATTTTCTAGTAGTAAAACCGATTGGATGTTGAGTTTTTTTAGTTTGATTCTATTTTCCAATAATCCCATCACTACTTTTTCCTGTCCACCTGTAGTCCTGACAGCAAAGAAATGAGATTTCTCTTGACTCAATGTCATCTATATCCCGTAAGTAATTACCGAAAACACAAACTGAATTATAAATCCGATGGTTCCAATTGCAGCAATTCCCAGAAGGACCAACCTAAGATGTTGCATATAATCGTCCTTATCTGATTTTTTGGCAAGCTTAACAGTATTTGCCATGTCCTTTAGCATCTGTCTTGGATTGACCATTGAAGGAAATTAATAAAGTGCACTTATATCTCTTATCACATGCAGTTGCTTGTTGCGTACAAATCGGATCCTGCAGGCTATAACATGGCCAATTTTATTTCTCAAAGCATGGAACAAGAAGGAGAAATATATCGAGGAAAATATTTTGATCTTGTTATAATTTCAACACCATCCATCTCAGCAGATTGGCTTGGGACAAAATACGATTATGATGGTTTTGTATTCTTATCAAAACACGCTTCTGAAACCGGTACACTTGCACTTACCTGTCACAGTACGGGGAATTTTTCAGAGGCACATTTTGGTGGATTTGAAAGACAAGTTGCGATACCGCATCCTCATCTGCAAAAATTGTATTTACAGTCTTTGTGGGAAAAAAGAAATAATTTTTCCAAGTTTGAAATCACACTAGAATCTACACATCATGGTCCTACCGCACTTGATAAACCTGTTTTGTTTATTGAGGTAGGCACAACAGAAAAAGAATGGACCAATAAAGAATTATGTAAAAATGTCGCAAATATTGTAGTTGATGTAATGTCACAAGAGGCAAAGAAACATGAGATTGCAATCTGCTTTGGCAGCACTCATTATCCTAAAAAATTTACAGAGGTCTTATTAGAAGGTGAATATTCTCTAGGAACAATTATGCCAAAACACGCCTTAGGATTTCTAGATGAAATTCTCTTCTCTCATATTTTAAAAAGAAATAAAGAGGCTAAATTTGCACTTTTGGATTGGAGTGGTTTAGGAAATTATAAACAGAAAATAAAAGACCTTGTGGAAAAAACAGATCTCGAAGTGATAAAGATTTGAAACTTGAAGAAAAGGTTTACAAAAAACTTCTTGAAGTTCCAAAGGGAAAAGTGACAACCTATCGCGACCTCGCTAAGGCAATAGGTCTTAAAAATGGGCAACGGGTAATTGGTAAAATTATGAACAAAAATCCATATCCTGTTATAATTCCATGTCATAGAGTCATAAAATCAGACGGTAGGATAGGTGGATATGCGTGGGGGGAAAAAATAAAAACTAAGATGTTATCAAACGAGGGAATTAAAATCAAAAAAGGGAAAATCTTATACCCAGAAAAAACTGTCTACAAATTCTAGTTATGTTTTTCGTGTAGTTTCTGTTATTAAACTTCTTAAATGTGCTAGATTTCTAACTTGGTTTCCACCAACTTGCTTATACAAATTCCAATAATCTTTGTTTGTAATTTCTTTTCTAGATTTTGAAACTTTAATCTGATGTCTCATGGCTCGTATCTTTTTTACATATATCTCCTTTTTGCCTACCCTAGCTCCCTTCCTACCTTTCTTTGAGCCCTGTTTCGTTCCTCGTTTACGTCTTTGGTGTTTTTTAAAATGTGCTCTTCCACGAGAAGTTCCCTTTATTGGTTTTATTTCAATTATCTTTGCAGTTACTAAACTCCGGATGTTATCTCTTGTAATTGCATCTGCTACATCATCAAGATGGTCCGAGTCAAATCTTACTCTATTTGCACCAACCCCCAAAATTCTTGAGACTAGTTGTCTTTTTGTCTTAAGATTTACTACCACTTGTTGACACCCTTGCGTTAAACATTTTGAAGTTTTTTTCTTTAGCTTTAGCTATAATTACAAGTCGTTTCTTTTTTCCCACACCATGACCAAATCTTACCCCATCTGTTTTTGGATTAAGTTTTTCCAAATCCTTCACATTAAAAACTAAATTATCTGTATATCCAGATGGATGTAAACCTCGTGCAATTTTTGGTCCACCAAATCCTGCCCTTACAAGTTTTGGCCAACCTTTTTTCTGCTTTCTATGATGATTATCAATACCTTTTGGTTTCCTCCACGTTTCTGCAAGTCTGTCATATCTCCAACTCTCTTGTCTAATAAAATCTGGTCTGCGATCTGATGCTTTTTTTCGCAATTCCAATATTTCTTTATTGATCGGCATGTAGAAGGTTCTGTTCGAATTTTAAAATAAATACGTTTCTGGGGGATAAAAATGGATGATTTCAAGTACAGTAAGAGATAATAAGGAAATGGGAGGCGGTGTTTTATCTCATGATTGAGGACTTGAAATCAACAATCACACATAAATTTATCTTCCAACTAGAAGAAATGGGAATCAAGACAGATAACATTCACAGAAACTTACCTGTCGAGAACATGGTAGATTTGACCGTCCAGAAAAAAGAGGGATTTCTTACTTCAACTGGGGCCCTTTCTGTTCGAACCGGAAAATACACAGGTAGGTCACCAGATGACCGGTACATTGTAGATGATAATGAAACCCATAACAAAGTGGATTGGGGAAAAGTCAACCATCCGTTTCCTGAAGAAAAATTTGATAGACTATTTGAAAAAATGAGAAAACATCTGGAAAAAAAGGAAATATTTGTATTTGATGGATTTATCGGTGCCGATCCTAACAACCAATTGCCAATACGCATCATAAATGATCATGTCTGGCAAAATCTTTTTACGAGACAGATGTTCATCCGACCCACATCTTCGGAATTAGAATCTCATACACCAGAATTCACCTTAATAGCAATTAACGACTTTAAATCGATTCCAGAAGTTGATGGAACACGCTCTGACGCATTTATTATAATAAACTTTTCAAAAAAACTAGTATTAATTGGAGCCACTTGTTATGCTGGAGAAATAAAAAAGGCGATGTTTTCTGTAATGAATTACATACTTCCAGATAGAGGCGTGTTTCCAATGCATTGTTCTGCCAATATTGGAAGAAATGGTGACACTGCCTTGTTTTTTGGTCTCTCAGGTACTGGTAAAACTACTCTCTCAGCGGATTCAAATAGGATGCTAATAGGAGATGACGAACATGGTTGGTCTGATAGAGGTGTATTTAATTTTGAAGGAGGTTGTTATGCAAAGTGCATAAATCTCAATAGGGATGCAGAGCCACAAATATGGGATGCAATAAGGTCTGGAGCTGTTTTAGAAAATGTTGTAATTGATAAGAATTCATTGAAACCCGACTTTAATGATGGGAGTATAACTGAAAATACTAGGGTTGCTTATCCACTTGATTATATTCCAGGAGCAGTCATACCAAGCTTAGGTGGAAATCCAAAAGTAATTGTCTTTCTAACTGCTGACGCATTCGGTGTGATGCCACCAATAGCACGACTGACAAAAGACGGTGCAATGTATCACTTTATGTCCGGTTATACAAGCAAGCTTGCCGGTACAGAAAGGGGAATCACAGAACCAAAGGCAACCTTTTCAGAGTGTTTTGGAGCTCCATTCATGTCACGCCATGCATCTGTGTATGCAAAGATGCTTGGAGAAAAAATCACCAAACACAATACAACTGTTTATCTAATTAATACTGGATGGTCTGGTGGACCATATGGAATTGGGAAGAGAATCAACATAAAATATACTAGGAATATGGTGACTGCTGCACTTACTGGAAAACTTGACATTGTAAAATATCGACATGATGACATATTCAATGTAGATGTACCAACATCATGTCCTGAGGTGCCACCTGAAATACTAGATCCTAAAAACACTTGGGTTGAAAAGGATGCATATGATTTCTCTGCTAAGAAGCTTGCACGCATGTTTATAGAGAACTTTAAGAAATTTGGAGAAACATCCCAAGAAATTCGTGACGCAGGTCCACAAATTTTGGAATAGGTACTCAAATTCGCCCAATCTTTATTCCTATTATGGCGACTGTTAGGAGTATTCCAGAAATAAGGAGCATCTGTTTCGGAGGTATACTTGATGTTTCCAGTAATTCGAATCCTGATTTTTCCGAGGGTTTGTTTACTATTATTGTTCCATACGCATTGTCAATGGTATTGTTAGTGGTAATCTGTGCCTCAATCCAATATTCTCCTGCATCGTAAACTTTGAGGGTAGAATTTTTAATTGGTGTAATTGATGTAACCAAAGTTTTTTCAGTTTCTTTATTTGTTAAAGAAATTTTTGCATATGTCCAATTTTCTGGATAGATCAGATTAAAACTCAATCTCCCTTCTTTTTCGTTCGCATTGATTGTACCTTTTGTTATGTGTATAAGTATAGGAACGTGATAAAGTGTGGCAGAATCATTAATCGTAAGCAGCCCTTCGAAATCACCCACCCTCTGTTCTGTTATAGTTGTCTTGATATTAAGGCGGTCACTTTCAATAAAATGGTCAAATTTTATACTCTGCTCGTCTGTTGAAATTTCTATTTTCAATGGATCTGTTTTTCCTTGTAGACTTTTCAAATGTAGTGACTTTGTATCAGTTGGATTTTCTAAAGAAAGATTGAAAACAAGATTATGTGGTACTATAATCAGATCTGCTGAAAATGCCCTAGCAAGATTGATTCTTCCACTACCAGCTATTTCTGCAGGAAAGGTATCTCCATAATGGTCTGAAACTAGTTCTGAGGTGGTGGAAAGCAAGGAAGCAACCTCAAATGGTTTAAGGTCTGGATTTTTTTGTAAAAGTATTGCAGCAGCCCCTGAAACATGAGGTGCAGCAAAACTTGTTCCAGTTGTAAGGTTGTACCGGTTTCCAATGAATGTGGTATTTACAAATACACCTGGCGCTACCACGTCGGGCTTTATGTAAAAAGGAGAAACCGGTCCACGTGAGCTAAACGGTGTCACGAAGTCAGGATGATAAAATACATTGAGGTTTGCTACGGTTTCATTTTGTAATCTTGCTTTCAGAGTAAGTCCGTCATCTCTGGACATTGACAAAGCTGGTATTCTTGGTTTGTAATTTGCACTTGAATCTGGATGCATAAGCTCACCAAAAAATATTCCGGGTTCATTATTGTAAATTATTATTGCCCTCGCACCATTTTGCGCAGCATTGTATTCTTTCTCAGAAAAAAACACTTTTTCATCTTTGACATCACTTCCTCTTTCGACAAGTAAAATAGAATCTTTTACATTTACATTAGTTAGATCACTATTTCTCCCATAGCCACCAAAAACCACCTTTCCAATGATTGGTTCGGACAAAGGAGTTGTTCCTCGCATAGGTATTACCTCGTATTGTTTTTTTTCTATTTCTAATGTTGAAACAATACTTGATGTTATGTTGTTATATGAAGCACCTACTGTTAGAACATCGAGGCTTTCTGCAGGACTTCCAATTGTGTGAATTCCAGGTCCGCTATTTCCTGCAGCTGCAACAACAATAATTCCATTCTTTACAGCTTCACTTACAGCTCTATCAAGTTCTTCATTTGTTTTGTTTACGCCTAAACTTATGTTTATGATGTCAACTTTTTCTTTAATTGCACGATGTATTGCATTTACAATAAATTCTGATGAAACTGATTCACCAGTTGCTGAAACCCTATAAGCAAATAACTTTGCTTTTGGGGCTACTCCTTTTAGGTTTCCATCCGCAGCGATAATGCCAGCTACCTCAGTACCATGACCATTTGTATCCATCGGCTGTTCATCATTGTCCACAAAATCATATCCACCAATCACCTTTCCATTAGGACCAAAACCAAATAGATCATGATGATTGTAATCTATTCCCGTATCTATTATTGCAATTTTTGTTCCGTTTCCTTCATAACCTTTACCTTGAGGAAGATCAGCACCTATTAGAGGAACGCTTTTTTCAAGGTAGGTTTCTCCGAATTCTTTAGTTTTAAAATTAGATACAATTAAGGTAACACACAAACCAACAATCAAACAAAATATGATTTTATAATACTTCATTCATTTTTTATCAAAATGTCATTAGATAAAATCCATTATGTAACCAAAGCCATAAATTGTATATACTCGTGGGATTTGTATGGCAAAATACGAACTTCCAAAATTGCCCTATGCATACAATGCTTTAGAACCGCATATTGATGCCCAGACAATGGAAATACATCATACTAAGCATCATCAAGCATACACAAATGGCTTGAACACTGCTTTGGAAAGTCTTAGTGCTGAGTTGCAAAATATGGAATTAACTAAACTGCTATCCAGCATAGACAAAGTACCTGAAAATGTGAGAGGTGCAGTAAATTTCCACGGTGGAGGATACGATAACCATGCTCTGTTTTGGAACAACATGAAGCCAAACGGAGGTGGAGAACCAGGAGGAAGCGTGGCGGATGCTATCAACTCATCTTTTGGAGGCTTTGCAAATTTCAAAGAAAAGTTCACAAAAGATACTGGTGCAATACAAGGCAGTGGTTGGGGTTGGTTAGTTTACAATCCATCAAGCAAAAAAGCTGAATTTACAACCATGCCAAACCAGACTAGTCCAAGAACAAAGGGATTGATTCCTATTTTAGGACTAGATGTATGGGAACACGCATACTACCTGAAATACCAAAATCGACGTCCAGATTACATTGCCGCATGGTGGAATGTGGTGAACTGGGACGAAGTGGACAAGAGACTTTCAAAAGCAAAAGCGTAACTCTTCTCTTTTTTTGTTTTAAATAATTTTAGATTCAAAATAAAATTGAGAACCTAATCCAATTAGCCTCTTAAATTTCTCACAATACTCAACTGAGACAATTTAACCGATTGGATACTGCTCAACAGAGGACCACGTTTGATTCTTTATGGAATAGTAATAAGTGCATACATGGTGATGTCCTAGGACATTATCAAGGATTTGATGGGAACACCTTATGATACTAGTGTAATAATAACAAAAGCAGTTGCAGGATTAGTTTCTCTCGGAGTTGGTATTATCGTTTTTTTCATTCTTATTTACAAAACGCGCTAGTGTGACTTGACCACTAAAGTTAACACCATGAATTTTGGAACCATAAACCTCTATATCTTACCAGAAGTAATTCTCAGAATGCATTTATAGGCGGGCAGGAGAATTTTTTGCAAATGAGTGAAGAACAAGCTCAAGCTCTACTACAACAAATGCAAGCACTTGAGGCTTACATGGCGGACTTAATCCAAAAAGAAGAGGCTGTCATCAAACTTTTACAGGAAGCATCAGGAGCAATTGAATCAATGGCTTCCTTAAATGAAGAGGGATTACTTGAAACTCTGGTGCCTGTTGGGATGGGGACCTATGTTAAAGCTACCATTCAACCTCAAGAAAAAATAATTGTGAATATTGGGGCAGGGGCAGCAATAGAACAAGATAAAGCTGCGGCAATTAATTATGTGGAACAAAGAATTAAAGAATTGGAGGTTGCGCTACAACAGATTTCATCTCAACGACAAGAAATGGCATTACGACTAGAACAAGGGCAACAAGAAATGAATCGCTTGATTCAAGAACACCGTACTCCAAAGCAATAAAGGCATACATTATGTTTGATAAATTAAGGAACGCATTTTCCTCTGCAACAAAGAGTTTTGGACAAAAAGAACTAAAAGAAAAAGATATTGATGAAGTTCTCTTTGAGCTTGAAGTTGCCCTAATGGAATCTGACGTCGCAACCGAAGTAATTGACTCTATAAAACTTGATCTTAAAAAGAAACTGATTGGAACAACCGTTGAAAAAGAAAAAATAGAAAGTTTAGTAAAACAAAGTTTACGAGAAAATATCTCAAATCTGTTTAATACTGCAGGAAAAATTGATATTCTATCAAATATTCAAAAGAAAAAAGAAACAGGTGAACCATACATTGTATTGTTTTTGGGTATAAATGGTACCGGTAAAACTACAACTTTGGCAAAAATGGCTTACCTTTTGCAACAAAACAAAATTTCTGTTGTTATTGCTGCAGCTGATACATACAGAGCAGGAGCTATTGAACAACTAAGTGAACATGCAAAGAGATTGAATCTTAAAATTATTGCACAAAACTACGGTTCAGATCCAGCTGCTGTTGCGCGTGATGCTACACTTTATGCGAAATCTCACAAGATTGATTGCATACTAATTGATACTGCAGGAAGAATGCAAACAAGCAAAAATCTAATGGATCAGATTTCGAAGATCAACAAAGTTGTAAATCCGGATCTGAGAATTTTTGTTGGTGATTCTTTGGCAGGTAATGATACCGTGAATCAAGCACGTGAATTTCATCAATATACAAAATTTGAGGGGGCAATTCTGACAAAAAGCGATGCAGATGCACGTGGTGGGGCTGCAATTTCTATCGTAAAGATAACAACTGCACCCATTCTATATTTGGGAGTAGGACAAGAATACAAAGATTTGAAACTTTTTGATAAGGAAGCGTTTTTAGAATCAATATTTGGACTAGAGGAAACTATTCAACCACAAACAGTCAAGGCAGATATATCTACAAAATCACAAGAACAAGTTATTATTTCTAACATAGAAAAGATTGAACAAGAAGTAAAACAAGAGCCAAAAGTACTTTTGGCTACACCAGAAATCAAAGTAGAAACAAAACAGGAATCTAAAGTAACCATAAAACAAGATCTACAAGCAACAGATCAAAAGGATCCATTTGAAAGTCTCTCTACAAAAGATATCGAAAAATATTCTGAATTATTTGACATTCTGCCACCAGAAAATGATAAAGAAGCGATGGAATTGGCTGCCAAAATCAAAAAATGGATTTCCCATGGTAGGCCAACAACGGAATTATTGGAAGAGCAACAAGAGAAGGGGGAAGATACTAAACCTAAAAAGAAGCGTTCTTTATTTGGGTGGGGTAAGAAATGAAACTAAAAACAAAAGATCTACTTACTCTCAATGAGCTTGACAAAAAGGAAATTGAAGAATTACTAAATAAAGCAATAAAACTAAAAAAAGATCTTAAAGCTGGAATTTACAAACCTCTCCTAAAAAACAAAACACTTGCTATGATATTTCAAAAATCATCAACACGTACACGTGTAAGTTTTGAAACTGGAATGTATCAATTAGGCGGGCATGCTCTAAATTTGTCTTCTGAGGATTTACAACTCGCTCGAGGAGAAACAATAGAAGATACCGCAAAAACACTATCTCGTTATGTAAATATCATAATGGCACGTGTATATTCACATGAAGAAGTAGAAATACTCGCAAAAAGTGCAACCGTTCCTGTAATAAATGGATTGTCAGACTCCTTTCATCCATGTCAAATTTTATCTGATCTTATGACAATGAAAGAAAAAAAGAAAAACCTCTCTGGTTTAAAACTTGCATGGATAGGGGATGGCAACAACGTTTGCAATTCAATGATTTATGGATGTGTAAAAACAGGAATAGATATCTCGATTGCAACACCAAAGGGATACGAACCAGACCAGAATGTTGTAAAAGAATCAAAAAAGTTGGGCGAGGTTCAATTGCTCCACGATCCTATAATAGCTGCAACCGATGCGGATGTTGTAGTAACTGATACATTTGTTTCAATACATCATCAGATAACCGATAGGGCCAAGGATTTCCTACCCGAATTCCAAGTTAATTCAGCTTTAATGAAAAAGGCTAAGCCAGACGCAATTTTTCTACATTGTCTCCCTGCAAAACGAGGACAAGAAGTCACAAGCTCAGTAATTGATGGATCTCAATCAGCTGTTTGGGATGAAGCTGAAAATCGTTTACATGCTCAAAAAGCTCTTATGATTTCACTACTTCAAGTCTAACGTTTATAAGAGCTTTACCGAAATTTTTTGTGAAAGGAATAGTAAATGGCATATTCGCAAATATTACGTAGACTACGAGAAGAGAAGACTAACTATAGAAAAAGAAAGCACCTTCTCATGGGTAGGAGAGACTTTATCACTGTACAGATTTCAAACGAGAATACGTTAGTACAAATTCACAAACCAGAAATGGAGGGAGACAAAGTTCTGGCATCCGCACATTCAAGATCGTTATTAAATAAAGGCTGGAAGGGTTCAAGAAAGAGTATACCTGCAGCATATCTTACTGGATATCTAGCTGGAAAGAAAGCGCTTGTTAAAGGAACAAAAGATGCAGTTCTTTATAGTGGTACAAGAAAATATACGCAAAGAATGGCAGCGGCACTAAAGGGTGTGATCGACGCCGGTCTTCAAGTGCCAGCAGATAATGAAACTTTTCCAGATGAAGAAAGACTTGGTGGAAAACATCTTAAAGTTACAAATGATATCGATAAGGTCAAGTCTGCAATTGATAGCGAGGTTAAAACTAAATGAGTCATACAGAACAAAGAGTAAGAAGAGAAAGAAAAGAACAAGAAGAAGTATGGGTTCCAAGGACAAGCCTTGGTGTTATGGTAAGTACTGGAAAAATAACATCTATGAAGGAAATTTACGAAAACGGTTACAGAATCCAAGAAGCTGGAATAATCAAAAAACTTTTGCCAGGAATTAAAACTGAAGTCATTGATGTAGGAATTGTACAAAAACAAACAACGAACGGTGAATATACTAGATTCAAGGCACTAGTTGCGGCAGGGGATGAAGGTGGATGGCTTGGGATCGGACAAGGAAAATCAAAACAAATGAGAATTGCAATTGAAAAAGCTACAAACGCTGCATATCTTGCGGTAAGCCCGGTGAAACTTGGTTGTGGAAGTTGGGAATGTAGATGTGATAAACCTCACTCCGTTCCTTTCAAAGTACGTGGAAGGGGCGGAAGTGTTACCATTGAAATAATTCCAGGGCCAAGAGGTCTTGGTTTAGTAGCGGGTGGAAATATTAGAAATTTATTGAAACTTGCAGGATTAAAAGATGTATGGACAAAAAGTAAAGGTTCTACGAATACAATGAATTCTACTTCAAAAGCTGTTCTCAACTGTCTTAGACAGACATTTAGCCAAGGTTGATTGGAATGACGAATTCTTTCTTAGTAGTCAGAATGAGAGGAACAGTAAACGTTCCACATTGGGCTAGAACAACACTTGATCTTTTTCATTTAGACAAAAAATTCCGAGCAACAATAGTTCCTGCAAAGGATAACACTAAAGGCATGCTTGATAAGATTAAGCATTACGTCTCGTGGCAGGAATTAGATGTATCTACGACAAAGGAATTGTTAGAAAAAAAGGCAAGAAAAGGTGGTTATCAAAAAATAACTGCAGAAGATATTACAAAATTAGGATTCAAAAATACTGATGATCTTGCTAAATCTCTGGTAGAAGGATCAACTTCCTTATCAAAATTAAAACCATTAAAACCATGGTTTGCACTTTCCCCGCCAAAAAATGGCTTTAAGCGAAATACAAAAAAGATGTATGGTGAGGGAGGAATTTTAGGGAATCACAAGGAACTTCTTGTACAAGTGAGGAAAATGATGTAAAATGGCAACAAGACTTAGAAAAACACGAAGACTCAGGGGAGGACGAAACATGGGATGGGGACAAATTGGTCAACATAGAGCAAGTGGTCACAAAGGAGGTCTTGGTCAGTCTGGCATGCACAAGCACCATTTTATCAAGATGCTCCTGACTGATCCGAATCATTTTGGTCATGATTCTACTCACCCGCCGCACCCTAACCTTGTGAGAAAATGGATTAGTGTAAGAGATCTAGATTCTTTCTTTGCAAAATTTGGAAAAAAAGAAGGAGAAAAGAAGATTATAGATCTTACAACTCTTGGATATGACAAACTCCTAGGTGGAGGTCAAACAAAGAATGCTTACACTGTCAAAGTCGGAAGATTCTCTGCTTCTGCAGAAGAAAAAATAAAACAAGCTGGGGGCGAGGTGCTTGGAGAAACATGAGTGTAGAAGGAACACCTACCAACATACTGAGAAAAATTATAACAAAAGCTGAAAACTACATCCCACAGGTACCAAAACCAAAAAAGAAACTTTCGCTTCAAGTTAGACTCGCATGGTGTGGTTTGGCGCTTTTAATCTACATGATTATGTCCCAAACACCTTTGTATGGTGCAACAACTCCGGCATTTGATTTTCTTGCGTTTGCAAGAGTAATTTTTGCATCTCAACAAGGTACCCTTGTTGAACTTGGTATAGGGCCAATTGTTACTGCAGGACTGTTAATGCAGCTTCTCAAAGGCTCTGAAATATTTCATCTCGATTTTAAGAAACCTGAAGATCGAAGTCTATTTCAAACTGCTACCAAACTAGTAACATATGTTGTAATTACTGCAGAAGCTTCACTTTATGGACTGTCTGTTTATGGTCCTAGACTTCCATCACCAGAAGCAGGATTTATTCTGATAGGACAATTAATTGCTGCTTCAGTTATAATCATGTTTTTGGATGAGTTGATTCAAAAGGGATGGGGACTTGGAAGTGGTATCAGTCTATTCATTGCAGCAGGAGTGTCACAGCAAATAATCTGGAGTATGTTTAGTCCAGTTCCTGCTGGAGATGGAGGTCTAACTGGCGTAATACCAAATCTTGCTGCTTCAATATTGCATGGTGGTAACTTATTAGATGTGATGTTCCGAGCTAATCAACTGCCAAGCATTTTTGCAATGTTCCTAACGGCAGGAATCTTACTAATTTTAGTTTACACACAGGGAATAAAAGTGGAAATCCCAATTGTATCAACAAAGTATAGAGGTTTCTCTGCAGTTTACCCAATCAAACTAATGTACGTGTCTAACATTCCTGTGATCTTAGCATCCGCATTAACGGCAAATGCAGTATTTGTAGGTCAAATGCTTTGGGCAAATTATAACCCCCACAACAACAACCCATTGATGAATTTCATCGGCATGTTTGATCCTTCCAGTCCATCCACTCCCACAGGAGGATTGCTGTATTACATTACAGCACCTCGAGGATTGGATGTAGTAGCATTAGATCCCCTACGTGCAGCACTGTATGTTCTTTTTATGATCGGAATTGTGGTGTTGTTTGGAAGATTATGGATTGAACTGGGTGGATTATCAGCAAAAACGGCGGCACAGAATCTTCTAGATGCCGATGTACAGGTCCCTGGTTTCAGACGTTCAAATCAACCCGTAGAAAATATACTTCAAAAATATATCCCATCGGTTACCATCCTTGGTTCGATGATTCTTGGTGTACTGGCAGGTGTATCTGACATTTTAGGAGTGTTTGGAGGAGGAACAGGGATTTTGCTTACTGTTGACATTCTTATCAATTACTACAACCTGCTTATCAGAGAACAAGTCGAAACAGTAATGCCAAGGCTTGGTGCATTGCTTGGCAGAAAGTAGGCGAATTATAATTGTTGGAATCCCTGGTGTGGGAAAGACTACTATAGTATCAAAGGTCCTCGAAACATTAAAAGCAAAAAAGATCAGCGCCAGTGTTTCTATTTTTGGTACTGTGATGTTTGAAGAAGCAAAAAAGAAAGGAATCAAAAACAGAGATGAATTGCGTAAACTTTCTGTACCTGAACAAAAAGAATTACAATCCATGACTGCAAGAAAAATTGCTTCTATAACCGATGATGTTATTATCGTAGATACTCATGCTTTCATTTCCACGAAAGCGGGTTTTTACCCTGGACTTCCACATAATGTTTTAGAAATATTGATGCCCGATCTCTTTATCATGATTACTGCAAGACCAGAAGAGATCTATAACAGAAGGATGAAAGATACTACAAGGGAGCGCGACATCGTTTCTATTGATGAAATAAAAAAAGAACTTGATGTAACAAGTGCGCTGCTAGCCACTTGTTCAATTCTATGTGGTTCACCGATTAAAATGGTTCTTAATTCTGAAGGAAAAGTTGATGAAGCCGCTAAATCAATCGTAAATGGGATGGGATTTAATAATGGAACTTAACTTTGTTCTAGATTTTTTGAATTCAATATTTCTCCAGATCCCAGGTATGAATAGAGGTCCACTTGGTAGCGCCGATCCTGTAGTCAAAGGAATGATCCAATCTGCCCTAGGAATTCTTGGAATTGCAATCGGGCTTAATTTGTTCAATGCAGTAATTAGGAAAAAAATGACAGATCAGAACAAGATTAGAAGGCTAATGAAAGAAACAAAAGCATGGCAAAAAGAAAGAATGGCTGCATTTAGAGCAAAGGATCAAGACAGGATAAATGAAATTAACAAGAAATCTGCATACATGAACAAGATGAACATGGAATTAATGCAGATGAATATGCGACCCATGATGATTACATTCATACCGCTGATGTTGATCTTCTATTTTGTACTTCCTCCACTTTTTGCATACACCGTAGCAATATCTCCAATTTCTCTTAACTTTATTCCTGGAGATATTTTTCAACTTACATGCACTGCAGAAAAAGTAATTGAAACCCCAAATGTGTGCAAACATGAAAACGAAGTTTACTTTTGGGCATGGTATTTCCTTTCATCTATCGCCTTTAGCGGGATAATAATGAGACTTACCAAAACCACAATGGAAATAAACTGACTTGCCAAAATCAATAATTATTTCTGGTCCTCCTGCCATTGGCAAAACTACAATTGCAAAAGGACTTGCGAATGAATTTGGATTGAAATATCTTAGTGGCGGTGATGTTTTGAAAGAATTAGCAAAGGAACAAGGATTTCATACTGGCGGCGATGATTGGTGGGACACGCCAGAAGGAATGACATTTTTGAATCAGCGGAAAACGAATCAGGAATTTGATAAAAAAGTAGATGAAAAGTTAAGAGAATTATTCGACAAAGGAGGCATAATAATTACCAGCTATACTCTTCCATGGCTTGTTACTGGAGGAATTAAGATTTGGCTTGCAGGTTCACAAGAAAATAGTGCAAAAAGAATGACTTCAAGGGACAACCTATCATCAGAAGGTGCACTAGAAATAGTAAAAAAAAGATATCAAGAAAATAAATTGATTTACAAAAAACTTTATGGTTTTGATTTTGGTGAAAATCTCTCAATTTTTGACAAAATAATAAACACAGATGGTCTTAGCGCAAATGAGGTACTTGCAATCGCAAAATCAGTGGTAAAAAGTTTACTATGAAACTAAAACAACTACAAAATCTCAAAGTTATAGATCAAGATATTACAAACGAAGAATTCGGAACATATTATGATAAGAGAACTGTAGAACAGCTATTAAATTATGGATTGATAATTTTAGACAAACCCAATGGACCTACTAGTCACGAAACTGTAGCATGGGTGAAAAAAATATTCGGTATTTCAAAGGCAGGTCATAGTGGCACTCTTGATCCCCCTGTTTCTGGACTTTTACCAATTGGATTTGGTGAAGCAACAAAAGCTTTGGCTGTACTGCTTCTAGGACCAAAAGAATATCATGCTCTTGGAAGATTACATTCACTGCCATCAAACGAAAAATTGGAAAATGTTTTACACCAATTCAAAGGCAAAATCCATCAAAAACCCCCACAACGTTCTTCTGTTTCACGTCAAACAAGGATTAGAACTATCTATGAAATAGAAGTGATCGAACAAAAAGAACGTCTGTTACTTTTAAGAATTCTATGTGAAGCTGGAACATACATACGAAAAATTTTCTACGATATGGGGGAAATACTTGGGCCTGGTGCAACAATGATTGAACTAAGACGAACACGCGTTGGACATTTTAGTGAAGATTCTAGCCTTGTTAAGATGCATGATCTTGTAGATGCACATGCCTTATGGAAAGAAAAAGGTGATGATTCTAAACTTTTAAAAATAATAATGCCAATAGAGCACGCTCTTAGTGAAATAAAATCAGTTGTAATCAGAGATTCTGCGGTAGATGCACTTTGTCATGGAGCTCAACTGGCAATTCCTGGAATCTTGGAAATTTCGCCCAACATGACAAGAGGGGATTATGTGGGAATTTACACACAAAAAGGAGAAATAGTAGCTCTAGGAGAAGCACTACTTTCAGAATCTGAAATTGTAGAAAATACGAAAGGTTTTGCTTTTCAGACTAAAAGAATCATCATGGCACCAAATACTTATCCAAAAAACTGGCGTTCAAGAACTTTAGTTAACAAATAAAAAGGAACAAAAAATAAATTCCATATTGATTCCTAAAGGTGCACTAATTGGACTAGGTTCCGGTATAATTGCAGCTACAATTATTGGTATTTTTTTATCAGATATGGCTAATCAAGTGCCTGCCTTAGTGTATGTTGACGGTCCATCTTTTTCCATCATTACGGAAAAAACAAATTTTAAGGTTGGAGAAAACATTACTATCAAAATTGTAAACTCTGGGACTGTACCATTGACATTTTCAGATTCTTCTTATGGATTAAGAATAATCGGGCTTGACGGAAGAATACTCTATTCTCCTCAGTCAACACAATTGACCTCAATTTTGCAACCAAAAGAAGAAAAAATGTTTGTATGGGATCAAACAAAATCAAATGGTGAAAAAGTAATAGAAGGACGGTACAAAATCGTCTCAAATACGATTCAAAATAACGAAAAAATGTTAGAGAAATCTCTTACGATAAACATTTTCAAATAACCTTTTTCAATTAACCGGTAAAACTGTCTCAAATGATGCATTATCCACCAAATAACGACATCAAGGAGACCCCTATAGAAGAAAATACATTAGATAGTTGTGTTACAATGTCATCATGTTTTTCGATTTTTTCTAATGGTTTATTTTCTATGTGTGAAGGTGGTTCTTCCGAAATTAGCATGGTTTTTGGTTCTACTCCATGAGTAGAATATGTAACTAAGAATGCTGATGTTTTTTCTCTATTGTTTAAAGCAGCTGTATCATGGGGATTAATTTCTAATGCCTTGTCATAGTATGTTATGGCTTCTTGGTATCTGCCAAGACTAGAAAGTGCTGCTCCCTTATTTGTTAAGGCATGAATGTTTTTCGGATCAGATTGAAGCGTCTGGTCGTAATTAAAAATTGCATCTTCATATTTACAAAGACGTGCTAGAGCAGGACCTGGATTGTTATAATAGGCAATTATATCCTCATATGCATTTTTTTGACAATTTACACTGCTATAAAAATAAACAGTTCCCGTATCCCGTTCAGATGTTGTTTCTAATGGCACGTCTATGTTCCTAGCAGGTTTATTATTAGATCTAGATGGTTTTTTGATTTCTGGTTCCTCCACAGTAGGAATATTTTTTGTTTGTGATGTATCTGACACATTGATTACTGGCTCTGGTTCTGACGATTTATTGATATAAAGACGTAATGAATTTTCAACAGACTTCATGAATTCTTTTTCTGAAATATTTCCGCTAAAAAGGTCATCAACCAAAGTTCCTAAAGGTACTTTTGTATCTTGAATCCATTGCACTAAAACATCCTTAGAAACTACCCCATCGACATTTGGATTTATTAAACCTCTTTTCAATAAATCCTTAAAAAATTGGGCTAACTGATTGTCACTTCCATCTAAATAATACCAATTTGCAAGATCATTCAGGTCTGATTCTGAAAATAAAAATGACGACGGAGTATTAGATTCCGGAGTATTAGATTCCGGAGTAGTTGAATTACTTTGATTTTGTTTTTCAAAAAATTCTATTTCAATCTCTTGTTTTGTTTCAGGTCCACCATATTGAGCAGTTAAAGAATAAGTTCCCTCAACTTTAAAATTCACATGATACCTTGCCAAAAATGAGGTAGAAAATGTAAGGTCGGGACTCACGTTTGCAAGATAAATTCCAACTGGAACTCTATTTGGATCAAAAATAGTAACCGTTACTTGTCCATCTGATAAGGTAGATACCTTACCACTTGCGAAAATAGTATCCTCGTCACTGTATCTTTTTTTATCTGTCTCAAAGGATTTTACCTGTGGTAGTATTGTTGGTGATTCCTCTACATTGGGGGCAGAATCTGTGTTTTCACCTGGTCCACTTTCAATTCCAAAAAATGTTTCTGTTTTGAGTTTTCCATAGTCTGCAGTAATGGTGTATATTCCAGGTTTTTCATAAAATGGGACATCTGCGGTTATTGTTTTGGAAAAATGGTTGGTTTCATTGATTTCAACACTATAAGCACCAAGAATATTATCATCCGGATCAAATATTTTGAGGGCTATTACCGGCATCTTCTTTGTTGTAACTTCACCTGAAATCACGATTGGTTCATTAGTAAAATATGACAGTTTATCCGTTGAAATCAGTATGGTTTCGGAAATGTCATCTCCTTCGGCTAGAGCAAATCTTGGTGTAAAACTTGACACTAGTATAAGAAATAAAAAAACATAGATTGTAGTCCCTCTCATCACATGAGAGCAGAACGCCATTAAATATTTAATAATTAAGTAGAAATGATACTGACAACCAATTTGGCATAAGAATTACAACAATCTTGATTGCAAAGGAAAAAGTGATTCTAGAAGATAAATAGGATAGTTTGATGCAGATTTTGTCTGTATTATACCCATTATTGGAAATTAACATATTAACAGGAAATTTTAGAATTATTATTCTTATGACTTTCTTGTTGTTTCAACCGGACAAAGAAATGAACAATAATACAATCAACTTTTATTCACATTGTCACGAAACCTAAATTGGCGAAAATATGTGCCGGGGTCGCCTAGCCTGGTAGGGCGCGCGCCTGGAAATGAATTACCATAAAGCGCGTACTCGCAAGGGTCCGAGAGTTCAAATCTCTCTCCCGGCGCTTTACATAATCCATTAAAAGTCATGGTATCCAATTACTTAGCGTGATAAAATATGATGTTGTAATAATTGGTGGAGGCATCCTTGGAACATCCATTTCGTACTGGCTTTCAAGCCTTTTTGAAATTCGAGTCTGCGTAATTGATAAAGAATTAGATGTCGGGATGCATGCCAGTAGTCGGAACACAGGAGTAGTCCATTCTCCATTTTATCTTGATCCATACAAAAAAAAACTGGCAAAATCTGCCTTTCTTTCGTACGATCTATGGAAAACACTTGCAGAAAAAAGAGAATTGCCATGGAAAATGGTTGGAACACTTGAGGTCGCTTTGGATGAAGAACAATGTAAAACTCTGGAAAAATTCATGACATGGGGTGTTGATAACGGCATACCGCGCAATGATCTTGAATTACTTGATAGAAACGAGGTCTTAAAAAAAGAACCAAACGTAAGCTGTCACTCTGCTGTTTTTTGTAAAAGAGATGCAGTAGTTGATTATGGAATGTTCACAAGACAACTCAAAAAAGAATCCGAAAGGAATGGGACTAATTTTTTATTAAAACATACAGTCAGATCAATAGAAAAAGGTAATAAAATAAATTTGGAAAATAATACGAATGTTGAAGCAGATCTAATAATTAATTGTGCAGGGGGAAATTCTCTGGATGTTGCAAAAATGTTTGGAATTGCACAAGAATATGCCGATCTACATTTTAGAGGAGAATATTGGATTGCACAAAAGGAACATTCTAACCTAGTAAGAACGAACGTCTATTCTGTGGCTGAATTCAAAGACTTCCCGTTCTTAGATCCACATTGGATTATTAGGACGGATGGAAGAAGCGAGGTTGGACCAAATGCAGTTCCTGTTCCTAGTCCAGAAACTTATTCAGGCTATATTGGAGATGCTGAAACTCTGATCTCTAAATTATCTGAAATAATCACAGGGAATGCAAAAAAACTCCTTTCGAATCCTGACTTTATTTCCTTGATATCTAAAGAATGGCTTAGCTCAATATCTAAAACTGTGATGATTGATAGAGTAAAACGATTCATACCAAAAATAAGATCTTCGTTTTTTTCAGAGCGTGGTACTGCAGGTATAAGAACCCCAATAATATCTCCAGATGGGGCATTTCTACCAGACGTTATGGAATTGGAAAACGAAATTTCTTATCACATTCTAAACTACAATTCTCCTGGAGCAACAGGTGCACCAGCTTATTCTGCATACATAATTAAAAAACTAAAAGAAAAAGGATTCTTAGATTACGCTGAAAACAGAAAAGATCGTATCTGGGATTTTGAGAAAATCGTTTCCCAAACTTAATATTTTGTTTAGTTAAACAAAATTTGTTTGTTACCAGAACACTGTTCAGTGAAAGAAAAAACAAGAGACTGCGCAATGCCTCCTGAGTTCATAATTTCGATTAAAAAGGAAAATGAAGAATACATGATTGGTGTTACCTGTAATGGTCACAAAAAGACATTTTCTGATAAACTAACGCAGCTACAAAAAGATGGAAAAATTCCCAATGGAGAAATACATCTTACACCAATAAAGGCGGTTGGAACAGATTGTATACGCATGGATCCAGATGATCTTATTCAACTCTAATACGGGCTGACCAAATATTTCGGATTTTTGCCAGACAAGGAAAGTATCAAATTCTCTATTGCAATCTCTGCCATTTTCCTTCTAGTTTCTTCTGTAGAGCTACCAATATGAGGAGTTAGAACGACATTGTTCATTTTCGTAAATGGATTCTTTCTGTGTATGGGTTCTTTCTGAAATACATCCAAAGCAGCACCAGCAATAATTTTTTTCTGTAATGCAAAAATCAAATCCTTTTCTCTTATGATCCTGCCACGTGCTGTATTAATCAAAAATGCGGTTGGCTTCATTCTCTTAAGTAATTGTAAATTCACAATTTCATGAGTTTCCTTGGTATGAGGTGTATGAATGGTAATAATGTCACTCTCTTCAAATAATTTTTTAAAACTAACGTATTTTATTCCAAGGTTTCTTTCTGTTCTCGCTGGAAGTTTATGGTTACTATGATACAAAACATTCATTTCAAAGCCTTTTACCCTCTTAGCAACTGCCTTTCCAATTCTACCAATACCAAAAATTCCAAGAGTTTTTCCATAAAGATCAATTCCAAGAAAATCATAAGGACCAAAAATCGTCTTCCACTTATTATGACGAATAATTCTGTCTCCTTCCACCACTCTACGTACGAGAGCAAGGATTAAGGCAATTGTAAGATCAGCAGTTGCACGGGTCAAAACTTCTGGGGTATAACTTACTACGATTCCTTTCCTAATTGCATGCTCGATATCTATGTGATCATATCCTACACTATAGGTACTAATTGCCTTGAGATTTTTTGCAGCATCAATTATCTCAGAATCTATGATATCGTATGGAAAACAAATAAGACCATCTTTGTCTTTAATTCTCAATAGGATTTCTTTTTTTGACATCGGAGTTTTTCCTCGATTAATCTCAACAGTATATCGTTTTTTTAGCTCTTTGACAGCAAAGTCGTGTAATTTTCTTGTAAGTAATATCCTCATTTTCATATTTCTCATTAATGAATCAGATTGAAATTTATCCAATGCCTAATAATAAAAGATGTTTTAAGACAGTTACACATGTAAAAGATTATGGAAATAATGGGAAGGGGTTTTAGGCAAATCTTACAAGAAACGCCGTGTTATTTTCAACTCTTTCTAAAATTCGGTGCTTACAAACTATTTAACAAGAAAAGTCCGCTTTATGGTTCCGCCGACATAATTAACGTCTGTAACTTACACTGTTCGCATTGTTACTGGTGGCTTAATAGAAAGGAAAACGAAGATCTTACGGTAGAACAATGGAAACAAATCATTGAAACCAAATTCAAAAAAAATCATGTCTTCATTATTACATTAGTTGGTGGAGAGCCTACCATGAGGCCCGATGTAGTAGAATTATTCATCAAAGAATTTCCAAAACGAGTTTGTCTTGTCACAAATGGAACATTTCCCTTAATAAAATACGATGATATCTATTTTTATTGGATTTCAATTGATGGAACGGAAGAAATTCATGATAATATTCGCGGCCATGGTGCTTTTGCAAAGACTAGAAAAAATGTCATAGATTACGTTGAGAATAATGGAGAAAAAGCTTGGAAAGACATCTGGATTACCATGACAATAAATTCACTAAACTATAAAACTGTGAAGAATGTTGCAGAGGAATGGCATGATTATTCAAATAAAATAGGATTCCAATTTCATACTCCTTTTGGTAAAGGAGATCCACTTTGGCTTCCTTTTGGAGAAGAAAGAACAAAGGTAGTTGATGAAATAATTTCAATGAAAAAACAATACGGTGATGACTATATCATAAATCCAACAAGCCAGCTAGAATTGATGAAAAAAAATTGGGGAGGAAAGGGGACTACTCCTGTAGATTGCCCTACTTGGGCAATACTCTCAGTAGATCACATGGGACGTGAGAAACAGCCATGCTGTATTGGAAGTGCAGATAAAGATTCAATGAAACCAATATGCGAGGATTGTGGTCTTGGTTGTTATTCGGTTCTTGTTGGGTATGGATTTAGAGGCTAAACGATGGGTTTACAAAATTTCTTTAAAAAGCATTTATAACATTTTGTTCTATTACGTGTGTCTTGGATAAAGAAGAAGAATTCGCTTTATGCATCCAATGTGGAAACGCTTTAGAGAAATGTGTTTGTGTTTGTCCTTTTTGTGGTGAGCGTGATAAATGTGAATGTGCACTTTTTGATGCAGCAACTGGCGGTTAATCACATCGTACCATTAATATCTGATCAAAAGCAAGACTAGTTGTGCAATCAATAGACATAACGTGGGTTATTGGTGGTCCACAAGGAAGTGGTGTCGAATCAGCCGCTAACATTTTTGCGCGTGCATGCGCTGTAACTGGTTTACAAATTTTTGGAAAACGAGAATTTTATTCCAACATTAAGGGAGAGCACAGTTATTTTGCAGTTAGGATCTCCGATAAAAAGATTAGATCAAACGTAGAAGGTATAACTTTACTTGTAGCATTTGACGCAGAAACTGTGTTTAGACATGTTGAAGACGTATACAATGACGGTGCAATAATCTGTGATTCTGATCTGGTACAGGTCAATGTTGACGAGGTTCACACTCTTGAAGATTTATTTAAATCCAGATTGAAAGAACGGCTTTCTTCCAAAAACAAAGAATTCACAGTTCAAGGGTTGTTGGACATATGTAAAGAAAGGGGTGTAACAATTCATCTTGTTTCTTTTAAAAACATTCTAGCCAGTCTTGCAGAAGAGACTCAAAACCCATCCCTAAAAAACATGTTTAGAATGTTAAATGTACTTGCTGTGTCTCTCTCACTCGGATTTTTAGGCCTATCCTCAAGACCACTTTTAGAATCAGTCGGTACTATTTTTTCTAGCAAACCAAAAATTGCAGAGATAAACAAGCAAGCAGCAAACTACGGTTATAATTTTGCAACAGTGAAATTTCCAAAATTTAAATATTCCATTCCCGTCGTACAAAAAGAACCAAGCACAATCCTAATTCAAGGTCATCAGGCCTCGGGACTTGGCAAGATGGCATGTGGTTGTAGATTTCAATCATACTATCCTATTACACCTGCATCTGACGAAAGTGTATTTTTAGAATCCAATGAAGTTTTGGATGTAAAAAATAATCGCCCTGGTTCCACACTTATTGTGCAAACTGAAGATGAAATTTCTGCTATTGGTATGGTTATTGGTTCTGCACTAACTGGCGCGAGATCTTCTACTAGTACATCTGGCCCTGGATTTTCTCTTATGGCCGAAGCTCTTGGTTGGGCCGGAATAAACGAAGTACCAATTGTGATTACATTGTACCAAAGAAGCGGTCCATCCACAGGTTTGCCAACAAGACATGGCCAAGATGATCTAATGTTTGCCATACATGCAGGACATGGAGATTTTCCAAAAATTGTATACTCCTCAGGTGATGTGGAAGAAACCTTCTATGATACTACAAAATGTTTCAATTTTGCTGAGTACTTTCAAATTCCAGTAATACACATACTAGACAAATTTCTTGCAAGTACTATAACTACATGTAAAAAATTTGATTCCGATTTAATAATTATAGATAGGGGTAAGTTACTTGAAAAAATAGAAAACGATGGGTACAAAAGATTTGCCTTCACAGAAGATAATATTTCTCCACGATCGAAATTGGGACTTGAAAATGGAATTTTTTGGAATACTGGAGACGAAAGCGATGAATTTGGTCATATTTCAGAAGATCCAATAAATCGGGTTCAGATGATGAACAAGAGAGCGTCAAAGCTTGACCTCGCTTTAAAGGAAATTCCAAAGGACGACCAAGCAATAAGTTTTGGAATCTCAGAATTTTGTGTATTAAGTTGGGGTTCTACTAAGGGACCAATTCTAGATGCCATAGACATGTTAAAGAAAGAGGGACTTGCTGTTGGATTTATTCAAATAAAACTATTACAGCCCTTTCCTACTGATTATTTAAAATCACTCCTTGAAGGGACAAAAATTATAATTGATATTGAAGCGAACCAGGGAGCACAACTTGGTTCATTGTTAAACGAACATTTAGACAAAAAGGTAGATTATTACATTTTGAAATATACTGGTAGAGCCATGACTAGCACGGAAATATGTGACTCGCTAAAAAAAATCCTACAGAACAAAGCAGAAACAAATCAGGTTTTGACATATGGAATCTAAATTATCTGATTACAAAACAGAGGTGCACAACGACTGGTGCCCTGGATGTGGAGATTTTGGAATTGTGAATGCCATACAAATGGCATTAACAGAAATGAATATTCCAAGACACAAAGCAGCATTATTTTCTGGAATAGGTTGTTCTGGCAAAACATCTCATTTTGTAAATGTATTTGGTGTACATACTCTTCATGGTAGAGTCTTAACATTTGCACAAGGGGCAAAGCTGGCAAATCCTGACATGACAGTCATAGCGGCCGGTGGGGATGGTGATGGTTTAGGAATAGGTGCTGGCCATTTCGTTGCTGCAGGTCGAAGAAATGTAGACATGACATACATCATTTTCAACAATGCAGTATATGGTCTAACGAAAGGTCAAGCATCCCCTACTCTTCGCTTGGGGGAAAAAACAAAATCACTTCCTAATCCAAACGTAAACCAAGCTGTGAATCCAATTGGCTTGGCTATTGCAAGTGGTTTTACCTTTGTTGGGAGAGGATATGCATACGATGTAAGGCACCTCAAGGATCTAATAATTGCGGCTGTTAAACACAAAGGACTTGCCTTTTTAGATGTATTACAACCATGTCCAACATACAATGATATCAATACTAGGGATTGGTTTGCTGGGTTAGACAATCTTGATGAAACTACAAAAAAACCAAAACCAAGGATCTACAAACTTGAAGAACTTGGTTATGATCCTGTAGTTCACTATGGTTCTGAAAGCGAGGTAAACGAAAAACTAACACAAGCACTTATCAAATCAAGTGAATGGGATACAAAAATTCCTACAGGTATATTCTACCAGAATGAACTTGTCGCTCCATATGGAGAAAGAATCTCCGATCGGGTACCAAACTATCTTGAAAACCCCCCTGCAATGCAACCTATCTCACATAATGGAAAATCAATAACGGATATTTCAAAGATCCTAGACTCGTTAGAGGTTTAACATATTATTATTTACATCCACTAATAATCCAAAAGATGAGAAATTTTTATACTCGGTTATCACGTAGGACCTATAACCAAACCCGTATCTGAAGTTCACACAAGAATCTTCAACATCGTCCAACAATTATGTCGAACGATTGACTAAAAGTTGCTCAAACAACCATCATAAAATAAGTTATTAGCAGGTTGAGATTGAGAATAATTTATCGTTGAATCTTTCAGAAGCAAATAAAGTCTTTCGTAAATCCATAATCAAGGGTTACTTTGAAACCCGTCTTCTAAATCTAGATTTTAAAAAATCCAACATAAAACACCCATCAATACAAGATGACGGTCTTATGCAAACAAATCTTTTACATCTCTTTTTTGATATCGATACCGGAAGTGATTATCCTGATGGCGATGAATGGTTTATGGCAGAATTCATTTTTCCATACAGTATTAAAATTCCCGATAACATAAAGGGGCCTGATTATTTTAGCACAGTTACCGTGGGAGATGGCAAAAATTTTTGGCGACACAGAGAACTCATTCGATACAAATATGGTAAATCAAAAAAACTCGAAGAATCACTCGATTTTCTAGAAAAAAAGTACAAAGAATTAAACTCCTTATTGGAGCCGTTGCAAAAAGATCTCAAGTGACAAGTTTCCAGTCGTTTTCTATGATGACATATTTTTTATCATTAGAAAAAGCTGTGTTTAACCGCCATCTACTGGTAGAAATGTCAAACGTGTAAATTATTTCTGTAATGTTTTGAGGAATTTTTTGTGGATCAAGTTGATACTGTAATAATTCCAAAATAAAATCAATTTTTTCTATAGATGTGTTAAACCATCGGTGTTCATCAAGATCTACAATGAATTTGATATTTGGTTTTCCAGAAAAACATATGTGGATTTTGATTGTCCTTCCTCCACCTCTTCGTCTCTTCAGCTCTTTCAATATTCCCTTAACTTTATCCCATCTTGCATGGCCAAACCATTTGAAAAATTCATCACTAAATTCTAATGGAAAATATATTTCAACCATGGTTGAATAATCTTCGCCTTGTTCTGTTTCAAGGATTTGTTCTACTATAAACATGTCATGTAATATCCCATATAGGACTTCGATTTCCCATGGGGAAACACCATGGTATTTTAAAGACACTACGGACGAGTCTTGCGTCATCATTTCAAATTATCAAAAAATCTAATTAAATGTTTGAAGAATTGGGTATGGAAAGGTCAAGAGGCTTAGAATCCAGTTAATTATATTTTATTTGTAAAATTTTTTACCAATTGAATCTCTAAATGGTCTGTAGGTATTTCCAAAGATAAAATACTCCTATAGTCCCTATGAAAAATACCATGGGTTTCCATGCAAACACAGGGAATTTTGGTGTTGTAAGTTTCACTTTATAATTATCAAGTACTATCTGAACATACTTTTTTATTTTTTCATTCCAAATCTTATATTCTATTTGGTGTTTTTTTAGAAGTGCTTCTACTTCGTAAAAAACTGGAGTTCTCTGACAGAACAAGTGTTGCAAATAATCCCTCGAGACTTCTACTTCTGCCTGTATTGCGATAAATTCCTTTTTCATTTCAAGGAGTCTAACATGTAACTCCCAAGGTTTTTTTAGTTTTAGGGAAAGTCCACTTCCAATCTGTAAAGGTATTTTGTGTTCAAATTTTACATGAGTAAACCCTTCTTTTGAAAAAATTCTTAGAAGCTCGTCAACATTTTTTCTTACTACAATAGTAAGCTGCTCTACACCTGTCTTATGATCTACGTTAATTTTGTGTCGAATCCCACCAAAAAGAGATATCGTCTTTGGATATCTAGTCAGAAATTCTACCATAGCTTGCGGTCTAATCTACCTATATTAAAACCCTAAGTGTGTTTATTATTTGTCTTTAGTCCACGAATGTATACACACTGGTCGTAAGATATGGCCATCTCATCGTGATGTATCTTTCTGTCTGTAAGTGTTACGTCTGCGTTTGTTATTACTGCAATGGGTGTACTTTCTGAACCTTCGCCCATCTGGAGGTTTGCAATGGATGCAAGATTGTCTGCTAGAGCTTGAAACGTTACTTTTAATGGATTTCCATAAAGATCCTTATGACCACGTATGTCAGAAAGAGGTTCAATACCTGCACAAGCTAAAGCAACTCCGGTTGTTCCAATCCTAGCTGGCATCAGTCTGCTATCTATTATTAGTACGCCGATGTGTACAGAAAAATTCAAGAAAAATTTGCGTCGTAGTTGCTCTACAATGTGATACATGTCAACAGGATATAGAATTAATTTTCCTTTCTGTGCATTTGATTTATCTATTCCAGCATTAGGAGCTAAAATATTATCCGATGAAGTAATTACAAAACCAGGAACTCCACCAAAAACTACATCGGACTCTCTCAAAATAATCTCAGCGATTTTCGGATTAAGATGAAATTTCGTAGCAAGTATTCTTGACTCTTTGGATGGCGTTACTTTTTCATATTCAATTAATCTTCCTTGAGAATTTGCAACATATTTACTTGAAATAACTAGGACGTCACCATTTTCTAATTTGATCTGTTTTCTTTGAAGTAATTCCGCAATTGTTTCAAATAGCGCAAAATCATGTGTTTTAAGATCTGATTTTATAGTTTGAACTGAAATCGGCATAATAAGGCTGTAAGTCTTTGACTTTTTAGCCTTCTCCTCCAAACCTTTTAATTTCAAAAAATATGCATTTTCTATCAATGGGAATGAACATAACTGAGAAGATACTTGCTAGGGCGTCTGGAAAAACAAGCATATCACCCGGAGAAGTAGTTTTTGTAAATGTGGATAAGGTAATGTTACATGATGTTTCTGGACCAGGAGTAATTGCGGTATTTGAGAAATTAAAGAAAAAAGGTATGAATATTGAGAAACTTTGGGATGCCTCTAAAGTCTGGGTTGCAGAAGATCACTTTGTTCCTTCTGCTGACAAGGTATCTGCTCAAAATATAGTGTTATTATCAGATTTTACAAAACAATTTGGAATCAGCAAACATTTCAAGTATGGTATGGGCCAATATGGAATTTGTCATACATTATCTCACGAAGAAGCCATGGTGTTGCCTGGGGAAGTCTATGTGGGTGGTGATTCACACACAAATACAACAGGCGCACTAGGTGCTTTTGCCGCAGGCCTTGGTCATACAGATGTTGCCTACGTACTCTTAAACGGAAAAATTTGGTTTAAAGTTCCAGAGACCCTTTATTTCAAACTTAATGGTAAACTCCCAAATCACGTGATGGCAAAAGATTTCATTCTAAAAATAATCGGTGACATTGGAACAGATGGCGCAGCTTACAAAACGATGCAATTTGGTGGCAATGGTGTATTAGAAATGTCAGTAGAAGAGCGACTTACTTTAACAAATATGACAACAGAAGCAGGAGCAAAAAGTGGAATTGTTGAACCTGATCAAAAAACAAGAGACTATCTTGCAACACGTGGTGCAGCAAAATACAATGAAATACATGGTGACGAAGACTCGGAATATGAAAAGATCTATGAGTATGAAGCATCAGAATTAGAACCAATTGTTGCCAAACCATTTTCTCCTGATAACATCGCAGCCGCCAGAGACCTGTCAACAACCGCCTTAGATAAAGCGTATATCGGTTCATGTACTGGAGCAAAATATGAAGATTTACAAGCCGTTGCAAAAATTCTAAAAGGTAGGCAGGTGAAAATTAGAACCGAAATATTGCCTGCGGCGATATCGATATTTAGAAAAGCAATGGATGAAGGACTCCTTAAAATTTTCATGGATGCAGGTGTAGTAGTTGGACCTCCTACATGCGGAGCCTGTTGTGGTGCACATATGGGTGTACTTGCGAAAGACGAAGTTTGCATCAGTACTACCAACAGAAATTTTCCAGGAAGGATGGGTCATGTTGAATCAAAAACATATCTGGCATCTCCATTGGTTGCAGCTGCATCTGCTGTAACTGGAAAAATTACTGATCCGAGAGATTTGAAATGAAGGGCGATGTGATAAAGTATCAAAGGGACAACATCGATACTGATGTAATACTACCTGGTCCATATCTTAAGATACATGACTACAACGAACTTGCAAAACATGCAATGGAAGGTCTAGACAAAGATTTTCATTCTAAAGTAAAAGAGGGTGATTTTATCGTAGCAGGACGTAATTTTGGGTGTGGTTCTTCAAGAGAACACGCACCTATTGCACTTGCATATTCAGGAATAAAGGCAGTTTTGGCCTTGTCTTTTGCAAGGATATTCTATAGAAATGCTGTCGACGGAGCGTTCTTGTTACCAATAGAAATTAATGAGAATGCATACAACAACATATCTGATAAAGACTCGCTTGAAATTGATATAGGTAAAAACGAAATAAAAAACCTAACGAAAAATCAAACTTATAAAATAAAACCTTTTTCTGAATTAATTGGAAAAATCATCGCCGCTGGTGGTCTTTTTAATTACAAACCATAGCAACTTTAACGTTAAGAATAAATTAAATCCATTCTAACAATTTTTTCGGTTTATACCATTATATCACGTATCATATGAGATACTGCTATGTCAAAGACATTGTTTGATAAGATTTGGGATTCACATGTTGTAGTGAAGCAACCAAATGGACCCACACTCCTTTATGTTGATCGACATTTAGTACATGAGGTTACATCTCCACAAGCATTTGATGGTTTACGTACAAACAAAAGAAAAGTCCGAAGACCAGATCTCACATTTGCAACAATGGATCATAATGTTCCAACTAGTGACAGATCATTACCAATAGTAGATCAGATTTCTGCAAGGCAAATCCAAGTTTTAGAAAAAAACTGCAAAGATTTTCGTATCCAATTATTTGATATTAATAGTCCAAATCAAGGGATAGTGCATGTAATTGGTCCTGAATTGGGAATAACTCTTCCTGGGACTACAATTGTTTGTGGTGATAGTCACACATCAACACATGGGGCATTTGGTGCCTTAGCTTTTGGTATCGGTACAAGTGATGTAGAGCATGTGTTAGCAACACAATGTATATGGATGGAAAAACCAAAAACCTTTGAAATCAAAGTAGAAGGTAAAAGAAAAAATAACCACGCAGTGACTGCAAAAGACATCATACTTTCAATAATACGACAAATAGGAACAGCTGGAGGTGCAGGGACTGTAATTGAATATCGTGGAGAAACAATATCTGAGCTAACCATGGAACAAAGGATGACCATTTGCAATATGTCTATTGAAGGAGGTGCAAGAGCAGGCCTTGTAGCTCCAGATGAAAAAACTTTCGAGTACCTAAAGGGGAGGATATACATTCCAAAAAATTATGATGAGTTAGTAGATTATTTTCGTGAAAACCTAAAAAGTGATCCGGGTGCTCATTTTGACAAAATCTTTACCTTGCATACTGATACGATATCTCCTCAAGTCAGCTGGGGAACAAATCCTGCTATGACTACGGATGTCACAAGCAACATCCCATTTCCAGATGAATATGCAAAAGGAAATCAAGAGGAGGAAAAGGCAGCAATTAAGGCATTACAGTACATGAATCTAAAACCAGGTACGCCAATTACTGACATTTTAATCGATAGGGTTTTCATTGGTTCTTGTACAAATTCAAGACTAGAAGATTTGATTGAAGCGTCTAAGGTCGTAAAAGGAAAGAAAGTTTCCCCAAAGGTACGAGCTATGGTGGTTCCAGGATCTCAACTTGTGAAAAAACAAGCTGAAGAACTAGGGTTGGATAGGATATTCAAAGAAGCAAACTTTGAGTGGAGAGAATCAGGTTGTAGTATGTGTTTGGGAATGAATCCAGACATTTTGGCAGCGGGCGAAAGATGTGCGAGTACATCGAACAGAAACTTTGAAGGAAGACAAGGAGCAGGTGGAAGAACCCATCTTGTAAGTCCAGTTATGGCTGCTGCTGCTGCAATAGCAGGTCATTTTGTGGACGTAAGAGAATTGGAATTGAATTAGATGGAACCATTTAAGAAAATTAAAAGCATCTGTACTCCGCTTGACAAGGTTAACGTAGATACTGATCAAATAATACCAAAACAATTCCTAAAACTAGTTCAAAAAACAGGATTTGGTCAGTATTTATTTTATGATTGGAGGTTTACATCAGATGGTACACCGACGAAAGAATTTGTTTTAAACAATCCAAAATACCGCGGTTCTAAGATACTTTTAACAAGAGATAATTTTGGTTGTGGTTCAAGCAGAGAACATGCAGCATGGGCTCTGCTTGACTACGGATTTGTAGTAGTTATAGCTCCATCATTTGCTGACATTTTTTACAATAACTGCTTCAAAAATGGAATCTTGCCAATAACACTTGATGTAGAGGAAATTGAAAGGTTATTCAAAATTAATTCTGAAATAGAAGTTGATCTAGAAAATCAAATAATCACCTTACCAAATGAAACAATATCGTTTGACATCGAATCTTACAGAAAAAAAACCCTGCTTGAAGGACTAGATGATATATCTATTACCTTAACATATGAAGAAAAAATATCACAATATGAAAAATCTAAAATTATCCCCTAATTCTTCATTTTTCTAATTATTTCTTTTATCACTTTTTTGTTTCGTTCTACTTTATTTGGTGATTCTATATCAATCCAATTCTCTCTTCCTATATCGAATGCACTAACAGTTTTTCTTTTTGCTAGGTCTTGCAAAACATCAAAAGATAAATTTACTTCCTTTTTCTTTTCCATTTTAGATTTGATTATTTTCAAAATTTTTGTATCCAAAATGTAGATGCCAAGGCATTCTGCCATTGGTATTGTGATGAATGGTTTTTC
Organism: Nitrosopumilaceae archaeon; assembly: GCA_035455245.1. GTDB lineage: Archaea > Thermoproteota > Nitrososphaeria > Nitrososphaerales > Nitrosopumilaceae > UBA8516. The sequence goes on along the minus strand of DATIFN010000025.1, from coordinate 60,164 downwards.
TTGGAATTCTGTAACTAGGTCATCTTGTACTTTTGCATAGCCAGTCTCTTCTTTGCGGTATCTTCTGGTTGCAATACATGCGATGCCTCCTTTCTGATTGTGAAATTTGAACATTTTACTAAGATCTATTGCACAGAAATTATCTACAAACCATAAAATGAAATCTCGTTCCTTCTTTAGAATGACAGAAAGATGAGCAAGATCGCCACCTGTGCCACTGTTAGAATCCTGAATAAATCTGATTTTTTTACCGTAAACTTTTCTGTCCTCTAAATATCTCTTAATTTGGTTTCCTATTCCAGTAAAGTCTGCTAGTATTATTACCTCATTGATGAAATCAAAAGATGATACGTATTTTACGATGTAATCTATGAGCGGTTTTCCTTCAATAGGAATCATTGCTTTTGGAAAATAATCTGTAAATGGTTTTCCCCTGGTTCCCCTTCCACCAGCTAAAATTACAATTTTCAAATTTTATCTGTATGATTTTTGTTTTCTTCTTCTAGCGCCTGGTCCACCAAACTTCTTTGGCTCCTTTCTCCTGTCATCTCCACTTAAGAGATGTTTGTCAAAATCATTTAGGCGTTTTTTGAGATCCTCGCGTGTTGTTTTGGTAAATGGGTGATCCTTTGGCTCCTTTTTAGATTTTGTCCAACCAGTAAGCGCTCTTGATATTGCTACCGCGCTAGCATAAGCTTGACCCATAAAACCTCCTCCATTAACTCTTACAGAAAGATCAATTTTATCTCGTAAATCTCCAGCAATCTCAAGAGGACCAAGCATTATCTCTCTAGCAGTTTCTTGTTGAATCATCTCTACTGGTGTATTATTAATTCGAACTCTACCCATTCCCTTGGAAATGTGTACATGTGCTCTGGCAGTCTTTCTTGTTGCAAAATAATTTTCAACCTTTACCATTTACTCATGCCACCCAACCATTTTTCCAAGTTCACCAACACTGGTGTAATATGGAGAAGCTTTTCTAATTCTGGCATCTTCAAACTGAGTTCTTGAAATAGATCTAAATTCATTTGGAACACCCAAATACACTCGTAGCCGACTAAAAGCTGCTTTACCGGAAGACTTCGTTTTTGGAAGCATTCCTCTTACCATCTTCGTAATGATAGTATCTGGTCTTCTTGGATGAAACGGACCAAACTTTGGATTATTGATACTTGCAACCTCTAGAAATTCTCGATATTCTCTTATGATGGATTCTCTATTTCCGCTTATCATGATATTTTCGGAATTTACAACAACTATTCTATTTCCTTCAAGCAGAAGCTTTGCTACATGTGAACACAACCTCCCGGCAATCATGTTTGTTCCATCTACGATTACGGTTTGAGGGTTTTTTGCTACCGCCTTTGTCTCTACTTGTTGTTTAGCCAATTATTGTTACTCCTTTTCCTGTTGGGTGATTTTTGATAAGTTCGGAGTAACTCAAAATATTTCCTCCTTGTTGAAGTATTTTTTGAGCGCCAGAGTTTGAAATGGAAAAGGAACAAAGAGTAATTTTATGTGACATACCACCAGTTCCTAGAACTTTGCCTGGGACCACTATCACGTCACCATTTTTTGTCAATTTGTCTATTTTGCTAATATTGATTGTTCTCCTAGCAGACGATGGTTTCAATGCGAGTTCTGCAAGTCTTGACCAAATAGGTGCTTTGTTTTTCCTAGAAGCTTCCTTTAGCTCCTTTGCCATATGTAATACAACAGCGTTAGTCATTTGTATAATTGCCATTTTTAACCCAAATATAATGTATGCTCAACTAGAGTGCAGAAATTACTTGTCTAAAACCCTCTAATCTTTTTGTAATTTCATCTACCCCCGTAAGTATTATCTGAGCTGGGGATAGGGCTCCTGTAGTTTCTATGGTCAAAAGATGATCTTCTGGACTTCCCCCCTCGGTTAGAACTGAGACTGTTGCGGCATTCCATTTTGCATGCTCTGTTCCTCTTCCCAATCTTGCATAAGCCTCAAGCTTGATTTTTTGACCAGGAGCAAGCTCCACTATTGGGATTTTATCGCTGACCGGCTTAACTACATCATCTTCTGATGTAAGTTCAGCTGAAGTAATTGTTCGTGTAGTATCAGACGAACCTGAATCAATCATTAGCATTACTCTGCAATGGGTACAACCAACTTCGCTCTTACAATCACAATTGGATGGTTCGGCAAATCTTGCAAAATCTGTTTTGAGTGGTATCATAGCAAGTCTGTGTGCTATGCCTTCATCAGCTAAAACAGAGGAGTTTTCAATTATTACTACATCATCAATAGCGAAAACAGGTACACCTGTAAGGCAAATTCTTCTTAGTGCATTAGCGTATTGTAGAGGCATTCCCTTTAACTTTACAACAATTTTTTGTTCATTTTGTTCAACTATTTCGAGAGAAACCAAGGCTTGGAAGAAAAAGTTCCTAATCCAAATAAAAATCTAGCGAGTTTTTTGCGTATAGATAAATACCAAAGTCGAATATCAAAATTATGGTCGATAAAGTAACTGTAGTGAGATTTGCAGTTGAAGGCGAAAAGTTTGAACTTCTTGTAAAACCAGATCCAGCCCTTGAATACAAACTGGGAAAAAGAAAGGATATCTCCACGGTTCTTATCTCTGACGAAATTTATTCTGACTCCAATAAAGGAACACGCGCATCAGCTGAAAAACTAATGAAAGCATTCAAGACCACTGACTCTACCACCATAGCCACCCTCATTCTACAAAAAGGTGACCTTAATCTAACTACTGATCAAAGGCGAAAAATGGTTTTAGAAAAACGCAAACAGATTGTGGATTTTATCACGAAAACATACGTAGATCCACGTTCGCATCTACCTCATCCTCCACTTAGGATAGAACAGGCCATGGATGATGCACGCATATCTGTAGATCCCTTCAGAAATACCGATGATCAAACAAAAGATATCGTAGAACAATTACGATCTATTATTCCGCTTAAATCGGAAAACATGATCCTTGAAATTTTAGTCCCCGCACAGTTTGCAGCACAATCATATTCTGTTTTAAAATCTGCCGGAACTTTAAAAAAAGAAGAATGGCAATCTAATGGTTCTCTCAAAGTAATACTAGATATACCGGCTGCAGCAAGAGCAAATGTGATAGATAGATTGGGATCTGTAACAAAAGGCTCCGCTTCTATTGAGGTAGCTAAATGATGGAAGTAGCAAAAAGGAAATATGTAATTCCTGGCGACGTAATCATAACTGGTCCGTATAGACCAGAACAAAATGTCTATCAAGATGGAGATAGAATTATCTCAACTAGTATAGGAATTTCTGAAATTTATGAGAATGCAGTACGTGTTATACCACTTTCAGGAATGTACATGCCAAAAACTAATGACTTGATTATAGGAAAAGTAATAGGGCATTCTTCACTCTCTTGGGAATTTGACATCAATTCATGTTTTGTTGGATTCTTGCCAGCTCAGGATGTGTTTGGAAGAGATTATTCTCCAACAAAAGACGAGTTAAGGGCTAGACTAGACAAAGGGGATTTGGTAGCAGTTAGAGTTGCAAATTTTGATAGATCTAGAGATCCACTTCTTACTATACAAGACAGAGATTTGGGGAAAATTGAATCAGGTGAACTGATAAAAATTGCTCCAAGCAAGATTCCGCGACTTATTGGAAAGCGCGGTTCCATGATTCAAACTATTGAGATGGCAACAAAGGCCATTGTGACTATTGGTCAAAATGGTCTGATCGTTGTTTCTTGCGAAGATCCAGTTGGATTATTAAAGGCCATAGAAGCAGTGAAAATGGTTGATGACCAAGCACATACGCCGAACCTGACTGAAAGAGTAAAATCCATGCTTGGAATAGAACTTGGTGAAAATAATGACACAATTAATGAATGAAAATGGAATTAGATGTGATGGTCGAAAGATAGACCAGATAAGAAACGTTTCGATACAGGTAGGAGTTCTAAAAAACGCTGATGGTTCGGCGTACATAGAATTTGGTAAAAATAAAATTCTTGCAGGAGTTTTTGGACCAAGAGATGTTCATCCAAAACACATGGCAGATCAAGACAGTGGAATTTTGCGATGTAGGTATCACATGTCACCGTTTTCTGTGACAGAAAGAAAAAATCCTGCTCCTTCTAGAAGAGAAATTGAAATATCCAAAGTCATAAAGGAGGCTCTACAACCGGCAGTAATTCTCAAGGATTTTCCAAGAACAGTAGTTGATGTATTTATAGAAATTCTTCAAGCTGATGGCGGCTCTCGATGTGCTGCACTAGATGCAGCCTCAGTTGCACTAGTAGATGCAGGAATACCAATGCGAGATATTGTATCTGCATGTGCTGCTGGAAAGGTAGCTGACAAAATTGTTCTTGATGTAAATGATGAAGAAGACAAAGAAGGACAGGCTGATATGCCAGTGGCATACATGCCAAATCTTGGTAAAATTACCCTTATGCAACTTGATGGAATCTTGACTCCTGATGAATACAAAAAATGTCTCGAAACTGCAATAGGTGGTTGCAAACAAGTATATGAAATCCAGAAAAAAGCCTTGATGGAAAAATACTTCAAAAATGGAGAGACACAATAATGACGACTTCAGTAATAATTGAACAACTAAAAAGGGATAAGATTCTCGAGCTTCTAAATCAAGGAAAACGAATTGATGGAAGAGGATTACATGATCAAAGGCCACTTTCAATTGAAACTGGAGTAATTCCGAAAGCAAATGGTTCTGCAAAGGTAAAACTAGGTTATACTGAGGTAGTCACTGGGGTTAAGATACAACCTGACAAACCTTTCCCAGATCTTGGTGATAAAGGAATTTTGATTTGTACTGCAGAAATACTTCCACTCGCAGATCCTAAAGCTGAACCAGGGCCACCTGGAGAGGAAGTTATTGAATTAGCTAGAGTTGTCGACAGAGGTATCAGAGAAACTGAAATGATTGATCTAAAGCAACTTGTCTTAATAAAGGACAAATCTGTAATAGGAATTTTTGTTGATAGTAGCGTTTTAAATACTGACGGAAATCTTTTTGATGCATGTTCCTATGCAGCTGTTGCGGCAATTTTATCATGCACTGTTCCAAAATATGAAATCAAAGATGATGCACCAGTACTAATTGAAGGCGTAGCTTCGAAACCTCCAATAAAAACAATTCCTGTTTCTGTAACGATGGCTCGAATAGGGGATCATATTATAGTGGATCCAACTGCTGACGAAGAAGCATGCATGAATGCTAGGATAACAATCACTACTAATTCTGATGGTAATATCTGTGCTTTACAAAAAGGAGGTAGCGATGGATTTAGTGTTGAACAACTTTTAAAATGCTCAGAAATTGCGCTTTCAGTGGGAACAAAAATAAGGAAGCAACTTGAGCAATTGATGTAATATGGCTAAAGGCAAGAGTGCATCATTGCGAGGACTTGGTGCAAAATATGGTCTCAAACCACGCAAGAAATTTACTGCAGTTCATAAGCTACTTAAAACAAAAAGAAAATGTAGCGAATGTGGTTCTAGTAAATTTGGCAGAGAAGCTGTGGGAATATGGGCTTGCAAGAAATGTGGTTTCAAAGTAGCAGGTCTTGCATATGATGTCAAAATATAGGGCAAAAATAGAAATCTCTGCTGAGAAAAAAACTAAATCAATATTTGATTCTCTTCAGACTGATGAAAAGTTTTTTTCTGAAAACCCAACAAAAACAAAAATGTTACTTGATAAAAAAATAACAATTTTTATTGATGCCCAAGAGTTGTCACACCTGCGAGCGAATTTGAATTCTACATTACGTCTTGTTCAGACAAGTAATGATTCTATAGAATCGGTAAAAATATAAGCAAAGCACCTTGTGGATTGAACATGTCTGCAGGCGGTCAACAATTTCCTCCTTGGTTGCAAGAACAAGTTGCACGATTGCAAAATTTACAACAAAACCTTCAATCAATAATGGGTCAAAAACAGCACCTTGAGATGGAACAATTAGAAACAGAAAGGGCGCTGGAAGTATTAAAAAAAGCGGCAGATGCTGATGCAGTATTCAAAAGCGCTGGACCATTATTGATAAAATCAACAAAACAAAACCTGATTGCTGAACTTGAAGAAAAAAAGGAACTCTCAAACACACGCGTTACGGTGTTATCGAAACAAGAAGTACGGATTAAAGAGAACCTAAAAGAAGTAGAAGAAAAGATAAAAACAATGTTACAGGGTCAGGCGGGAAGCCAACCACCAAAAACTGATACTCCCAAATAAAATATTAATAAATTCTTACATCCTTTCACTATATGAAATTAGAAGAACTACGTATGATAGTTGATGAGCGGGAAAGAAAAAGTGGTATCCCAGATCTTTTACGAGCACTTGGAGTAAAAGTAGAACTAACTAATCTTCCAATAGGTGATTATATAGTAGCACCGGAAACGGTTGTAGAAAGAAAAAGCATTCAAGATTTTATCTCTTCTGTTTTTGATGGCAGACTCTTTGACCAGTGTAATAGACTCAAAGAGCACTATGGACATCCAGCGATTTTGTTGGAAGGTAACGTTGATGTCATTGACGAAATTACAGAAAATCCACTTGTTTTTTATGGTGCTTTGTCATCTATTGTTTTAGACTTTAAAATCCCTATTATTCCAACGCCAAGTGCCTCACATTCTGCCAAATTATTGATCTCCATGTGTGCTAGGCAGAACATCAGCAAAGGTCCTTTCTTAAAAAAAATAAAAAAATCAGATGACATACAAAGGCAACAACTATCAGTTCTTTGTAGTCTTCCTGGGGTTGGAGAAAAATTAGCTACACGGATGCTAGAAAAGTTTGGTTCTCCAAGTAACACTCTAAAGGCGTCTTACACGGAACTTACAAAAATACAAGGTTTGGGGGAATCCCGTGCACTTAAGATAAGAAAAATGCTTGACGCTGAAAGTAAATTAAAGAAAAAAATAGATCAAAAAACACTGCATGATGTTAACACATAATTGAAATATTTTATTTCAATTTAGACAAATGAAATGTTTTTTTATTCTTGGTTTGTCGAAAATCTTTGTGTTGATTTTATTTTTTTAGATTCTCAAGAAAATGTAACATCTTCCTATACTTGTAATCAAAATTCTTAGTCTCTGGGTACTGGAGAAATTTGAAAAAGGAAATCGATATAGTGAAAACATGGTCTTAATCATAAATCTAGTTTAAAAACTCTTGGAATTGATAAAAAACTGTAATAATTTATTGCGATCACCTAGGGATCCCTCAATAACTAGGATATCTTGGTTGATTACCGCCTCTTACTTGGTTTACGACTAAGTCTATTTCCACAAAGAGGACATCTTGATAAATTTGAAAAAGTTTTCTGACAGCCAGAGCAAAAATATACCCAATTTGCGATATGTGTTATTCCCTCAGTCATGACTGGAATTACTTTGAGATTTAGATACTTGGAAAGATTTGATACCGCAAAATCATCTGTAACTAGATCTGCTTTAAGCTGAAGACACAATGCAATAACTGAAATATCTTCTGCGGAAAGATTCTGAAAATCACCGGTATTTTTGGACTTTTGTATGACTTCATTGATGTATTCTTCATTAGGTCTCATTATTTCTAGTCTTTTTGTTTCAAGAAGTGCTTCAACTGCGTAATGGCTTCTCTTGATGTGTTTTACTTCTTCAAAAACATCTTGTGTTGTAAAGCATTTTTCTGATGACGCAAAGGGAATTCCAGCATAAAAAGCACTAGCATCTAAAACCCTAAAAACCAAGTTTACTCATCTGTCTTAAACCACGCTTTTTTAGTCTTACAAATACTGCATGTTTCTTGTATTTTCGAATTGTAATCACATCATCATATCTTGCAGGCTTTACTACCTGTGCATCCATGATTATATTGGAATCATGAGAATTGACTATTTCGATTTTTTCATCAGGTACAACCAATGAAGGTAACCTGTTTACTGGGGCTACAGGTGTAATTATTAGAACATCAAGACTTTCATGCAAGATTGGACCACCAAGTGAATAAGAATGACCTGTAGAACCACTTGGAGTAGACACTATGACTCCATCCATCCTTTGAGTAACGGTATCGTTTTGAAATCGAATCTCAAAGAGAGATGTCTTTGTGAGATTCTGTCTGTTTAAATAAATTTCATTTAACGCAGGAGGATATTCCTGTCCTCTGCATGAAGCAACTACTCTTATTCTCTTATCAAGAAATATGTTATCTGAAAGTATCTGCCCTAGAGCTGTATCTATCTGATCCAAGGTTATTTCTGAAAGAATACCACGATTTCCACCAACATTAATTGCTAAAAGTGGAACCTCATTTTCCAAATATCTGAATGTACGAAGTGTTGTCCCGTCTCCTCCTAAAGTTATGGTAAGGTCAAGTTTTGTAGCCTTTAATTCCTCTAATGTGTCTACTTTTTTTGCACCTTCTACTTCTACTGGTGATATTGTAAAAACCTGTGATTTTTTTGCCAGTAATTTTTTTGTTATTTTCCTAGCTGCATCTTCTGATTCTTTAGAACCCACCTTGCTTATTACTGCAACTTTGTTAAGATTCAATCGAAAAGTGGTATTGTAATTTCACTTAAAAATCATCTCATGAAGATTAAGATATAAATCCCCATCTGCAGTTAATATTCTGATAACGATGAGTTACGCAAATCCATCTGTCTTAACGGATACAGAATCAGTTTCAAAAAACATCTCAAACAATCTGGTGAAAGTGGTTGAAGTTGACTATGATCCTGAGAATGCATACAGACAAGGACATATACCAAAAGCTAGTTTAATTTGGTGGAAACGAGATATTAATGATCCAATCACTCGTGATATAGTCAATAAAAAACAGTTTGAAGAATTGATGTCAAGGTGCGGAATTCTGCCTGAGAATGAAGTTGTTTTGTATGGTGATTTTAACAATTGGTTTGCAGCATTTGTCTTCTGGGTTTTCAAATATTACGGACACAAAAATGTGAAAATAATGAATGGTGGAAGAAAAAAATGGGAAATGGAAAAAAAACAGTACACTAAAGATGAACCACAAATTACAAAAACAAATTATATTGCACAACCTCCAGATGAGGGACTGCGTGCCTATCTATTCGACGTAAGGAGAGCTCTCGATAAACAAGATAGTGTTTTGGTGGATGTGAGATCAGCAAAAGAGTATTCTGGAGAAATAACAGCTCCTCCCGAATATCCAATGGAGCATGCTCAAAGGGGAGGTCACATACCACATGCAAAGAACATTCCCTGGGCAACAGCAGTAAACGATGTAGATGGAACTTTCAAATCTGTAAATGAGTTAAAACAGATTTACGAAACAAAAGAAATAACTCCTGATAAAGATGTCATATGTTATTGTAGAATCGGTGAAAGATCTTCACACACATGGTTTGTTCTGAAATATCTATTAGGATATCCACAAGTCAGAAACTATGATGGTTCATGGACAGAATGGGGTAACATGATAGGCAACCCTGTTGAAAAATAACTTGACTCAAGAACTACCTTTATTGAAACAGGGGATATTCTATTTCATAAGAGACAGTCCTGTCTTTCTAGTGATGGAAGATAAGACAAAACGCGGTCTTATTGTTAGAGAGCGTTCGTTGGATGAAAACTATGAGGTTGAGGCCGAGAAAGGTATGATATATGACATGGATGGAATCGGTCATAGGGTAGGCATAAGATGGTACTTCCCAAAAAAAGATTTTGATTTTAAAAAAGTACTTGAATATGCAGAATCTTTGGAAATAAAGTACAAAAAATTAAGAGAAGAAACCTGTCCCGATTATTAGGAAAATCATTAAACAAACCTAAATGAAAATATCACTCACAGCCTTTCGAACACCTATAAATACATATTTTCAATCATATATGGTAGGGTATGCCAGTAAACACCCTAACACAATTCCTCTTTAATGTATTCATAACAATAGCAGTTCTTGTCACACTTTACACTTTCAATTTTTACTATCTTGTGTTACTTTCAAAACAGCGAAGAAAGTACGTAAAGACCGAATTGCTTGGAACCCCAATTGTCACAATTCAGCTCCCAATTTATAATGAAAAATACGTTGCGGCAAGACTAGTTAATGCAGTTTGTTCCATGAATTACCCAAAAGAAAAAATGTGCATCCAAGTTTTAGATGATTCAGACGATGACACGTACAACATTTTAGAAGATCTTGTAAACGATTATCAAAAGAAAGGATTCGATATTACTCATATTACAAGGGAAAATAGGAAAGGGTACAAAGCTGGAGCTCTCCGTAACGCAATGAAATTTGTAAAAGGAAATTTTGTTGCTATATTTGACGCTGATTTTATTCCACCTCATTGGTTTCTAGAAAAAGCGATTCCGTATTTTTCAAAACCTGAGATAGGACTAATACAATGTAAATGGGGTCACGTGAATGAAAAATATTCTGCACTGACGCAAGCACAAGCACTTAGTCTTGATCTTCACTTTCTTATAGAACAAAAAGCAAAAAGCAATTCACATCTCTATATGAGTTTTAATGGAACTGCTGGAATCTGGAGAAAAGAATGCATCGAAGATGCAGGTGGTTGGCACACTGGAACACTTGTTGAAGATTTAGACTTATCCTATAGAGCTCAAATGAAAGGCTGGAAATGTCTTTTCTTGCCAGATATTGTTGTTGATGCAGAGCTTCCTGTACAAATGAACGCAGCAAAAAGGCAGCAATTTAGGTGGGCGAAGGGTTCGATACAATGTGCGATTAAATTACTGGGCGACGTAGCAATAAAAAAAATTCCATTTGACACAAAGATTCAGGCTTTTGTCCAACTTACCAGGCATATAGTACATCCCCTTATGTTGATTCAATTCTTAATACTCCCAATTTTGTTGGCTGCAAAATTCAATCTATATGCAGTTAGTATATTGCCATTGTTAACAATAGTAGCCTACCTCGCAATGGGACCAGTTGTATACATCATGATAATACGGAACTTATGGATTCAAAGCTGGAAGTCAAAAACACTGGCGTATCTTTATTTGATATTCTATTCTGCAGGTATGTCAGTAAACAATACTGTTGCAGTCTTTGATGCACTTCTTGGACAGAAAAATGAATTTCTTAGAACTCCTAAATATGGAATTGTAAACAATACTGATGATTGGAGAGATAAAGCATATAATCTTCCATTCACAAAAACTACACTTCTTGAGATCTTTTTTGGTGTTTATGGAGTATTGGCAATTTTCATTGCAATTTTCTCAGGAAATCCTATTTTTGCGCCTTTAATTGGGCTTCAGACATTGGGCTTTTTTTACATCTCTTATCTTAGCATATCTCATACAACATTTAAAAAGAACAGAACTCAGTCGTTACACAGCAAAACAAGGGCAGAGAAGATGGCAAACGTGTACTACAAACTTGCAATGGTGGGGATAATCGGCTTCATTTCGTTTGGGGCTTTCATGGCATATTATGGATATCAGAATGATGTTTATCCACTAGATCAATCACGAGGTCTTTTAGACAGAATTCAGACTACTACAGACTCTCAGGTAATAATCGAATACCTTAACAGTATCAAAAATCTCCTTCCACAAGAGGGTAACCCTGTTTGGATATTTCCAACAGAAACAACCGATTTTGGTCTAATTCAAAAAGACCTTGATAACATGATTACCAGCGTCGAAAAGATCTCGACAGTTCCTCAGGACAGTTCCTCGTTTCATACAGGAATGATAGACATCCATGATAGAGCAAAGGAATTAAGGGTTCATCTTTTAGATGCGACTCCATACATGTACGTTAGTTTTTCAAACATTGTTTTCAGTTCTCTGTGGATAGCAATAATCATGGGAATCTTTGCTATGCTAAAACGAAAAAAGGCCCGCCTAAAATCATACGAACTTTCTGATGAAATTTAGGATATCCCAAATTCCTGTCTTACTTCATCAACTGCACGAATTCCAAAAAGATCTCTTACTTGTTCTATTCTGAGAGATTCTTTCACAATCTCACGCCCAAGCTGAGTGATGAGAAGTCTAAAGACATCGGTAAATCTTATCTCCCATCGATCAGCACAATCTAAAATTTTGCTTAAACTCCATTGTTTTACATCCTGAGGAAGTGGTATTTTTTTCTCAGCTTCTATTGAAAGCCTACCAAACAGATTTACCATGTCCACTGTTTGTGATATCATCTTTTCAAGATCATCCAAAGTACCATACTTTGATTCTGAATGCATACGAACATTTGATTGAAACTCTGACAACCGCAATAGTCCAATAACCTCCCTTGATGTATTTTGGGCCGTTTTATGCGTGACAGTTCTTAGCTCCTGTAGTTCCTGGTGAATTTCGTGTGCTTTTTTATGGAATTCCGATGTGGCTGATGCATTTCTATTTAATAATTCAGTCAAATCAGATATTTTCTCATCAATTTGTTTTGTCTTTCCCATGACATTCTCCTTAAAATTGGCAAATTCAGTACTAACATTTCTAATATCTGCTGCAAAAGTTCCAAGGGAGTCAGTTTTTCTTACAAGAGAACCAAGTTCAATTCCTACATCTCTGATGTCAGAACTCATGTTTACTAGAGAATTTGTTTTTGATGTTACATTCCCAATTTCCTGTTTTAGATTCATTAGGCTCTCTTCTAAATTGAAAATCTTTTCAGCTTTTGTAGAAACTTCATCTATTTTCTTTTTTATCTCTTCAAACCCACTAAAACTTTGCAAGGATTCTGTCTTAATAGATACTTTTTTTACTTCATCTTGAATTTTTTCAGTCTTGTCAGATACGTGCATTATCATCTTTGTATTGTTTCTAATTGAATCAAGACTGTCAGCTACACTTTGCATTACTTTATTCACATCAGGAATTGATTCTTGTTTTTCACGGATTTTATTTACTTGTTCTTGAAGACGACCTGTTTGTTCATTTACCTTTGCGATTAAATTCGAATGAGCCTTCACTTGACTAAGGCCAGAAAATAGTTTTTGTGTGTCTTCCTCAATAATGTTTATCTGTCTTGCATTTCGTTGAATCTGTTCTAATGCTGATCCAACAGCATCTACCATGTTTTTTAGTGAAATGAGGATCTTTTGATTTTCTGCAAAAATCTTTGACATGGATTTAATTTCATTGGATAGAACCTTTGTTGCATCAGAAATTGAATTCATTTTTTTCAAAACGTCTGAACCTGAATCTCTTTTTGCCTTTACTGAATTGTCACGATCACGTTTTGTCATTTTACATTAGTGCAAAGCTAACTGATAAAAAAGTTCGTATTAAATCAGTTTTTAGAAAAAATTATCCAGAATCAGTTGTTAACTAGTTCTGGATCATGAAGGACTTCGTGGAAAGTTTTTTGGACTAGACCATTTTCAGTCTCGATGAATTGCTTTGGGCAGAATTCGCATGTAAGCATGAAATACGGTACAATACGGTACTATTAATAATCAGGTAACTCTGCAATGACCTTCAATCAACTTCTTGGTCAGATACCCCAGAGTTTCTCTCATCACTAAATCAGTTAACTCTATCATCATCCCATGAATCAAGCAGAAATGTCAGTATTTATGCGTAAAGCTCTGGTAGAGGTAAGAATTTTTCACTAAATTGTTGCGGCAGACTACACATGGACTTAAATAAAATTCAAGAAATGAGACGCAATGGAAAGCGAGATTCTCAAGAAGATTTCTTCCTCTGGTTTAATCGGAACAAAAAGGATAGAACTAAAAAAAACCTTTGGTAAAAACTGTGAAAAAATACTCAAAGGGCTAATTGAAAAACAAGAAATCATTGTTGAAAAAAAAGGTAACGCATATTTTGTTTGGACTAAAGAAAATTACATCTCACAGCGATCTCAAAATGATCCTAAATTCATACTAGCATTAAGAATCGCCACAAAATCAAACAATACTAAATCTGAGGAAACAAATCATATACATAATGTACAAAATACAATTCAAGTATCACATCAGATAGATCCTAATATTGATTTTAAAATTGAATTTGATAAATGTCTAACAGAATCACCTACATCTATAGGTTGGATGCCTTTTTCACAAATAAGGAAAAAAATATGTGAGTCAAAACATATTTCAAGCGATTATTTCTATACCCTAGCTTCAGATCTTGTAGAGAAACACAGGGAAAATTATGAAGTATCTTCAGGAGGCCAAGAGGGAATTATGATGAGGGGATTAGTCCATGGTTTTGTGAGGAATATCTAATGTACGCATACGAATTAGAAAACAATCCATATCCTAGTAGCCCAACTCCAACTGAAAAAGATGCCAGAATACTTGGAGGAAAAAGACACAGAGAAGCAAAATCGACAATTTTAGAATGTATTAAGGAACTATCACAGAAAGTATCTGGCAGAGATTCAAATGGTGGAGATTTTAGAGTCATTACACTCCTTCAGGATGTAGGTTCTGGAAAAACACACCTAGCTTTACATATACAAAATCTACAAAGCAGACACAATACTATTTGCACTTTCATTGATCTTTCCACAATCTCTCCAAAAACCATGCCAAGCCTTTATAATGCACTTATCAAAGGTTTTGAAGACGAATTTTTCATACGCCTTAGAACAAAACTCTTGGAGTACATCAGGGATAGGGCAGAACAAGGTGACAATTCCGCAAAAAAGGCATTAGATTATACCTTCATAGATAGACTCTCTGGTGTTACAATTCGACAGGAAGTTGAAGATATTATTTCAGGGAAAAAAACGATATCTATTGAAAATCTAAAAAAATTCCTAATACAGTGGTTTAATCATTATGAATTAACAATTATTACAAATATTATAACAAATTCTTTTGATTCTGTAGAGAATTTAGAAGAATTGCTTGGCAGAATGACTGCCATCTCAAAATTGACACACAGATTTCTTGGTAAAATTGTTATGTACGAAATAGATGAATTTGATGGAAACCATGAATCAATAGAATTTGTGAAAGCTATAATCAATGCACATATTCCGGCATCTGTAGTTTTGCTCATTTCAACACCCTCTGGTTATGCAGAAATTCAAACTATGAATGCATCCATTTTTGACAGACTAGAAAAAGCAAATTATAAAATTGATCTAGCTGGTTCAAACTCTCTAGACGAGCTTTCAGAAATCGTTTTAGAATATATAAAATATAATGATAAAAAAGGTAAATTCAAACAACAAGAACAAGAAGACCTTACAGAAAAAATAAAAATTCTTTATGATGAATTTCCAGATTTTAGAAACGTGCGTTCTATCATTAACATACTATATCACGCAATGGAAAAATCACAAGAGCTTGATCTAGGAAAGATCGATGAGTTTGTCATCGATGAAACAATAAAACATGCATATCCAGGATTGAAGGTACGAGGTAGCATAATGGATGTACCAATATCGGATTTTATCAAAATTCGAAGAAATTGTAATAATGAAGATGTGGGTTCTCAACTGAAGAAAGCGGTTACGAATCTGGTCAATTTTGCATATGAAATGGGAAATATCGGAAAATTAGAAAAACAAAATCAACCACTTGACATAATTTATCAAGACACTTATGGTGCTAAAATAGGCTTAGCTGTTGTGATGAATCAAAAACACAGTGCTAACTTTGAAGAGATTTCAAACGTTTCAAAATCCTCTGCGCTTGTAGACAAACTTGTGATTCTTACGAATACAAATATTCCAAGTTCCAATTCTGCCACAATAGTAAATATGGACAAATCAAAGATGGTGGATTTGATTTATTTTGACTCTAAATACACTAGCCACAAAATAATAAACTCTGACAATGAAAAGGCTCAGTTGCTTGCAAAAACTGTAAATATTATTTAGAACGGCCCATCCCAAGACAACATAACTGAAAGGAAATAAAACTGTCAAAAAAATAAAAAACAACTGTTTTATTATTTGGTCAGTTTAGCCTTAATTTAATTTTGTAACACACCATTTTTAAATAAACGAGTTCCTTCGATCGTATGCAGCAGATTTTTCTTCAGATTCCTTCCTATGAACTTCCAAAAGAAGATTTCATAGGGGATCTTGCAATAATAATGATATTAGCTGCCGTAGTCACGCTAGCATTTTTTAAAATACGTCAACCTATTATCATTGGATACTTATTTGCTGGGATGCTAATCGGACCACTGTCTCCTCTTTGGACTTCTTTGTTACCTGGTGAAATAGGTTCTCCTTCTGGATTAGGAAGCCTAATTGCTTTATCTGATCTTAAAATCCTAAACGTTTTTGCAGATATTGGAATAATCTTACTTCTTTTTGTAATTGGAATAGAATTTCCTATTGCGAAAATAAAATCTATAGGGAAAGTGGCAATCGGTATGGCAACCATAGAGCTTTTTCTGGCCTTGGGAATTATTTTTTTCTTAGGAATCTCAATTGGCCTCAACTTCATGGATTCATTATTCTTAGCAGCCGCACTATCAATCAGTAGTACCGCAATAATAATAAAAATTCTTGAGGATATGGGAAAAATCAAAAAAGATTCCACAGTGCTTGTTCTTGGAATCCTGATTGTTGAAGATATTATCGCGGTAATTTTAATTGCCTCTTTACAATCTATTGCACTTGTAAACAATGTCTCAATCGAAAGTATCATAATCATAAGTGGGGTTGCGGCAGCATTAATAGTTGGTACGTTGACTCTAGGAGCAAAAATTATTCCAAAACTAATAGATCGTGTAGCAAATACTGGACATCATGAAATTCTGTTAATTTCTGTACTTGGGTTATGTTTTGGATATGCTTTGTTTTCTAATCTGGTTGGTTTATCGGTTGGAATAGGTGCGTTCTTGGCAGGCGTTCTTGTAGCTGAGTCAAAATCGTCAGAAGTCTCAAAAGTGCTAGCGAGTCCAATTAAAGACATGTTCGTTGCGATCTTCTTTGTTTCTGTAGGAGCTTTAATGGACATAAACCAATTACAAAATTACATATTAATCGCGTTAGTTTTCATCACTGTATCGATTTTTGTAAAATTTGCTGGTACTTTATTTGGTGGATTTCTGTTTAAGCAGGGATTCAATAAAACAATTCGTTCCTCACTAGCCCTTTCTCCCCGAGGAGAATTCTCAATAGTAATAGTAAAGGTTGGAGTAGATATGGGAGCGGTTAGTGCCTTTTTGTTCCCGATGATAGGAATTATTTCAATCATAACTGCCTTCATAACTCCTTTTGTGATTAAAGGAGTAGATAGAACCATTCTCAAAAACAAGATGGAACTTGATTATGACCAACGATGAAATGGAAAAGCTCCTTGCAAAAGTACACAAAGACATAACAATATTTGATTACAATGGAACAAAAGTTCCCTGCATCATATTTGAAGAAAAACGGTTTGATGAAATAATGAGAACAATTGCAGGTAAACCTGTATCCGTTGAAACCAATCTCAATATCCTTCAAGATGGACTAGGACACGTATTTGTTGAAATTTTGTTGAATTTTTCACATGGAGGAATTAACGAAAAATTATTACTATATGCAAATGAATCAATTGAATTCTTTGAATCTCTTACATTCTCATCGATGCTTGCACTTTCTTCACCACATTCAGAATATGGCAAGTCCAATGTTTTTATGATTCAACTCCCAAAACCGGAAAGAGCAGCTAACGCACTAGAGATTATTAAAAATGGTCTTAAAAAACAATGAATGCGGTTGCCGGGATTTGAACCCGGGTCGCGGAATTGGCAATCCCGCATATTAACCAAGCTGTACTACAACCGCTTAAACGATTTAGAAAATTCTAGTCTATTAAAGCGTACTGATTCATAATACTATTTTTAATCACGCATTATCTAGATAGAATGTGGACAAGAAACTAGAAGAAAAAATTAACCAGAAAATTAAGGAGGTGGCGGAAAATACAGATGAAATTTATAAAATAATAAATTCACTAGAAAAATTACGAATTCATTCTAATTCTTTTGGTTATGGTATAGTGATTGGCAGACTTTACAATTCGTTTTATTATCAATGCAGGAGAATTTTAAAACGAAGTCCTACAAATGAAGAATTTCTTAAATTTCTTGATATCTTAAATAAAAACCAAATAAAAATTCTTGACACGCTAAAATTAGGCAACAGTAGTCTTTAACGGAATGACCTTAATTGATGGAGTCATAGGCAGCTTTACTGCAGCACCATGCAAGGCCTTTTTCGCAACCTCTAGATGTTCTTTTTTAACATGAACCTCCATTATGCATTGATTTCGATTTACTCGTGCAGCTAAACTCACTGCTTTTCCAAAAGCTCCTCTCATACCTTCCTGAAGTCTATCTGCACCAGCTGTTGCAATCATCTTGTTTTCTCTAAGTAGGATATGAGGATAAATTCTAAGAGTGGAAAAGTAACCAGTTTCACCGGTTACCTGTTCAATCTTTTTGTTTGCTGATAATCTGGCTGCCTCTATTGCCATGTGTCTTATCTGCACTTTTTCACTTGAACAGAGTTGAACACAAAAATCATAATCTGCCCTTTGACCGCCAGAAAACTTGGCTATTTTTATCTGTGGTTTACCTTTAATGTACTTTTTTCTTGTATACGGTTGACCATTGCCAATTCTATAATTTGCTCCGTGCATAACAACACTTTTGATTGATTATCTGAAAGCCTTATTTTAACCGTGAGATTCTGTTACACCTCTTTTAGAATAAGATTAGATCAAGGGCCGTAGTATTATATTGTTAAATAACTTGTGGAAAGACGTGTCGGATATTGAGTTCAAAGTAGAGGGAGTATTAGTAAAAGATCATACTTTGATCTCAGACAAAAACATGCAAAATAGTTTGGAACAAAAAGGTTTTGGAGAAATTATTAAGAAAAAATTTTTTTTAAAACCATTTGAGTCACTTTACCTTCTTTACGCTGACAAGCTTAAATTAATAAAAACAAATCAACAAATTAACTTTGATTCAATGATGCAGGAATGCATAAAATTTGATAACGATATACTAACAAAATTCCTTATTTATCGAGATCTCAGGACAAAAGGATACATAGCAAAAAATGGTTTTGGATTTGGCTCTGATTTTAGAGTTTACGAAAGGGGTCAATTTGGTGAAAAAGCTGCAAAATATGTGGTGTTTGGATTAAGTGAGGGAAAACGAGAAAAAATGGGATTATTGCAAAAACAGATAGGACAAATTACAAAAATGGGTAAAGAACCAGTAATTGCAGTTATAGAAAGACGCGGTGAAGTAATTTATTATAAAATTTCTAGAATTAAATTTCTAGAAAATAAAGATCATACAACCTTATCACCCATAGAATTCTGACTTTATCTTAAAATATCATAACGTGTTTTTCATCAACATGGATTTTAAAGAAATTTATTGTCACAATTGCAAGAGAACTTTGGGCAGATACAACGAAAAATATTTTTCAGATATAAAAATAGCTGAAATAATAAAATCAAATCACGTCTCACATATACATGAAGGTCATCAAATAGTAGTTAGAAGAATTACAAAGGAATCTTGAATACGTCTCTTAGTAGATAAGGAGATATTCCCCATCAAAATTGTTTCTTTGATAAATTTCTGTTAATTGCTTTTGGAACACTAAATGATTTAACAGTCTGTAGTATGTCATTAAAGCCAATTTTAGAGTCTCTATCACTTAAGAAAATCAAAAATTGTTTCCTTAAAATTTTTTACTCTGCAAAATTAGGAAACCATGCACAATTCGCAATCACAAAGTACGTCTGGAGCATTTTTAGCAAGGCATCTGTCATGTTGACCTGCCTGACACTGAACACAAATTACATTTTTGCCTTCAAATTCGGAATATTTTGGAGCACCATCAAAGCCAAATCCGCCATCTTTTGGTCCAACCATATGTTGCATAATTGACAACTTGTATTTTTAGATAACCGTAGGTGTATTGGTACCATTTAAAAAATTAATTACAAAATTAAAAACAAAATTCTATGCTCCCGCCGGGATTTGAACCCGGGATCACTGCCTTGAGAGGGCAGTATGCTTAGCCGGACTACACCACAGGAGCTTGCTAAAAGCCATAAGGAATTAGCAATTTAAAGCAATGTTTTAGCATTGTATTGTTTTGTAAAATTTATCAGCTTTGATACTTTATAGCAAAAACTAAAGTAATTTTTTTATGGACCTAAAAAATCTAATATCGAAACTTTTGATTTCACATTTTCCAATTGGACTAGGAGGCTGTAGAAGTAATCATACAAATTTTGAATGTTGTGAATATAACATAACAGTTTTTGATGATGAAAATGGTGAATCTGTACATGAAATTGATGGCACCATGATCAAAATCCACCATGGTTCCTTCTCTGAAATTAATCCTGCAATTCTAAGGCAATTCGAAAATATGCAAATCATATCAGATGAGCAATGGAAACTACGCATGTTTCTGACAGAAATTAAAGAAAAACAAACCAAGATTTCTAATTCATATACCAAAAGTTGTCTAGTTGATGCGGGAGTTTACGCAACAAAAGCAAGAGAAGGAGTCAAAACGTCTGATCCCCTAGCATCATTGTGGTTAAAATGCAGTGCATATTTTCTTGCTGATGCGATATCGTTGATAAATTTCAAAAGACCAAGTCCTACGCATATGTTAGATTCTATACGCGGATTCAAAAAAAACACAATAAACAAAAATTTCGAGATAGTGCATCAATGTTTGGGAATAGAAAGGGCTTCCACATCGCTCCTAAATAGGATGCTAAAGTCCACAATGGGATTTTCTGATATCGTGGAAGCAAACGATCATTCAAAAATTATAGAAAGAAAATACAACTACCTTGTGCAAAACTCCTTTCTTTCTGATTGTTATTTTTATCTTGGTTATACAAACAGGAATAATATTATTAAAATTAAGGATTCATTAAATGGAAAACTAGATTTTATTCATATCCTTAGAGTTGCATTGGATACTGAAAGTGATCCATTAGTTGTTGACCAACAAGCATCACTCCTTTTAAAATCAATAAATGAGATTCTGTCAATAACAAAAAAATTACCACTATAACGCCGTTTCTAGATTTTTTGATAAACTTTAAAACCCAGTAGGAGATCATCCTGATATGACAGATGCATCATGCGGATGTGGATCTCCAACGGGAACAGAAAGTGTTTGTGACTGTGAAGAACAAGGAGAATGCTTATGCGATTCAACATGTCAATGCAAAGCTAGTGTTTGTAAAGAAAACGTAAAGCAATACAAGTAGATCCTTGCGGCTCCTTTTCCTTTCTTTTTTAATGTCTAGTTACTCTTCTTCAGGTTCTTCGAGGCCCCAGGATTTTACCAATTCTTTTTGGAATTTATCAACCTGTTTTTCATTTAAGTGATCGCCACAATTTTTGTGTGTTGGGACAACAGTCATTCCGTCAAGCTTGAATTCGACCTCATACATATGCACCTTGTCACAATCGCACATGTCCGAGATAATATTCTGCCAGTATATTTGCCTATTTGAAAGATTTAACTATGAGATTTTTTCAATATGAAATAGTTGCAAAAATATCTAATTCCCATCATATTTGCACTTTTACTGATAATCCCAATAGGAATCAAAACCGCATTGGGGGCTGAAACATGGTATGTAGGTCAGGGACTAAAGGAAGGCGACTACTTTAGGTATGATGTTTGTCAAGTTGATTACAAATCATGTACTAAGTTTGAGATGGATTTCTGGGTAAAGGGAAAAACAACCAATGGTGATTGGGATATGCAGGTTCTTGTAAAAGAGGGAGATAACAAAATTGTTAAAGGTGACATGCAAGTTGGACGAATTGCTCCAGAACCAATTGGTTTCAGTGACAATATTGGTCCTTACGCATCAGCTTACAAAAGCTCCATTGCATGGCTTTCAGGATTTGTAACACGTGTTGATCCAAAAAGTTTTGATGCACCGGCTTGGGGAAAGATTGGATCCATTGGAGGAATGCAAGTGGGTCCGACAGGTCAAAAAGAAACCGTTACTGTTCAAGGCGGTACATTTGATACTTTTGTTGTGGGATGGCACAAAGCCTCAGACAACAAAATTTGGGTAGTACCCAATATGCCATTTCCAGTCAAAGCACTCACTTTTGTGGACGTTACTGCTGGAACTATTCCAGTCCAGTACCAGTTTGAATTGTTAGAATATGGAAACACAGCCAATGCTCCTGACTTTTTTGATGTTACCCCTACCTCTGGTCCTACCGAAGAACAATGTCCTAAAGATACTTCAATTAAACGTGGATCTGCAGGCCTCGATTCACATGCAATGATTGTTGCCTACAGCTACTCACCAGAAACTCCACGAAGTGGTTGTGAGATCACATGGAATTTCGAATTTGAAAAATCATTTGATCCCAATCAGTTTGAGTCAGATGTTCATTATGACATATTTGTCGTGGATTCAGAAGGAACATTACTAAGGTCATTTGCAAACGAACAGGGTCAGACCCATCTGTTTGCACCAGTTGGTAAAGAATTCAGAAAAATGGATGTAAAAGAACAGGCTGGTACTGCTCATTATATTATTCATGTTTATGGAACTGGTCCAGATGGCGATAACCCTGATACTACCAAAAGCGGAAGCTTACCAATTGATATACCTATAGCAGAGGGTACCGCGCCTAGCACCACCCCCAACCCTCCTATGAAAATTACAATTGATATTGCCGCGGGTGCAGCAAATGTTGAAAATGCAATTTTCTATGATCCTGCAGATACATCTGTGACCCCAGGCTCTACAATTACTTGGACTAACGGTGATTCTGCTTCACACACTGTAACTAGTGGAACACCAAGTGGAGGACCTGATGGCAAATTCGACAGCGGTCTTTTCGGCCCAGGGAAGACCTTTAAAACCACACTTGATGAAAAAGGCACCTATCCATATTTCTGTCAAGTTCATCCATGGATGACTGGCTCAATAACTGTTGATCCTACCGCCATTCCAGAATTTCCAATTAACGTGATGATGATAATGATTCTAGTGGTTGCAGCAAGTATCGTTATCACTAGATTCAAAAACGTAACCAACCTTAAATTCTAGAAAATAGTTTGACTTTAAATGAATAGTAAAGCCAAAATTGGAATTTTAGTGATGATTACTGCAGGAGTTGTAGGTCTGTTATACCCAATTCTGATAGGATTGCCAGGACAGGATGAAGATATAATTCCAAGAGATGCAAGCAAATGGCACATAGGTAAAGGTGCGGAATACAATCCTACCATGTACTATGATATCACATCTTCTAATGGTACTAAATTTTCTGTAAAAATTGGATTCTTTTCCGATGTTTCAAAAAACCGAATGATATCCTTTCAAATTGATGACACCACAGGAAAAAAAACTGAGCAGAGAACATCTCTGAGCAGTGCATATACCTTTGGTGAAACAACAGAAGAAGCTAAACCATTTATACAAATTCTGGACAAAACTCTCTTTTCTATAAGGGATATTGCTCTAGAAGACAAGTATCTAGTCAAAAAAGCAGTCTGGAGCACCGTCTTTATTGGTGCAACAACACAAGAGATTGCCGTAACGGATCATGCCCAAAATTCATTTACATTTGGGTCTGTTGATGCTTTTACGGTCTCCTACAAAATAGGAGGTAAAGAAAACAAATTCTGGATTGTTGACAATCTTCCTTTACCTGTAAAGGCAGAGGTTTATGATATAGATGGAAACTTGCAATATTCTTATGAGTTAATCTCGCTTTTGGCACCACTTACACCAGGATTTAGTTGATAGCAGTTAAACAAAAGCCAATCACAAAATTCTGTTACCTGATTATCAAATTTACACCACACATGCAAAGAGTGTGGGAGTATGTCAATTCTACCTGATTTTAAAAAGATCTTTACCCCTTCCTTTCCTTCATACATGTAGGCATCCTCGACTATAATGTCTCCAAAAATCTCTTTTGCTTTTGATTTTATTATCTCTCTTTTAATAGGAAACACTTTTCGTGTCATATCGATTATCATGCTGATATCCTGCGTTCCATAAGATTCGTAATCTTCTATCTTACCACTCTGTGGAAAGTTTAGAATGATAGACATGTTGTATTTTTTTCCTATCCTTGTAGCTATATCATTCATTGTTGTAAATGCAATTCCCGGTGACTTCATTAATAAAAATCGAATTTGTGCAATGTTTGATTTTAATTCTTTTTGCACTTCGTCTGTAATTACTCTAAAGCTCATGATATTAAATCTGAAATTTTACAATATATCTATAAGGTTATCTTTTTTACACAGCTACTGACATTTAGCTTTGTGCTTCCACTTGACAAGGATGGTGTTCCTTATGACGAAGGATCAGAAAGAACCGATAACGTTGATGATTATAAAATTACATGTATGCAGTTCATAAAAGACATTAGCAATGACTATCTTGCTTGGGTAGATTATTACAAACTTCCTGCCGAAGAAGATAAAAAACGACGTGATCGAATTTTTGCTACTGTAGAAAGGACTAACGAGTGGATTGCTAAAGTTGCTACGACGATAAAGGGTGTTGATGTGGTAATGAATGATGGCATTCAAAAAATGGCAGAAAGCACAGCAGGATATCCATTTCAAATTGGCGTTTTTGTAAACAACACTTCCGGTTATTCAATGGCAAAATCTGGCATAATAGATGTCACCATAAAATCTGTTGGGCGAGAAGGAAGAAAGGTGAGGCTTGGTTGGCATCAAAAGGATAAACGGTTTCTGATATCCTCAACGGGAAAAAATGTTACCTTTGATGAAAAAAACATAATTGATGAAGAGGCTGACTTCCTTGAACTCCACCTTAAATTGAATTCTACCGATTGTCAGCAACGTGATTTGATATCGTTTACTGCGATTGTTTCAGAAATAATGGGTGGTCAGGAGGTAGAAAGGCGAGGTATGACAACAATTATTCATATAATTTAACCTCTAACACAACCCGTGCTTCTTCTGACCTTTTATCTGAATATTTTAGTTGTGAAATTTTTCTTGTGAGATCTTCATCCATGACAAGCGATGCTTTACCAGCATGACTCTCATTATCATATTCTACTGTTACGTCCTGATTTGCGATTGCATTTCTTAACCAATCACTGTTCGGATTTCTACGTGAAAAGAAAACTGTCTTATTATAATATACAGCTCTTAGCTCAACTCCGTGAGATTTTCCAGTCTTTCTTCCCTTCGTAATTAACATTGCTTTGAAAACCTGGCCGTCCTGAAGAATCATATCTGTTGTTTTGTTCTAAATAATTTAACCCCTTGGATTGAAAACTCTGATACCTTATACAATAAACAAAAAGCTTTACCTTGGTACATGGCAACAAGATTGAAAGAAGTCAGAAACTTGATCACAGCTGACGAGTTTTCTGGGAAAACGGTCATAGACAGGGAAGGAATCAAATACGGCAAGATAAAGCACATACACATAAACCAGAACAGTCTTGAAGTGACTGGAATAACTGTTAGTGCCGGTTTCCACAAAGACTATGACCTGTCAAGAGATTATATCGACAGGTTCACAGATGAGTCAGTCTTACTCTCTACTCCACCAATTAGATGTGATATCCAAGTTGTAGATATCGATGGAAAAAAGATAGGTAAGGTCAAGAAGTTGCACAATGACCCTGACACAAATGAGCTCCTATCAATTGAAGTCACCGAAGGACTCTTTGGAAAACGAATGTTTCCTAAAAGCGAAATTTGGGGAATAGGTGAGAAAGTAATTTTACGACTTACAAAAGATGAATACAAAGAGTAACCCCTTCTATTTTTTATTTTGCTAACAATTAATATTGTACAAAATCCATTTTTGTAATTGTACTGGTAGTGGTAGAAAATTATGCACTCACAAAAGTTAACTAACTCCCCTAACTTAACCAAAAATTGACAAAAACCCAAACAATTCCTAACTCTTGAGATCTTTTTGATATTTTGGAACCACTAACAGTTGAAAAGACTCACACTAATGTTATTTGGGATTATAATTGGTCTAGTATATGGTATAATTGTGCCATATGCAAGTGCTGAAACAGCACCCTCTTACATAAAACAATGGGGTTCTGAGGGACTTCAAGTTACGGGTCTTTTCTCTTTTCCGCAAGACTTGGCATTGGATTCTGGGGGAAATGTCTATGTTACTGATTATGGAAACCGGAGAATTCAAAAGTTTGATAATGATGGAAACTTTTTGCATACTTGGGGAACGAAGGGATCGGGCAATGGACAGTTTCAAATTCCATCCGGAATTGCAATAGGAAAGGATTTTGTTTATGTTGTTGACAATGAATTAAATCGAGTTCAAAAATTTGACACCTCTGGAAAATACATTACTCAATGGGGAAGCAAAGGAACCGGATCAGGTCAATTTTTGCTACCACAAAACATAGCAGTTGATCCTAACAGTGATGTCTATGTGGTAGATACTGGAAATAGCAGAATTGAGAAATTTTCATCAGATGGAAAATTTTTGTTATCCTGGGGAAGTGGTGGACTTGAAAATGGGCAATTTCTCAATCCACGAGGTATAGCTGCAGATTCGCAGGGAAGTGTATACGTTTCAGATTCTGGCAATAACAGAATTCAAAAATTCACAACGGATGGAGTTTTCATAATAAGTTTTGATGAATCTTCTGGTAACAGTTTAAGAGATCCTCAAGGATTAGATGTTGATTCCTCTGGAAATCTCTATGTTGCAGATACTGGTAACAACCGAGTAATTAAAATTGACAGGGATGGAAATTCACTTGTTTCCTGGGGAAGTCAAGGAAAAACAAATGGTAATTTTAATAATCCAAAGGATACTGCTGTTGATTCTGAAGGGAAAGTCTTTGTTGTAGATAGTAGCAATAATAGAATTCAGAAATTTGGTAAAACAACGCAATCAATAACGGAAGCCCCACTTGTCCCGCTCAAACCTTTATCAAATGATAAAATAATACCAGTAATCACAGCTCCTTCCAATATTACTGTGGAAGCAAATGGAAACTTAAGCACAATTTCTATTGGTCAAGCAACTGCTACAGATGCAAGTGGAATTGCTTCACTTGTAAATAATGCCCCAGAGAGGTTTCCACTTGGCTTAACCATTATCACATGGACTGCAACAGATGCATCTGGAAATACAGCAAAGGCAACACAAACTGTTACTGTCGTTGATACAACATCGCCGATTATCGCAGCTCCTCCTTCTATGATTGTTGAAGCTACAAACTCTAATGGTAATTCGATAGAACTTGGTAATCCTGCTACATCTGATACAGTTGGTGTTGCAACTGTCACTAATGATGCTCCAACCCTTTTTCCTATTGGTGATACAATAATTACTTGGACAGCCACAGATAATGCTGGTAATAGTGCAAGCTCAAAACAAGTTGTTACAGTGCAAGACACAACTAAACCAAAAATTAAAGTTCCCTCTGATATTGTAATTGAAGCCACAAGTGCCGTTGATAATAATGCGACCTTAGGAGATCCAACCGTAACTGATAATGGTGAGATAAAATCAATTACAAATGATGCTCCTTCAGCATTTCCACTTGGTACAACAATAGTTACATGGATTGCAACAGACGTAGCTGGAAATGTTGCAACAGGTACACAAAAAGTCAAATTAGTTGATTCTACTGCTCCTATTATAACCGTACCATCTGATGTGGAATTTGAAGCTGTTTCTCCGACTGAAAACCTAGTACCAATAGGTCAAGCAAATGCAACCGATGTTCAATTTGTTACTATAACCAACGACGCACCACCTGTTTTTCCACTTGGAGAAACTATTGTCACATGGAATGCTACAGATGTTGATGGACATTGGTCTATAGCAACACAAAAAATTACTGTTGTTGATACGACAGCTCCTATCCTTGCAATCCCTGAGGATGTTACGGCAGAAGCAACTGGCTTAGATCATAATCTGGTTTCGATAGGTGACGCAACGGCACAAGATATTATTGGAATTTCTTCTATAACTAACAATGCACCCCCTGACTTTCCTTTTGGTAAAACTTTGGTGACGTGGACAGCAATAGATACCTCTGGCAATTCAATTTCTGCAAATCAAACAATATCAGTAGTAGATACCACAGCGCCACAACTTAAATTGCCAAAAAATATTGTTGCTGAAGCCACAGATCCAGCATCAAATACTGTACAATTAGGAGATGCTGAGGCATCTGACATTATTGGTGTGGAATCAATTACAAACGACTCACCTGCAACATTTCCAATTGGTCTTACTACAATAACGTGGATTGCAAATGACACTTCAGGAAATACTGTAAACTCTACTCAAACTGTTACGATAAAAGACACAACAAATCCAATACTTACAGTGCCGTCTGATATCACAGTAGAAGCAACAAGTGCGTCTGAAAACTTTGTTTCAATTGGAGGAGCTAACGCAACTGACATTACAGGAATATCTTCAATAACTAACAATGCCCCTTCGACCTTTCCTCTTGGTGAAACAATAGTAACATGGACCGCAGTAGACACTAATGGCAATTCTGCAACCGCAACTCAAAAGGTAGTGGTGGTTGATTCAACTGCACCAGTTATCACCGTGCCAGATGATGTTGTTTTTGAAGCAATATCTCCGCTAGAAAATACTGTTTCTATAGGTTTTGCAAATAGTACAGACGTCATAGATTCTAATCCCACGATAACCAACGACGCACCACCTGTTTTTCCACTTGGAGAAACATCAGTAATATGGTCTGCGACTGATGATGCTGGCAATTCTGCAACCGCAGTACAAAAAATAACCGTCGTAGATACTACTCCGCCCAAAATAGTTGCTCCAGATGACATTGAAGCAGAGGCGACCTCGGCGATTGAAAATACAGTAAGCCTAGGTGAAGCAACAGCATCAGACTCTGTAGGTGTTGAATCAATTACAAACAATGCAACAGCTTTGTTCACTGTAGGCAAAACAATAGTAACTTGGACTGCGACGGATGCAGCAGGTCACAATTCCACCGCAATGCAAAAGGTGATAATAAAAGACACTACACCGCCAATTCTAAAGGCTCCTAATGCTATCACTGTTGAAGCTACCACCGAGTCAGCAAATGTGGTTAACATAGGTGAAGCAAAAGCATCAGATTTGGTAGGTATACAATCGATTACAAACGACGCACCAGATGCATTTCCACTTGGATTGACAACCATAACATGGACCGCAACAGATGTCTCAGGACTTTCCTATTCTGCAGTTCAAAAAATTTCTGTAGTTGATACCACTGCTCCAGTTTTGGCTGTGCCTTCAGATATTGAAACCGAGGCAAAGTCTGCGACGAATAATGTGGTTGAGATCGGACAAGCAACTGCAAATGATTTGTTACATGTTTCTTCAATAACTAACAATGCCCCATCGACCTTCCCACTTGGTGAAACAATCGTAACATGGACTGCGATAGATCAATCAGGAAATTCTATAAATGGTACACAAAAAGTTACTATTGTAGATACTACCGCACCCACGGTAATGGTACCACCTGATGTGACAATCGAAGCCTCATCCCCAGACAATAATTTAGTATCACTTGGGGATGGAAAAGCCGATGATAATGTAGGAGTAACAACAATAACCAATAATGCTCCCGCAACTTTTGCAGTAGGTAATACCAAGGTAACTTGGACTGCAACAGACGCAGCTGGGAATGTATCCACCGGATCACAAACAGTAACAGTTGAAGATACAACCAAACCCTCTATTTTGTCGCCGGAGGATATTTCGGTTGAAGTAACAGATCCATTAAAAAACTTAGTAACACTTGGGAATTCCACCTTTTCTGATGCCGTAGGGGTAGTCACAATTACAAACGACGCACCTACAGCATTTCCATTTGGCAAGACCATAGTAACATGGACTGCTACTGATGCAGCAGGTAACAATGCAACCGATACTCAGGCAATAACCGTAATTGATACTACCTCTCCAAAAATAACGGCTCCAGCTGATATTAAAGCAGAGGCGACATCATCAACAAATAATCTTGTGTCTATTGGTAATGCAACAGCAAAAGACATTATGGGAATTAACTCCATTATTAATGATGCACCAGATTCTTTTCCATTTGGCGAGACAGTTGTAGCCTGGACTGCAACCGATCCTTCTGGGAATTCTGTAACTGCAAAACAAAAGGTAACTGTGATTGATACTACAGGACCAAGTCTGATAGTACCAGATGATGTTGTAATAGATGCAACATCACTTGAAACTATGATACCAATAGGCAATGCAACTGCTACAGACATCATTGATTCCGATCCTACTATAACTAACAATGCACCTTCTTTGTTCCCTCTGGGTGAAACAAAAGTAATATGGACAGCAACAGATCATCTTGGAAACTCGGCGAATCTTACACAAACCGTTACTGTTCAAGCATGTGGCAAACCCATGACATCATACAATTTGATAATTGGTGGACAAGATGATGATACTTTAACGGGTACAAACCTGTCTGATTTAATTTTTGGTCTCCAAGGCAGTGATATCATCGAAGGAGAAGAAGGTGATGACTGTATTATCGCTGGAGACGGGGATGACATTATCTTTGGAAATGATGGTGACGACAAGATTTCCGGAGATAATGGAAATGACATAATCCGAGGTGGTTCTGGAGGGGACACGATATATGGGAATTCCGGATTTAATATCATCGACGGTGGGGATGATCATGACTCTTGTAACGTTGGAGAAAATGCCAACGATGATGTGGTAGCCAAATGCGAAGCAGGTAAACTCTGACCACCTGGAAAATCAAAAATATATTCTGATTTGCACAAGAATTTCTGGCATAGATTATAATAATATCTAATCTACATTTATACAATGTCAAATTCAAAAAGCCTTTTTCTCCGTGCAAAAAAAGTTATTCCTTCCGGAATAAACAGTCCTGTTAGATTTTATGATCCATATCCATTTTTTGTAAAGAAATCTCAAGGAAGTACAATATGGGATGTTGAAGGTAAAAAGTACCTTGATTTTTGTAATGGATACGGTGCATTACTTCTTGGACATAGGAGAAAAGAAATCCTATCAGCTGTTTTATCACAATTAACAAAAGGTACCTTGTACTGCGCACCAACAGAACTTGAAGTAGAATTATCCGAATTGATTAGAGAAAATTATCCATCAATGGAAAAGGTCAGACTAGTCAATACTGGAGGTGAAGCTACAATGACTGCAATTAGACTAGCAAGGGGTTCCACAAAAAAGAAAAAGATTGTAAAATTTGAAGGATGCTACCATGGATCACATGATTACGTGCTGGTAAAGGCTGGTTCCGGAGCAGCACATAATGGAATTTCTGTTTCAGAAGGAGGATTAGAGGAAGTTTCTAAAAACACTCTTGTCGTCCAATATAACAACTCTCAAGAGCTAGATTCTG
The DNA here is from genome assembly GCA_035455245.1 of Nitrosopumilaceae archaeon. GTDB lineage: Archaea > Thermoproteota > Nitrososphaeria > Nitrososphaerales > Nitrosopumilaceae > UBA8516. The sequence goes on along the minus strand of DATIFN010000025.1, from coordinate 28,780 downwards.
TTCTTGAAAAACAAAAGGATGTTGCAGGTGTAATTGTAGAACCTGTCTTAGCGAACATGGGTCTTGTTTTACCCCAAAAAAATTTTCTTTCAGATATTAGAAAAATAACAAGGGATCATGACGTGCCACTCATTTTCGATGAAGTTGTGACAGGATTTAGAATGGCACCTGGAGGCGCACAACAATATTTTTCCATAAAACCTGATATCGTGACCCTGGGGAAAGCACTTGGGAATGGGTTTGTAATTTCTGCAATTGGTGGAAGAAAGGAGATCATGGACCATCTTACTCCTCAGGGAAAAGTGTATCAAGCAAGCACATATGCAGGCAATCCAGTTTCAGCAGCCGCAGCGATTGCTTCTATCAAAACAATAAACAAGTACAAAAACAAACTTTATCCAAAGCTTGACATATTGTGTGCAATCCTGGCAAGGGCCATCCGTGATTTAGCCCATGACATGAATATTCCACATCAAGTTAATTCTATCGGTTCCATGTTCCAAATCTTTTTTACAAATACTCCAGTTACAGATTACAAGTCAGCAAAAAGAGCTAATGTAATAAAATTCAAAAAATTATTTAAATCATTATTACAAAACGGTGTCTTTATTGCCCCCTCACAATTTGAAACTGTATTCTTTTCTGCCGCCAATACACTTGATGATTTGCATAAAACAATTGAAGCATATGATAGGTCTCTTAAGGCGGTCAAAAATTGAGGTATAAAATAGGTACCAGAGGAAGTCTGCTTTCACTTGCCCAGACCAATTGGGTAATTTCAGAGCTGAAAAAAAAATCACCAGAAACAGATTTCGAAATTGTTACAATAAAAACCAAGGGAGATACGGACGCGCGTCCATTGTTTACCATAAATCAAAAGGGTATCTTTGAAAAAGAAATCGACCGTGCTGTTGCTGAAAAAAAGGTTGACTTTGCAGTTCACAGTTTAAAAGATGTTCCATCTACTCTGCCAAATGATCTTGTTTTGGCATGTGTCCCAAAAAGAGAAGAGGCAAATGACATTTTTATCTCTACAAACAATAACACACTTGAAACAATAAAAAAAGGGGCAAAGATTGGAACTAGTAGTCTGCGTAGAGCGGTACAGATATGGAGAATACGGCCAGATCTTGTCGTGAAACCAATCAGAGGAAATATAGAAACAAGAATAAGAAAAATAGATCAAGGGGAGTTTGATGCTGTTATTCTGGCTCAAGCAGGAATCTCAAGACTCGGACTTGATGTAAAGTTTGAAAAACTTTCTACCAAAGATTTTCCGCCTTCACCTGGACAAGGAGCGATTGCAATAATCGCACGAAAGGACAATCATCAATTGATTGAGGTATTAAAAAAAATAGAAGACCTTGACTCTAGATATGCAGTTGAAGCCGAAAGATCGCTTTCAGTTTTTGTTGACTCGGGCTGTAGATTTCCAGTTGGGGCATTGGCAGAAAAAAAAGGTAATAAATTGACTCTAAACGTCATTGTATATTCTGTTGATGGCAACGAATCCATTAATGTTCAAAACACAGGGGACTTTTTACAAGCGGCTGAACTTGGAGAACAAGCTGCTTTAGAGCTTGCCAAAAAAGGGGTAGCAGATCTTGCAAAAAATTGGAGAGAAAAGGTAGAGGAATGGAATAAAAAATGACGGGAAGAGTTTACATAGTGGGAGCCGGACCTGGTGATCCTAAACTTCTTACATTAAAAGCTGTAGAGACAATTAAAAAAGCGGATATTGTGCTATATGACAGATTGATAGGAAAAGGAATTCTATCTATGATTCCAAAGAGAACAAGAAAAATTTACGTAGGGCGTAATGTTGGAGATGATTACAAACATCAAAACACTACAAATGAACTCATGGTAAAGTTTGCAAAAAAGAAAAAAAATATTGTGAGACTTAAGGGAGGCGATCCATTTATTTTTGGAAGGGGAGGCGAGGAAGCAGAATTTCTCAAAGCAAATAAAATAAAGTTTGAATTGATTCCGGGAATAACATCTGGAATTGGCTCTGCTGAATATTCTGGGATTCCTCTTACACATAGGAATTATGCATCGTCGGTTGCGTTTGTAACAGGTCATGAGGATGCTAAAAAATCAAAAACATCTGTAAAATGGAAAAAGATTGCAACCTCTGTAGATACAATAGTTATAATGATGGGTCTCTCAGGATTGGAAAAAATTTGCAAGGAGCTTATCTTGGGGGGTATGGACAAAAATACCCCAGTAGGAGTAATACAAAATGGTACTACTTCCAAACATAAAATGGTTAAGGGAAATATTTCCAATATATCTAAGATAGTAGGTCAAGCAAGGATTAAACCACCTGCAATAATCATAGTAGGAAAAGTAGTGGATTTATCAGAAATAATAGGTTGGAGAAAATGATAGCCGGAAAGACTGTCGCAATAACTCGTTCAAAGGAAGACTCGGAAGAATTCATTCATTTGATAACAAAAGCAAACGCAAAACCCATATCGCTTCCTACTATAGAGCTTGTAAGTAAGGGAGAGAAAATAGTTGAGGATTTTTTGGATGCTATAAAAAAAGATAATCCAGACTTCTCTGTATTTATGAGCTCAAAGGCAGTTAAACTCTTGTTTGATACAGCAAGGGAGGTTTCAAAGTTTAAAGATCTTCAACTTGCGGTTGCAAATACTACTGTGATTGCGGTAGGCCCAAAAACAAAAATGGCGCTTGAAAAAGAAGGAATAAGGGTAAATCACATACCACAAAAAAGATATTCCTCAGTGGGCGTTGGTGAAGTTTTTACAAGACTTAATGCGGAAGGTAAAAAGGTAATAATCCCAAGAAGTGGTGCATCGACCCCCTTTCTTGCACAGCTTTTGGAAAAAATTGGGTTGGTAGTAAAAGAGATCTATCTTTATAATGTTTGTTCCTTCAGAGATAAATCAAAATGGAATGAATTCCGTGAACTTTTTTCAAACAATGCAGTTGACGGTGTGATATATACAAGTGCATCGTCAGTTAACGCTTTTTTAGAAATAATGTTGATGGATTATGACAAAAGAAAACTGTTAGAAAAATTACAAAAAATAAAAGTGGTTGCAATCGGGCCGTTTACTGCAGACGAATTAAAAAAATTCGGTCTAAATCCAATTATTGCAGAAATTCACACAGTTTCTGGTGCATTTGAAACGATAAAAAATTGTTTTAATTAGCTTGACCTATTTAGCTTGACCTACTCCGCTGTACAACTAGGAGCAGGGGTAAAATCTATTTATAATATAACGGGGTTATGAATCGCATGACCACTGAAGATCTTAACATGGATTATAGTAAATATGATTTCAAGGATTCTACTGAGATGTATGTATATCTCAGCAAAAAGGGTCTATCTCGAGGAACAGTTGAAGAAATTAGCAGACTAAAAAATGAACCTCAGTGGATGCTTGACTTTAGGCTGCGTGCGTATGACGTTTTTATGAAAAAACCGATGCCAAATTGGGGTGGCGATCTAGGTAAAATTGACTTTAACAATATCTATTATTATGCAAAGGCTTCTGAAAAAACAGAAAAAAACTGGGATGATGTACCAGCGGATGTCAAAAATACCTTTGACAAGTTAGGAATTCCAGAAGCTGAGAAAAAATTTCTCGCTGGCGTAGGTGCACAATATGAATCAGAAGTTGTTTATCATCACTTAAGAGACGACTTGACAAAACAAGGTGTTAAATTTTTAGATACTGACACTGCTTTAAAAGAGGAACCAGAAATCTTTAGGAAATTTTTTGGTAAAATAATTCCTCCTGAAGATAACAAATTTGCAGCTCTTAATAGTGCAGTTTGGAGTGGAGGATCTTTTATTTATGTTCCACCTGGAATTAAAGTAGATCTTCCATTACAGGCATACTTCAGAATCAATGCAGAGAATATTGGACAGTTTGAAAGAACATTAATTATTGCAGATGAGGGGGCAGAAGTACATTACATAGAAGGATGTACTGCACCAGTGTATTCATCCGAATCACTCCACTCTGCTGTAGTCGAGCTTGTAGCACTAAAGAATGCAAAGCTAAGATACACAACAATCCAAAACTGGAGTAATGATGTTTACAACCTAGTTACAAAACGAGCTTATGCATATGAAGGTGCAAGGGTAGAATGGATCGACGGAAATATTGGAAGTAAGCTTACCATGAAATACCCAGGAATTTACATGTTGGGAGAAAGAGCACATGGAGAAACATTGTCTATTGCATTTGCAGGAAGGAACCAACACCAAGATACTGGTGCAAAGATGGTACATTTGGCACCTAATACTACATCAAGAGTTACATCAAAATCGGTAAGTAAAAACAATGGAAGAACAACATATCGTGGGTTATTACATGTTGCAAGAGGCGCAACAAATGTTAAGGCTTCTGTGAGATGTGACGCGTTACTTTTAGATGATATTTCAAAGACAGATACTTATCCATACATGGAGATAAACCAAGAAGATGCAACAGTTACTCACGAAGCAACTGTTGGGAAAATTGGGGACGAACAGATTTTCTATCTCATGAGCAGAGGATTTTCAGAAGAAGATGCATTGACTCTGATTGTAAATGGATTCATCGAACCGTTTACCAAAGAACTTCCTATGGAATATGCTGTTGAACTCAACAGATTAGTAAAACTTGAAATGGATGGCTCAGTCGGTTAGACTGGGTCTCTTCTTTTCTGAGACGACATGACTCCTTTTATTCTATCTAAACTTGAATCAAACCAGGTAGATGAAATCTCATCCTCAAATAATGAACCGACATGGCTTAAAGATTATAGAAAAAATTCTTTTGCAATTTACAAAGAGCTCCCCCCAGAGGTTTCTCCACTTTACAACAAGTATTCAGACGCAAACAAGATGGATAACAATCAAATCTCATTTTCATTAATCTCAGATAGCACTATCTCAAATCTTGTAAAGGATAGAATGTCTGAGATCTCAGATAACCCAAACATAATACAGATTGGAACTAACATTCACAAAATAAATCTACCATCAGATCTGAAATCAAAAGGCCTAATCATTTGTTCAATCCAAGAAGCAATAAAAGAACACAGTGATAAAATCAAAAAATCTCTTGAATCAACCGATCCAAAAAAAGACAAGTTTATGGCATTAAACAATGCATTTTTCAATTCTGGTTTCTTCATTTACATCCCACGAAATTTAATTTTAGAAAAGTCAATACACATAATCTCATCGCTTTCTGATGATGCTACATCAACTATATCACGCAATATCATAATAGGGGAAGAAAATAGTAAGACTACTATAGTCCAGGAACTTTATTCTCCAAAGAACACACAACAACAGGCATATCTTGAACTGCTTGACGTCAGCGCAAAACAAAACAGTGAACTTGACATTGTCACGCTGCAAGCTATGGAACAAAACGCCATCAACTTTTCCACAAGGACAGGACACATTGCACGTGATACGCGATTGAATTGGTATCTAGGATTATTTGGAGCCCAGCTCTCAAGATATAAAATTGATAACTACCTAGAAGAAATTGGAGCTACGGCAAATGATACCGAAGTTATCTTTGGAAACAAAAATCAATCATTTGATATTTCGTCAAACCTCATTCACATGGCACCATCTACTACTGGCAGAGTTCTAGAAAAATCCGTTCTAAAAGACACCTCAAAATCTCTGTTTAAGGGAATGATACGAATTGAAGAAAATGCGCATCACTCAGAGTCCTATTTGGCCGGGCACTCCATCTTGCTTGACAAAGGAGCCAAATCTGACTCTATCCCTGGACTAGAGATCTTTACCAACGATGTAAAAGCAACACATTCGGCGTCGGTTGCACAACTGGATAATGAACAAATTTTCTATCTTAATTCAAGATGTCTTGATAGATCAGAAGCTCAAAAAATCATAGTCGAAGGATTCCTTGAACCACTCTCAAGAAAGATGTCCTACCAGATAAGAGCATGGATAAATTACTTGATCGATTCTAAATGGCTTGGCCGTGATCTTACCATAAAAACAGATGAACAACTAAAGGCAATACTTGAAGTAGAAGAAACAAGATATCGTGAAACAGACATCTTCGAGAGTCATTACAAATACAGGTGAGTAATATTGTCAGATTGGATAAAGGCATGTAGTGTTCAAAAACTTGGTAAAGGAGAATTGTTTGGTTTTGATCACGATGACAAGAAAATTCTTTTAACAAATTTGAATGGTAAAGTCTATGCAACTGATAGAATATGCACACATGCAGAAGCTGATCTTTCTAACGGAATTCTAACTGATGAAGGTATTACTTGTCCTCTTCATCTTTCGGTTTTTAATCTTGAAACCGGAATTCCACAAAATCCTCCAGCGGAAAAACCACTTAGAACCTACAATGTTAAAATAGAACAAAACGAAATCTATGTTGAGGTAGATTAAATCTTGCAAACCAGTACAATAAATATTGAAAATATTAGAAGGGATTTTCCAATTTTACAACGCAAAGTTCACAACAATAAACCTCTTGTATATTTTGATAATGCTGCTACAACCCAAAAACCAATCCAAGTAATAGATTCAATTCATAATTATTATCTCAATTATAATTCTAATATTCACAGAGCGGTACACCAGCTTGCGGAAGAAGCAACTGCTGCATACGAACTTACCCGAGATAAAATTACAAAATTTATCAATGTTAAAAATCGTGAAGAACTTATCTTTGTAAGAGGAACCACTGAAGCAATAAACCTGATCTCATATTCTTGGGGAAGACAGAATGTTCAAAAAGATGATCTTGTTGTGACAACAGAATATGAACATCATAGTAACATTGTGCCATGGCAGCTTTTGACAAAGGAGAAAGGAGCGAAACTAGAATATATTGGTGTAGATGATAATGGTGAATTAATACTTGATCAACTCGATGATTATCTTAGCACTGGACGGGTAAAACTTGTTACATTTAGTCATATGTCAAATGTTCTTGGGACCATCACTAATGCAGAAGAAATAATCAGACGTTGTCATAAGCATGGGGTCAAAGTGCTAATTGATGCAGCACAATCTGTTCCACACATGAAAGTGGATATACAAAAGCTAGATTGTGACTTTTTTGCATTTTCAGCACACAAAATGCTTGGACCAACAGGCGTTGGAGTTCTTTGGGCACGAAAAGAAATTCTAGAAAACATGCAACCATTCAACTGTGGAGGAGATATGATAAGAGAAGTCCACAAATATGTTACTACTTGGAATGATCTACCATACAAATTTGAGGCTGGTACTCCTAACATTGCAGACGTAATAGGATTTTCAGCAGCTCTTGATTATCTGGAAAATATAGGTATGGATAAGGTAAGAGAACATGAAACTGAATTGACAAAATATGCCTTGGAAAAATTGTCTACAATCAAAGGGATCAAACTATATGGTACATCTGATATGAAAAAAAGAGGCGGAGTCATTTCATTTAATCTGGGGGATATACATCCACATGATCTTGCAACAATACTGGATGAAGATGGTATCGCAATACGTTCTGGTCATCATTGTGCTCAAGTCTTAATGGAAAGATTAGATGTTTCTGCAACATCTCGCGCAAGCTTTTATATTTATAATACAAAGGAGGAAGTTGATGTTTTTATCAGATCACTTAATCGAGCAAAGGAGCTTTTTAGGATATGAGTAGTGCAGACATTTACAGAGAAATCATATTGGATTACTATAGAAACCCAAGAAATTATGGTAAAATAGAAAATCCAGACATTTCAAAACGAGATAGTAACCCATTGTGCGGGGATGAGCTTGAAATGCATATTAATTTAAAAGATAACAAAGTCTCTGATGTGAAATTCACAGGTAAGGGATGTGCAATTAGTCAGGCAAGTGCATCTATGCTTACAGAATTAATCATGGGAAAAGATTTTGAATATGTTAAAAAACTGACAAAAGAAGACATACTTGAAAATCTCGGACTACCGGACCTTGGTCCTGCGCGGATAAAATGCGCGCTTCTTTCGCTAAAGGTACTCAAATACGGAATCTACTCGTATGTATCAGAAAAACTAAATGATGCTACTTCTGCTGATAAAATAAAAGAAGAAGCATCTGGTCTGTTCTAAATTGTCAAATGTTCTTTCTACCCCCATTCTATTAAATATTAGAAAGATCATTTATGATAAATTCAATGATACTAGCTTACGATTCACAAATGATGAAATTTTTGAAATATTAAAAACTCAGGAAATGGGTACATCTTTAACAATAGATGACATGAAACCATTTTTTGATAAATTACATCAAGACGGACTTCTCAGACCTATAGCACAAAACTTTACAACGCAATGGCTAAAACTATTTGGTGAAGTAGAAAAAATAAATTGTAAATCATGTAAAAATGAAATTCACATTGGGAAACTAGAAGAAAGAATCTGTCCTTCTTGTAAAATAATTATTTAGTTCTGTAGCGGTCTGCAGCTTCTTCAAGAGATTGTATCATAGGAAGCTTAACTCCTGTTAAATACAAAACTAGTGCTCCACCTGCCGTGCTTATATGATGAATCTTTTCTGCAAGACCGTATCTTTTTAATGCTGCAGTAAGGTGCCCGCCACTAACAATCGTAGTAGCAAATGAATCTGCAACACCGCGAAGAAGACTTTCAGTCCCGAACTTAAAATTGTCATTTTCAAAAAACCCTGCTGGGCCACTAATAAAAACCGTTCCGGCACCATTGATTGATTTCATGTAATGTTCAACTGTTTTTGGTCCAAGATCTAACACCTGATCTCCCTTACCAATCTCTCTTACATCCATCTCTACTCTCTTCCCATTCTTTTCTATGGCAATGTCTACAGGGGTTGAAAAGACATCAGGATACTCACCTATCAGCAAATGAGCTTTTGAGACCACCTCTTCTTCTCTTTTTATGCCTAGTGGAAATTTTAGTCTGCCCTGTGCACGCATAAACACATTTGCAATAACTCCAGTAAGTAAGACTTGGTCTGCTCTCCCGCTCTGGATTAGTGTTTTTATCGCCTCAAGTCTGTCCATTACCTTTGATCCACCCAGAACTACAACATGTGGGGCTTTTGCCACAGTCATTATTTCATCAAGCTTGCGAACTTCACGTTCAACTAATCGTCCAGCACAAGCGGGCAGAACATGAGAAAATCCCACTATGGATGGATGGGATCTATGTGAACTTGGGAAAGAATCCAATACGCATAGATCAAACAACCTGGAAAGTCTAGTTACCATTATAGTATTAGAAGCTTCAGCAGGTGTAAACTCATAATTTTCTTCTGCACATAATCTTAGATTATCAAGCAAAAGTATCTCTCCATCCTTCATGTTTTTTATATCTCTTTGAGCTTCGGAACCAATTACATCCTCAACATATTTTATGGGACGATCAAGAATTTTTTCTAGCACCTTTGCATGTTTCTCCATTCCTGTGTAATCTTTGTTTCCAACTCTTCCTTGGTGTGAAGCTATGACCACTTTTGCGCCTTCAAGGTCTTTTAATGATTCAGTTGATTCACGTATCCTACTTGTTTCAATTATTTCCATGGTCTTAGGATCTATGGGACAATTCATATCCACACGAAGAAAAACAGTTTTTCCCTTTGTTTCTAAATCATCTAATGTTAGAAGTCTCACGGCGATACTATCTTTTGGTATGGTTAAAATCTTTTAGTCTGTTACATCGATCTGATTTTTATCTTATTCATTACAGAATGCTTACCTGAAGGATCTATTCTTTTGTTATGCCTGTCAAGCAGCATTTCCATTTTTTGAACAATGGGAATATATGAGAAAATGATGGTGTAACCAGATGCAACAATGGGCTTTTGATATACGATCACGAAAGTTTGTTTTACTTCTTATAATTTTTATCGTCCTAGCAATTCTCGTCTATTCAAAAATCACCAAATCCATGGATGACGCTGTACTTAACTATGCTCAATCGATTGGCGGAAATCCATCTTTAGACCTTGTAATGCAGATCTTCACCGAAATTGGCAGTCTATTTTATATGATTATTTTCAGCCTGGGCTTGTTTATAAAAAAACGGACTAGGAGATTGGGGTTGATATTAATTTTATCGGTTTTGGCAGGAACCATCATTTCTGCATACCTAAAAGAAGCTATTGGTCAAGAGAGGCCGAATCTAGATTTTACAGGTTCTCCATTTCCAATTCCTCTTGAGAAAGACACCTACTCATTTGTTGGAGCAGGAACAAATTCATTTCCATCGGGTCATGCTACAAGGACATCCACGTTTGCGTTGATTATTGGAATCGCATTATCTAGGAGATTTCCAAGAGGGTGTTACATGTTATGGATTTATCCTATTTTAGTATCAATTAGTAGGGTCTATGTATTGCAACACTTTCCTACGGATGTCATCGGAGGTTTCATACTTGGAGTATTGGTCGCTGGAGTGGTTTCAAAAAAACTAAAGCTACATCTAATGTTTGAAAAATCAGAGACCTAATTCATGAAAAACTCTCGAACTTATTAACACCATTGCATAACGAGATTTATTATAATGATATATCCAATACATCACATCGCGTTCTTGTTTTGTTTTCCGAAGTCCAAAATTAATTTCATTCATTATTAAAAATCCGATTTTTTTTGCAAGTTCTTTCTCGTTTATCATTAGTACTCTAAATGCGCTTTTTTGATTTGAAAATCCTAATTTGACCATCTCTGCTGCGGCATCAGACGCTTGTGACTCATTGTCAACTTCGAAGGTTTTGAATATCGGCAGCTGAGATGGATGAAAATCCATACATCTTTCCTAATATTGCCAAATAAAATCTACTAGTTTGAAATAGCAGGATTTTTGAAAATTCATTAAATTTCACAAAAAGATGTGAAAAATATTTACTTTTGTGTCAATTCCTGATCATAGCAAAAACTTAATCGAGTACAAAATCTCCCTAAAGCATTATGGCAGCCCTCTCTAATCTTCTAAGATCATATAAAATTAAGAAATTACAAGCAACAAAAAATAGGAGACAAATTGAAAATAAACTCAATTCTGCTCTTGCGTTGAAACGTAAATCATCTTCAGGGTTATCTTCTCTTGAAAAGAAAAAGGATGCAGTTTTTTCAAAAAAAGAGGAAATTTCTCAGACTCTTACTCAATACACAGCTCAAAGAGATAGTGTTCAGAGGTTAAAAGCAACTGCCGAAGATCGACTTAAACACGAACAAGCGGAAAAAGAACGATTAGAACAAGAAATGGAGTTTTCGGATTCTCCAGAAGAAAAGGCACGAATATTTGAGAGAATAAAATCAATAGATAAAAAGGTCTCAGAATTGAATTCTGAGATAAAACAGCGAAATGATGCAGAGGCAAGGCTTGCAAAAGAAATTGAAGCTGCTATAAAATCTAAATCAAAGATTGATCTTCTAATAAGAACACAAACACAAGCTAAACCCAGCCTTCTAGAGCAATTCAAGTCAAGCACGAGGGCAGAAGAAATATTACGTTCTCAGGTTAAATCAAAATTAAAGCAAGAGGAACAGGCAAAACAAAATCTTACTAAAATTACAAACAGACTTGCAATTTTACAAGCGAAAAGGAGAAAAGCACAAAGAATCGCCAAGAGAATTATAAAACGTAGATTTAAAACAAAACCCCAGAAAAAGAAGTTTAAAAAATTTAAAATAATGAAAAGAGTAAAAACAAGAATAAGAAAAGTTAAAAAACTCAAGTCGAAAGTGAAACCTAAAGCAAAAACAAGAAAAACAAAGCAAAAATCAAAATCTAGAAGAAGATAAAAATTCTACGCTTCATTAATATGGAATATGTATGCTTAGAAACCCATGTCGTCTAAATCAAAAATTATTATTGAAATTTCAAAAATACCAGAACTAAAAAACCCTCATCTTATTTGTGGTCTTCCGGGGAGTGGATATATTGGCAAAATAGCAGTTGATTATCTGATAGAGGAACTAAAAGGAATACAATTTGCAAAAATATTTTCCTCATCATTTCCTCCACAAGTCTCTGTGCAAGCTGATGGTACGATAGATTTAATGAAAAATACATTGTATTATTGTAAAAACAAACCAAACGACATTATATTGCTGACTGGAGATGCGCAACCAGTTACTCCCGAAAGTGAATATGCAATGGCAGAAGAAATCATAGGACTATGCGAAAAACTTGGTGTAAAAAACATCTACACCCTTGCAGCCTATATCACTGGGACTTTTTCAAAAAATCCCAAAGTCTATGGAACAAGTACTTCGTTGCAAATAGTAAAAGAATTTTCAAAACAAGGAATCTTAACAATGAATGGGGGAAGTATTACTGGTATGAATGGATTGGTTATCGGTGCGGGCAAAACTAAAGGAATCACAGGAGTTTGCTTGCTTGGAGAAACATCAGGTTATGTTGTTGACGCAAAAGCATCAAAAGCAGTTATTGAAATTCTTTCAAAAATTATGGGATTAAAATTAGATATGACTAACCTTATAAAAAAGGCACAAGACACAGATCAATTAATCAAAACAGTCGAAGAACAAATGGAACAACGTCAGCCTACGGAACAATTACCAATGCCGCCTCAAGACAAAAAACTTGGTTATATTAGCTAAATTAGAAAAAGAATTAAAGTTTAAAATTCGATTACATTTAACTTGCCATATTTTCCCACATTTAGGGAATTTTCTCCTTTGAAGCTTGTAATGTATCCGTTTTCTATTCTTACTTTAGAACCTGGTTTTACCATCTTTATCTGAGCGTCCCATAATGTTAGCTTGATCTGGCCAGTTTCATCTTTCAGAATTGCATCGGCAACCTGTGCCTGTCCTCCTGTTTTGAGGTTGACCGATCTTGGTTCACTAATGGTTTCGATAGTACCTTCTACTGGTTCAAGTCTATTCTGGGGCTTGTTTAGTTGACTTATGTTCGTCATAAATCAAATTTTTCATGCTCAAATAATAAGTGTTTTGATGTAATCTTAGGATCTATTAACCGGTCATTCGACTGTAAAAGTTTTTTCTGCAACCTTTACATCATCGATCACTTTGATTGTATACGTTCCACGTTCCATGTCCATTGGTACTCTCCAAATTGTACCATAGCTTCCAATTCCGGTAGATACGATACTAAGCTTTTGAATTTCTGTTTGATCTTTTAAAATCTTAATTATTATTGTATGACCTCTGAGTACTCCGACTCCTTCGATTTGAATGATGTCATCTCTCTTGTAGCTGCTTTTGTCTAGGTTGATTGTAATCCCTTCCTCGCCACTTTGCCTTACAATTAGGTCCTTACTTGCATGATTTATTCCACTACCTACTTCTATCTTCCAGACTCCATTTTGAGCATTAGATGGAATCCTGAAAATTGATGATGAAAATACGCCTTTTTTATCAGTAAATAATTCTTGAGTTTTTATCTTGGTGCCATTAGGGTCACTCAGGCTTACTGTAACAACTACACTAGGATTAGAATCGCCAATCAATAAGATGGGATCACCAGGATGATAGGTTTCTTGTAGAGTTCTTAGAGTCACCTTTCCTGTACTAGTCTGTAAACCAACGGAAAATTGGTTTTCAACATGCACATTTCCTCTACTTACTACTGCTGTGTAAATGCCGGTTGTATAACCCGTTAAATTAAAGGAATATGTGTGATATCCATCAGCTCCTAATGAAAAACTATCCGCAAATTTCTGTTTGTCAGATGGATCAATTACGAGTAAATTGATTGTTGCTGATGGGGTCCCTATTATATTGATCTTGGGTTTATCCGATGTTTTGTAGTTTAGTGAATCCATAGTTGCTATCAGTGGTTGCGATGGAAATTGGCCTACACCAAACAGCACTGTAGCAGATTCTTCTCCTTGGGCGGCAAACAATACATAAGTTCCTTCCCTATCTGATTTTTCCAAATGATAATTAAAAGTCAGTGTTCCATTGGCTCCTATGGGTAAGTTTTGTGAAAGAATTTCCGTGCCAACTGGATTACGTATCGTTAATTCAATTTCTTTATTTGCTATGACGGTTCCATTGATTGTTACTGTATCACCTGGTTCGTATCTCTCCCTTAATGCCACTAGATTGATCTTCTGAGTGGTCTCAATAACATATTTGTGAACAACAGTGTCTTTTCCATCTGTGATAGTTAAATTATATTCTCCAAATGGAGCATCTGAGGCGACTCGATGTTGTGTAGAATAATTGCCAGAACCGTCCGCTTTTACTGTATATGTTGTAAGGACTTGACCACTCGAATCTGAAATCGTAATAGTTAAAGTGCTACCTGGCACCGCTGTGCCTGAAATAGTTTTGTCGTCCCCTCGGTGATACACAGAATCTGTATTTACCGTTAAGGCAATGACACCCTCAGTGGGTCTAGTTGATACTCCTTGTATTCTCAAACTTACTGATTTTTGATTGCCGCTTTGATCTTTGATTATGAAATCTGCTCTTTCAGATAGTTGGTTCTCAGGAATCTTTGTACTTAAAATGAATTTTCCGTCTCCATTAGTTACAAAAGAATCAATTTTTAAATCATTTATGTAAAAATCTAGGTTTTGGTTTGGAACAAAGCTCTCACCAATTATTCGTAAAGTGGAACCAACATGTGGGGTATCAGGAATAATCTTAAAGGTAGAGCTGTCAGTTATGCCTCCCGGTCCGGTTGGTGTAGTTACGGGTTCGCCTTTTATTTCACCCTGAGTTCCAGTTGTAATTTTTGCACCAGAACCGATTTCTTCACCTACGTTGTCAAAAGCCTTCCACGAAAAAACTGGATTGGGTTTGTCGATTTTAACTCCAAATTTAACACTTTGACCTGGTTTGATTGGTGTGGTAGAAGTAAACGTTATGGTATCTGAATCTGTCTTTTTACCAATCCAACCTTTCTCGGTTTTAAATGACTTGAAAATTCCACCATCATCGACTTTCAAAACTATTGAAGATATTTCGAAAATATTTCCTTCATTATTTTTGTATTCTACTACTGTAACTTGATCATGATTTGTAGCTGTTACTGTTACTAATTCGCCTTCAGCGGTGATTTGTGGAACGCTAAACGTAAAAAAAGAAGCCGAAACAAGCAATACCGCAAGAAGCACACCTCTAACGATTCTATCCTTCAATAGCAAAACAAAACCGTTCTCCAAATTAAATCTTAAGTATATTTCATACAAATTTTCATTATTGCTGTTTTTTGAGTAGTATCAATTAGTAGTAAAGTACTAATTCTGGTATTTTTTCGAAATTTGGATTTATTTTAAACTACTAAGGGTTGTCTCAGATACTATATTTTGATTCTGTCTTATTCTTTCTGCAATCAATCGGAATATTGCTCTGAACTGATCTTTTGTCTTATCAGATAAGAAATCTGCCTCGTTTGAAGCAATTTTTTGGGATATGTATCTGCAAATCTCTTCGGGCTCAAATTTATCCCATCCCAAGTGTTGATGATCTTTCCAGATCTCATTTAGGTTGTCTAAAATGCTCTTTCTTCCTTTTGCAGCTATGTCATCACGCGTCAAATTACGGAATCCTTCTTTTCTTAACTTAATTTCATAGGTTTGGTTTACAGCATATAGGTAATCATCAACAACAATGAAATCTTCCATAGCTTGTTTTGGTTGTCCGCCAAATTCGAAAAATATTATTTGTATGGATTTAAAACCATTTGCCTGAAGCTGTGCTGAAATTTGGTGTGACAATTCTGTATTTTCAAGAAGGACAAATGTGTTGTAACCATGGTTCTTATAAAAAATTGAAAGAGGCAGAACGGAATTCTTGTTATATGCTGGAACGATATTAAGGGGATTCATCGAAAGGTTAGGGTCCTTTAGGAATTTGTCAAAGGCGTTTAGATATATTGAATCAGCCATTGTTTCTACAATGATTACTGGTCTTGAATTAACACCTATTTCTCGATCTGGAATCGATTCGACAAGGCCTCTGGAAAGACCATAAAGTATTGGGACTAGTGTAGCATCATCTGCGTTCCAGTAATCGTAATAGATGTGACTGAGGTGTTTTCGTTTATCAAGCTCTACAACTAGCAGGTTCCCTGGAGTATAATCAAATATCATAAATGGCGAATGCGTAGCGTACAGAATTTGATTAGAACCAGCAAGATTTTTTAATAAATCTGAAATTCCTCGTTGTTGTGTTGGGTGCAAGTTTCTTGCAGGTTCATCCAAAAGCAAAATTGCTTCTTTTAATTCCGCTCTTTGTGTCTCTGCTGCAAAGTTTACTATAAAAGAAAATGTCCATTTGAATCCCTCAGCTCTTCGATTCAAAAGACCTGTGTTTGTGATAGTGCCGTCTCTGTGAACATCAGAAATCACAACGCTAAGGATGTTTCCAGGATTGAATCTCAATTCAACATGAATTGGATCACCTTTCCAGGCTGGATTGAGTTTATCTGTTAATTTCCTGCTTGCAGTATGCAAAAGTTTTATCAATCTTGATGGGCTACTGTGGACCTCCTCAAGTTTGTCAGGGTCCAACTCTGCCAAATAGAATAAATTATTGACAGTTTCAGCCTTGTCAAACTCTTCAACAAACTCTAATCCTCTTGGTCTTATACCTTTAGATTCTTTCAAATATTCATCAAGGTCAATATTTCCTAAAATTTTCTTATAATCTGAAAAATAGACGAATCTTGGGTGTATTTTTTCCTCGACAAAATTTTCTAGAGCGGAACGTTCGCTAGTTCCAATAAGGAGACTATCAAACGTATGGTCAAGATCACGATAAATTTTTTCCCAATCAGAAATTATCTGTTTTTCATGGGACGCGAGCAAGTAAATTTGGTTGTTAAATTCAGCCATCATGTTGTTAAAAATATCCCTTGTCCTTGGGGCAGGTCCTTCTATGAATTTTGTATCTAGTTTTATTCGCAGAGAATTTGGGATTGATGATATGAAATTCTGGACTTTTTCTACAAAGTTTTCCCATGAATTCATTCTCCTATTTGCTTCTTCACTAATCTTTACATTACCAAAATCATATTGTACTTTAGGATTTTTTTGTGTGCGATAGAGTCTAATTTTTTTAATATCAACTAAATTTGGAAATTTTTCCTGAATTAATCTTATTTCTTTTTCCCCAAGTTCAAACTCGCCTTCCACCATCGTCATTTCAGATTTCAGCTCTTCTGACATTTCGTCGCACAAATCAAGTTCAGATAGCTTTGTATCTTTGTTAAGCAGAGTAAGAGCTTCAAGTATTGTGGTTTTTCCACTTTCATTTCTACCAATAAAGGAAGCCAAATCTCCGACTTTGATCTCACCAGAATCATGAATACATCTAAAAGCACGGACTCTGAATTTCCTAAGTCGCATCTAGCGGGCTAATTGGTTGTCCTCGATTTAACTTATTCGACAAATTCATCTCCAAGAATAAAACGATTTTTTGACTAAATAGATATAAAGGAATGAGATTGTTACATAACAAAATGGCAGTGCAAAAAACAGCTTTGCTTGTTTTTCTTTTTCCAGTTATAATGGGCACTGCTTTTGGTACTTTTGTGTTATCTGGTGTTTTAGCACAACCCAATAGGGATCTAAACATGTGGCCGTTTGAAGGTATTTTAATACCAACGCAGCCTGGAATCGAAGACCTCAAAATTCAAGGCTTGTTAAGTCAATATTCTGTTTCTGCATCTATCGACATTAAGGTCGTAGTCAATAAGTCTGATTTTGACTGTGGTGATCTGTATATTACAATTTATGATACACAATCCTCACCAAAACAAGTAGTATCACAAAATGGATTTTTCTCGCAGTGTTTTGCTACAAACAATTTGGCGCTTCCAATTGGTGATACTTTTTCTGAAAAAATTGATAAAGTAGGAGAATATGAAATGGTGGTTGAAATGAATGACATTGACTACAAACAAACTATTTCAACAACTGCTAAATTCAGAGTTCAATAAACCAAATGCTATGTTATATATTACTTTGAGGACGTATTTAGAATCTAGTGTTGAGGGATAACTATGGCTAAAAAGAAAGATAAAAAACCGTTAAAAAAGGAACCGGTAAAATCAGTTGAAAAGAAAAAGGTTGTACAAAAAACACCTGCAGCTGTAAAGAAAAAGGGAGTAGAGAAAATCCTCCCCATTGTAAAAAAACCATTCTCCAAAAAGAAGGCTGAAGAAGAGTTTGAAGAAGAATTTGACGAAACCGAAATTGAAAACTTTCAGATCGAAGGACTTGACATGGAAAAACTCACAACCCGAGTTTGTAATATTGTTGCAGAACGAGGAGAAGATGGCATGCTCCAGAGCGAGTTATGGAAGAAGCTAAAGCTCACAAGTAGGGATGGTTCTAGACTCGCCATTAAACTTGAACGACGTAATATAGTAAAACGTGAGAAGATTTTGGAAAATGGCAGATGGACTTACAAACTAAAAATTTCAAAAATGCCTGTAAGTACACAAACAATTGAAGCTGCACCTTGTTTAATCTGTCCAGTGGAACAAAAATGTACAATTGATGGCGAAGTTAGTCCAAGAACTTGTCCACTGATTGAACAGTGGGTCATAACCGAACTTGCCAATAAAAAAATAAAGAAATGAAATTAATCGATGCCAGACGAGATTTTTACAGAAAACTCGCACACAAAGAAGGCTATAGAAGTAGAGCTTCATACAAATTAAAAGAACTTAACCAATCATATCGAATAATTGGTCCGGGATTTTATGTTTTAGATCTTGGATGTTCCCCAGGTGGTTGGACACAGGTGGCACTAGAACTTGCAGGAAACAAAGGAAAAGTTATGGGAATCGATACCTCCTACGTTGAAGAAATTCCAAATGCACATATCATAAGAGGAGATATTGAAGATGAATCAATTGTAGAATTGATTTTTGATCATTTTGGAAGAAAAGTAAACGCTGTGATTTGTGATCTTTCTCCACAAGTAAGTGGTACTTGGGCAATTGATCATGCAAAGCAAATAGCACTAAACTATACGGCATCAAAAATAGTTGATCATGTTCTAGCGTACAAAGGAAATGCTTTGTTCAAAGTATTTGATGGTGAGTACTCGAATGAGTTTAGAGACTTTATAAAAAAGAAATTCACAAAAGTTCAGATAAGAAAACCAAAAGCAAGCAGAAAGACAAGCAGTGAACTTTACTATATCTGCCTTGGTTACAACCCTTAGATTTTTAACAACTGCATAACCTCGTCTATTCTGGCACTTGCCTTAAATCCAGATGAATTCAGGCTTGTAGGTGATGCATCGAATCCGGATTTTTGAAGTTTTTCAATTGTTTTTTCTAATGATTTTGGGGCATCTCTCATCCTTCTTGCAATCTCATCAAGTGTAAAAAAAGAAGGTGGCATACCTATTTCCTTTTGACATTTTAACAAAGTTTTCTCACAAGACTTGTCTATTGTAAACTTTGTTTGTTCTAATAACATTTCATCTACAAATATTTTATCAAACATCTCACCTATCCAAAGTGGGCCGGCTGACTCGGCCTTTGCTTTGCAAATTTCACAAGAATTACTTTTTTCTTTCTGAACTTTTCTATGACCACATGCTTTACAATGAATGATGTATCCCATTTTGTCTTCAGAATCTGTCTTTACAAGAATTTTAACATAAGCTCTGTAGTAATGCATGTTGTTTTGTACAAATAACGGAATTATCTTGACATCGAGTCTTCCGGCCACTAGATGGAGACAACCAAGAATCAATCTTAATGCAATTTCATTTCCGTATTCTGTTCTTGCAGGAATGCCATAGTATCTTCTTTGACACGCATCATTGTATAACCCATGTAACACTGGGAGATCTGTAGCGGTGACTGAAAGAAGGCCACCATGAGAAGTGGCACGTATTCCACAATCAAAGTATCTTGATGGTGAACCAAATGGATCGATATCTACTATTGCTCCACGATTTTCTTTTTTTGAGTGTAGGCTTAGAAACCTACACGCTTCATTTTCTGAAAATTCACACTTGTCAGTATTATTTAATAATGCAGAATTTTTAGCGAGCTCAATGGCTGATGGATTTACATCATTGATGAAAACCCTTTCCATCATTTTTAATTCATTTGCCACACGTATACTGCGGGCTCCTATTCCAGAAAGACAATCAAGGAAAGTTTTAGGTCCCTTGAAGTTTTGGATAAATGCTGAATACGCTACTATGGAGAAATCTCTGCTCAGTTTTGCCCTTGGGTTAAAAAATGCAGGTTGCATTGGAGGTGCATTTGTCTCAAGGGACTCTTTTGGGACCAAAAGTTTGGTATTTCCTTCTACTAACTCTACTATATTCTGCATTTGATCGATTTGCAATTTTATTCTATTATTAGTATGTCTAAAACGATTTAATACATCTAATGTTGCAAAAACAAAATGACAGTTTGTGGTGTAGATGATGCAGGTCGGGGATCTGTACTTGGACCTCTTGTTATAGCAGGAATATCAATTGAACGGTCAAGGATCAAACATCTGTCTGAAATTGGAGTGCGTGATTCAAAACAACTTAGTCCATCTAGACGGGAAAATCTATATAAAAAAATTATTGATTTGGTGGATGACTATTACGTTGTAAAAATCTCTCCCAAATTAATAGATCAAAGTGTAAGAAAAAATGAGTTAAACCACTTGGAAGCACAATACATGGCCAAGGTAATCTCCAAACTAAAACCGGATTCTTCCTATGTTGATTCATGTGATGTAAATCCAATTCGTTTTGGAAAAAAGATTTCCAGATTGGCACAGAGTGGGAGAATCTACTCTAGACATCATGCGGATAGTAAATTCGCTGTAGTTTCTGCAGCATCAATTATTGCAAAGGTCAATCGTGACAGAGAAATAGAAAAACTCAGAAAAAAATATGATGTTGGAAGCGGTTACCCATCCGACTCTAAAACTATGCAGTTTGTTAAAAATTGGATACTTACTAACAAAGGTACTCCACAATTTGTGCGAGCTAGCTGGAAACCAGTAAAAATTCTATTAAATAAAAAATGATTTTCTAATATTTTGCAACTACTATTGCATGGTCCTTATCATAAGGAAAGAGGTTAATTTCTTGGATTATCTCAAAATCTGTACTTAGTTTTTTAATCTCAGATTTGATTATTTGAGCAGGATCTTTTGTTACGTCAATACTTCTTGTTTTTATGACAAGCATGAGGTATCCACCCTTTTTGAGGAAAGTTTTACAATTTAATATTGCAATCTCGGTCTGATCTGGCTGTGCTATATCCACATAAACCACATCTACCTCTCCATATACTGAAAAATATTGTTTGGGGTTTCTTGCATCCTGTAATATTGGAACTATGTTTGATCTGAAAGCTGACACCCTGTCTAAAAAATCACGAGCAACTCTACTTGCATGTTCCACACAAAAAACTATTCCATTTGGGCCAACGATATCGGAAACATGACTTGCTGTTGTTCCTGTAGAAACTCCAAGATAGAGAACTTTGGATTTTCTAACTATTGGTAAAACCTCTAAACCATTCATTATAGCTGCAGCAAGCTTACTTCTGAATGGATCCCATGCCCTAAACTCTTCACCTTTTATCTTGACTAATTTTTCCTTGTAGACTTGATTTCCTGGAACAAGATTTAATGTTGCAAGTTTTTTTTCGCCGTCTACGTTAACCCAGAAAATATTGCCTTCATCGTTTTCCAAACTTTCTTCTTTTTCCTTTCTTCCAATCTTTCTTTCGATCTCTACTTCCAGAATCTCTACCAAAACTTCTTGGACCCCTTCCATGTCGGAAAGTGTCACGTTGTTGAATCCTCATAGGTTGCTTTTCTGTTGGTTCCTTGTACTTTTCACTTATTTCCTTTATTCTTACATTTAGCTTTTCAAAGAGAGTTTTATTTAGTCCTGCACCAAAAACATCTACTCGTGCTGCAATTGCAGCCTTTGTAGAAATTGCTCTAGCTATCTTACCACGCTGCCACCTTGGTGCTGCGTGTACCAAAGAATGCTGGAACAATAAACCATGTTTCGGGGGTTGAGAACCAGTTTTCAGGGAACGAAATAGTGCTTTTTCTGCACCCAGAACTTGAATAGTACTAGCAGGCATGGAACCAAGTCTTTTAAGACTTCCAGCCCTTGCCAAAATTCTAGCTCCAACGGCATGGCCCAATATGCCAGCCAAATTTGGTGCTACTATGTCCATCTGAGTTTCTACATGTTTTTCTAGTGTATTTCTTAACTCAAAAAGTTCCAATATTTGCTTTGCAATAAACTGGACAATTGCAAGATTTTCTTCTGAAATTTTTCCTCCCTTGCTTTTTTTCTGTAACAGAGATAGCATCTCTACTTTAGTGTCAGGAAATCCAGCTTCAATGTATACATTATCTGTAATGTCATCTCTTGTACCAGCTAAGACTATTCTGGAGTATCCACTGATACTGTCTATTAAATTATCAAGTTCTGGGAAATGTAAGCCATACCATTCTCTTAATCGGGAACTAAGTCCATTAATTATCTTGTCAATTTCGTCCAGTGTGTTAATAGTTTGAATAATGTGAAGGTCGGGACTCTCGGAGGTTTCTGTTACCTTTGACGATGAAAGCTGGACAGCAAAGTCCCGTAATTTTGCTCTTGCTTCATCTTCGTCCTTTGCAAAACCAGAATCAACTAGGACTCTAAGTTTTGAGGCTTGAATGTTTTCTATTTTGGCATTTTCCATTAGCTCTGCCTCGATTGAATTTTTTTTCAAAAGTTTTAAGAGTGAAGAATCGTTTACAAAAACAGGTGAAGGTAACTTAGAAAGAAAGTCCGTTAGTTGATACACGTTTGCCTTTCCTTCTTTAATCTCAACATACTCTTTAGCAAGATCTGAGAAAGGAAGAGATTTTACACAGGTATTTTTATCAAATACTGCTACACCAATTTCTGTTAAAATTACAAAATGCATACTTCACACATTCACACTCACTCACTAAAAAAGGTAACATTCCTTTATGAGAGATTACACATGAACTGTTATATGAGAACAATTTTTTATAATCATAAGTGAAACCTGACATCTCAACCAAAGTAGGGTTAATTGAGCTGGAAAGGCCAACTATGCTTGCTTCTGGTATTCTTGGAATCTCGCTTGAAGTTTTTTCTCGGTTATATAAAGATGGAGCAGGCGCAGTAGTAACAAAATCACTAAGTAAGGAACCATGGGATGGGTATCCTAATCCGACAATAATTGGAGTAAAATCTGGTTATCTGAACGCGGTGGGTCTGTCAAATCCAGGTGCTCCATACTTTGCAAAGATGATTGCGCCAAATATCACAGTACCAATCATTGTCAGTCTAGTCGGATCTGTAGAAGAAGACTTTACCTTTATGATAAAACAATTTGAAAATGTCAAAATTTTGGGATATGAACTAAACCTGTCATGTCCGCATGTAGAAAAAGTTGGACTAGAAGTCGGTGATGATCCTAATTTGGTAAGAAAAATAGTAAAATCAGTCAAGTCTCATTCCAAAGTTCCTGTAATTGCAAAGGTGGGACTAGGATCTTCGGATTATCTTGAGACAGTACGGGCTGCATGCGAATCCGGAATTGATGCAATAACTGCAATAAACACTGTCAGGGCGATGGGAATTGACGTAGAAACAACCCGTCCTCTTCTCAGTCATAAAATTGGAGGACTCTCTGGTTCTGCAATAAAACCAATTGCAGTGAGATGCGTCTATGAAATTTCATCCCAATTTGATATCCCAATAATTGGTTGTGGTGGTGTCTCTGATTGGGAAGACGCTGTTGAATTCATACTTGCTGGCGCAAGCGCCGTACAAATTGGAAGTGCAATAGGGGAAAAATGGATTGGAGTATTCTCAGAAATTAATAATGGGATATCAAAGTACATGGAAAGGAAGGGATTTTCAGAAATAAGAGAGATGATAGGAATTGCAAAGAAATTCTAACAAACCACTAGTTGTTAAAATAGAAAAAGTAATTGAAGAAACACCAACAGTACGTACACTGGTTTTTTCTGATGATGTTTTTGCTAGTGTCTTACCAGGACAGTTTGCGATGGTTTGGATTCCAGGTGTGAACGAATTACCAATGAGTGTGATGATTACTTTGGAAAAAGGGAAAGGTGCATTTACGGTAAGAAAACACGGTGTTTCTTCCACAGAACTTTACAATCTTAAAGTGGGTGATTACATAGGCATGCGAGGACCTTACGGTAATTCTTTTTCCATAAAACAAGGAAAACTTTTGCTTGTAGGAGGAGGAACTGGACTTGTTCCATTGATGCGACTGTTGACATTTTTGAAAAAAACTGATGAAGTCACAATAATGATGGGTGCAAAAACCCGAGAAGAAGTTTTTTTTGAAAAATTAACAAACCAACTTCTTGAAAACAACAAACATCAAGTCATTGTTGTGACAGAAGATGGAACATACGGCAAATCAGGTTTAGTAACAGATGAAATGGAAAAATTACTTTCTGAAAAAAAGTTTGATGCAGTATACACATGTGGACCAGAAAAAATGATGTACAAAGTTGTACAGTTGGCTCACGCCAAAAAGATTCATGTCCAAGCAAGTCTTGAAAGAATGATGAAGTGCGGCATGGGTATCTGTGGAAGTTGTTGTGCAGGTGAAGTCCTTGTTTGTAGAGATGGCACTGTTTTTGACGGTGAGTATCTTCTTTCAAACAAAGAATTTGGATACACTCATAGAAATAAAGCCGGAATTCTTGAAAATTACTAAAATTCTGTTAGATAAAACCCGAAAACTTAAAAAGATTGAGCCAAAGTACCCAAATGAGGATTGAATTGGGGCACCCGAAAATTGTATTAACAGCTGACCGTACGTTGATGTCGCAATATCGTGGGATATCCCTTGCTACCTTCTTTGGATGTGCGCCTGCAGTAGATCCACACAGATCCAAAAAAAGCATCTGGTATTATTTATTAAAAGATCAAGTAACTCCAAGAGTTTTGTTTGATTTTATTTGTAATCCCGTAGGTCACACAAATGGAGTAGCAAATTATGCACCCTATGGATTAAGAAAAGTTGAGGCAGCACTTTTGCGTGACGGATTTAGACGCGAAGATGTCGTTGTGGCACATCCTGATCATATTGAAAAATTCATTGGTCCAGAAACACAAGTGATTGGAACCTACGAAATGGATCCACTTGGAATGGGCCCTGTTACCATGACCTTCACTTATGGTCGTAAGCAAACATCCTACGATGAATTTTACAACAGAGATCTACACATGAAAATTAATGCCGCAAAGAAAAAGAATGGAAGCAACGCCAAAGTAATTGCTGGCGCATCTGGAACCTGGCAGTATAATTATGATCCAAAGAAAATAGAAGAATATGGTTTGTATGCAGTTTTAGAGGGAGAACTTGGAGGTATTGCTCCGGAAATTGACGGTCATGCGGGACAATTTTTCAATAATTTGATTGATGGTGCATTTGATAACATGAATCCATTTGCAAAAAATGATTTCAAAGTGGACATTAAAGAATTTGGAAAAGGCGAGAAAAAACATCATGGCAGATTTATCCACTACTGGGATGAGCCAGATATTGATATGATTCCAGATATTGTAGAGCCCAGTATGCATGGAATGGTGGAGGTAATGCGTGGCTGTGGACGAGGTTGCAAGTTTTGTGACGTTACACTAAGACCATTAAGATATTACCCACCAGAGAAGGTAAAAAGGGAAATCGAAGTCAATCTCAAAAAGGGTGGACAGACTTCTGCCTGGCTACACAGCGATGATATTTTTGTTTATGGTCTGGATCCAAGAAAAACAAAGAACATGGCACCAAACAGAGAAGCACTTGAAGAGCTTTTCAATGCGGTCATGTCAACTGGCGTAGAACACACAAACCCTACGCATGGTACTCTTGCAGGTGCCATAGCCGATGAACGAGTGGTTCCAAATATCTCAAAAATAATTAAAGCTGGTCCTGATAACATGATTGGGGTCCAGTGTGGCTTTGAAACTGGAAGCCTGCGATTAATTGGCAAGTATGCTGACAGGAAACTCTCTCCATACAAACCCGAAGAATGGCATTGGATAGTAAAAGAGGGTGTCAAGACATTAAATGAAAATTATTGGATACCTGCATTCACTCTAATCATGGGTCTGGATAACGACGAAACAGACGAAGATGCTTGGGAAACAATCAGATTGATAAATGAATTAGAAAAAGAACAGCCAGATGCAATGTTTACTACTACTCCACTTACTTTTGTCCCAATTGGTCTTTTGGAGAAATCAGAATTCTTTGATATAGGAAATGAAATGGATGCTGCACAACTTGGTGTCATGTACAAAACTTGGCAACACAATTTCAAGTACGGCATAAAAAAATTCATGAGTAAAACAGGAAGTCGTGGGACATTTAGAAGAAAGGCCTTTACTGGATTGGCAACTACATTAGGCGGTGTGCCACTTGGTGCAATGGAAAGATATGCAAGAAGAAAGGGAAGCGAACACGAAAAGGTAATTGAAACCATCAAGGCAAAATACTGGTAAATAAATCCAAATACATAAATTGAATCAGACAAGAAACTAATTCGTGCCAACTCACGGTTCGCTTACAAAAGCAGGAAAAGTTAGAGGACAAACACCCAAAGTTCAAGCTCGAGAAAGACATGGAACTATCTCCATAATGAGAAACAAAGAAAATTTTAGAAAAAGATTTGAACTAAAAAGAGTTCCAGGACAAAACAAACCTGGCCAACGACCAAGACGCAAGTAGTATTTTCACTTAAAATTATACTTACTGAATTTGATCATTTTACAAAACAAATATTGTTAACTTGGATAAACAAAAACAAAAAGAAGAGGTTAAGTTATTGCTTACCTTCGAATCCTTCCCTATGGATCCAATAATAGGCTACTTTTTCTGAGTCAATCCAATAGGTCTCACTAGCGGCATCAATAATTATCTCCTTTGTAGAGTCATCAAACTTGACATTGTGTTTATGTAACTCTATTTTTTCTCCCGTGTCAGTGCGTATCATGACTTCACCATTCTTTTCTACGGATGACTTCAAGGCTTGATAGTTTACCATGAAAAACTTTTGCATTTGATCATATATTATTGGATTGTTAATTCTCAGATCTGATTCTCATAGTGGAGAAATTTTTGAATAACTTGCTGCATCTATTATTCCAAGGAAAAAATAGTCTGATTAAAGATTAAAACCGAGATTGATATGAAATGTTCATGTTCATCAAATAACAGCATCTTTTTTTAACCCTGTGTGTTATCACTGGAATAATGGTAGAAGAATTTTTTGCAGTTTATTGGATTGGAAGTTTAGTTGCAGATGAACTACTCTTTGATGGTCGAGGTAGAAAATGGCTACAAAGAAAGTCTTCTTTAACTATTAAGTTAATTATCAACAGATTTTTTACAGGTTTAAGATCCACAGATTTGACAGTTCCCTTATTGGTGTCTAACTGTATATGGCAATGAAGAATCTTTATTGATTAAAGGTTATCAAATATACCATAATTACCTTAGACCACACATGGCTTTGGATGGTAAGACACCTAGTGAAGCTTGTGGAATAACAATTCAAGGCAAAGACAAATGGAAAACTTTGATTCAGAGGGCAAGCTTATGACAGAATTACTATCATATCTAGAATGGGGAATCTCTTTTGCAGTTGGGAATCTAAGCGGAATACTAATTTATCGTGAATTAATGTCAACCACGTTTGGATTGAATAATTCTGCCAATAAGAAAAGCAAGTCCACAAATGAACAAAAGAAAGGCGATAAAATCTAGTATGCTAATAGTTACTTCTGAATCTAACGGAATGAATTTAGCTATGTATGCAAAAAATAAGGCAACAGCAGAGCCTAACCATAAAGCAATAACACATTTTGTTAACATATTCATAACTCGATCGATCTGCTGCTTTTTAATAAATGGATCAAAATGACAGCTATTGAAAAACTTAAGGAATCCATTTACAATCTTAATAATTTAAAAAATATGGATAAATGGAATGAGGCTTATTTTTATGCTTTTAATTCCTTTCTTGCTTCAACAAGGAGCATTTTAGATCATCTATTGGAGGATTACAATTTAAAATATAATTTGGGAATAGATTTAGAAGTTTATGATCTTAATGGCGAATTTCATAAGAAATCTAAAGGTAACGAAAATGCAGAGAAATTCATAAAATGGTATGAAGATGAGTACAAGAAAATTAAAGATGAACCAAACTATGGATTTTTGATTAAGAAGAGAAACATCATTCTTCACAGAAAATCAATAAAACCAACTAAATTCAAAATTGGTATGAATTTTCCACAAGGTCTAACTCTTACTGCTAGTGAAGGAAAACCAGCTAGTGCGATTATTCCACTTTCATTTGATAAGAACCCTATAGTGAAAATTACTACCACTGATAAGCAAACAGGTGAACAGAGCATAAGAGAGGAAAAAGGTATACCCATATTGGAATATTATCTAGATGAAAATCCTAATCAGACAATAGATATAATATGTGAAGCATTTTTAGAACGACTAAAGAAAATGGTGTTAGATGCTAATGAGAATTTCTGATCCAAAAGTTGGAGTTTGATAGAAATGAGCCTAAAATTTACAACAATAAAATTCAGGGAGAAGAGCCGTTAACTTGACAGAACCTCAAAACAGGTGCTGTCAAGTTTGTGGGACATAATTAATGTTGTAAAGTCGGGACATGATTAACTTACTTTGAGATATTTTTCCTTATTTCGCTCTAGTTTCAAGATTATTTGGTCCAAGTCATCTTCATACTGACCTTTTCCAGCAAAAGGAGAGGAAT